>JAIPCS010000013.1 GCA_021738105.1 Sulfuritalea sp.
CGAGTGTCTCAAGGACGGCGACGTGACCATACTCGCCGGCGGTACCGACCTGACGCCACAAAGTCAGGCCGGCCGGATCAAGATCAAACAGACGCTGATGAACATCCGGCATATTCCGCAACTGACCGGAATCACCCTCGAAGGGAGTGAAATCCGTATCGGAAGTTTGACCACGATTACCGAAATCATGCAGCATCCGCTGGTGCAGAAACACCTGCCGGTGCTGGTTGAGGCCTGTGACCATTTCGCCAGTGACCAGATACGCAATGCCGGCACACTGGGGGGCAATATCTGCAACGCTTCGCCCGCAGGCGACACATTGATTCCGCTGCTGGTATTGGACGCTTCGGTGGAACTTGCCTCCATGCCGGAAAGCAAGCTTTACCGGCACAGCATGCCGCTGTCCACATTTTTCGTCGGCCCCGGAAAAACGCGCCGATCCCTGTGTGAACTGGTCACCTGTGTGCGCATTCCGCTACCGGGGGATAATCACGTATCGCGATTCTTCAAACTCGGTACGCGTCCGGCACTGGACATTTCGACCATTTCCATTGGCATCGCGGGAAATTTCGACAAAGGCTGCTTGCTCAATGTACGGGTCGCTTTCGGTGCGGTGGCGCCGACTCCGGTACGGGCCACGCTTACCGAGCAGGCTTTGGAGGGTCGGCACCTGGATGCAGCCTCCATTGAACAAATCGCTGCGATCGCACGCGATGAAGTCCAGCCGATTAATGACGTTCGGGCAACCGCCTGGTACCGCAAGGAAATGATTCACAACATCACCAAGAGGATACTCAGCCATGTCGCTCAAGCATGAAATTGAATTCACCCTGAACGGCGTCAAGCGACGGGTAGCTGTAGATGTCACCATGAACACCCTCGCCATGTTGCGTGACGTCATTGGACTGACCGGCACCAAGTATGGATGTGGCGAAGGTGAGTGTGGCGCCTGCACTGTTCAGGTCGATGGTGTATCGCTCAACTCCTGTTTGATGTTCGCCGTCGATTGCGACGGCCGCAACGTCACCACGATCGAAGGACTGGCCAACGATGGCAAAGCCGATGCTCTGCGCGAGGCCTTCGTCGAACACGGTGCCGTGCAGTGCGGCTTCTGCACTCCTGGAATGATCATGCAGGCGGACCACATGGTTCGCGGCGGTTGCGGCGGAGATACGGATCGCATCAAACGTGGCATTGAAGGCAACCTGTGCCGATGCACGGGCTACAAGAAAATCGTCGACGCCATCGCATCGGTGAGCAGCGCGTCGAGCTGACTTTCATGCAGTGATCCGGCACCCCTGATGATGAAACAAGTAAAAGACGAATTGAAGGCCCCCCACCCCCATCCCCGCCCCAGGGCGGGGCTATCGGTCAGCTCGCTTCGCTCGACTATCAACCGTCGCTCCGAACGAGCTTTTTCACGTTAAGGACCCCCATGAGCGTTGCAGAAAAAAAACCCAGAGTCATCGAATCGGATTCCTTGATCGGAAAACGGATTCCGAAAATGGATGCGCCGGAGAAGGCCAGCGGAAAGACGCGCTACATCCACGACATCGATTTGTCAGGCCAGCTTTACGGAAAAATTCTACGTTCCGACCGGATTCATGCCCTGATCAAATCGATCGACACCTCGGCGGCAAAAGCCTTGCCCGGCGTACATGTGGTTATCACGGCCGCCGACATTCCGGATCAACGTCCGATCGGTGTCGCCAAAGATCACTTTCCACTGAAAGTCGGCCGTGTTCGCAGCGAACGCGACGAAATCGCCGCCGTCGCCGCCGAATCGGAGGAGATTGCCGAGGCGGCGTTAAAGCTGATCAAGGTCGAGTACGAGGATCTCCCGATCATTTCCAACCCGGAAGACGCGATCAAACCGGATGCCATCCTGATCCACCCGGAGCCACACGGCGCGGATGGTGGCCATGAACACCTTAAACAAGGTGTATCCATCGCCCACAAGGGCAAACCCGACAATATCGCCATGCGTTTCGACTATGGCCATGGCGACGTGGTCCAGGGCGAAGCCGACTCCGACGTGGTGATCGAAGATACCTTCAAGCTGCACTACGTGACGCATTGCTGCATGGGCGTGTCGGGCATGATCGCCGAGTTCGATGCCTCGGGTAATCTGCTGATGTACTCGAACACTCAGGTGCCTTTCCTGCACAAACGCGAGTTCGCCGAGTACCTGAACATGGACCCGGCGCGCATTCGCATCATCCAGCCGCCCATCGGCGGCGGCTTTGGTTCCAAGCTCGACATCTATCCTTTCGAGGTGATCTGCCTGTATCTCGCCCGTGCGGCCAAGAGGCCGGTCAAGATGTTGTTCACCCGCGAGGAAGAGTTTCTCGCCTCGCCAACGCGCCAACCGGTGCTGCTGACACTGCGCTCGGGCTGCAAGAAGGATGGCTCGCTGACTTTCCGCCAGGTGCATACCCTGCACGACAATGGCGCCTACACATCCTGGGGTGCGACCACGCCCTTCGTGATGATGCAGACCTTCTCCTCGCTCTATCGTGTACCCCACTGCGACTATCACACGGCCGCGGTGTACACCAACAACCCCTATGCGGGATCGTTCCGCGGTTACGGAAATCTGCAAGCCACCTTCGCCATTGAGCAACACATGGACATGCTGGCTGAGGCGATCGGCATGGACCCTCTCGAATTCCGCCTCAAGAACGCGCAGGACAAGGGAGAGACATCGGGCCAGGGTATGAGTTTCAAAAGTTGCGGATTCAAGGACTGCATCAATACAGCGGCCCAACGCAGCAACTATTCACACAAAGCCAAAGAGAACGCTGCAAATCGCGACAAGCCGGGCAACATCAAGCGCGGCATCGGGATGGCATCCATGCTGCACGTCGGGGGCGGCGCCAAGATTTATCCCTCGGACGGCTGCGGCACGATTCTCAAAATGGACGATTTTGCCAATGTGACGTTGATTACCGGAGCCTCTGAAATTGGACAAGGCTCCGAGACCGTCCTTTCACAACTGGTCTGCGAGGAACTGGGCTTGCCCATTTCAGCAGTGACGGTAGTCAATAATGACACGGCCATTACCCCTTGGGACGTCGGCGTTCACGCCAGCCGCACGACCTTCATTGCCGGCAACTCGGCCATCGGTGCGGCAAAGAAGGCCAAGGAAAAAATTCTGGCCGTGGCGGCAAAGAAGTACGACTGCTCCGAGAACGACCTTGACCTACGCGGGGCCTGCATCATCAAGGCTGACAGTGGCGAGGTCGTAGTCGAGTTGTCAAAGCTGCTGCGCAACCTGCACTTCCAGGACAAGGCCGAACTGGTAATGACTACCTTCTACTACGAACCTCCCAGCGTGCATCAGGACAAAGGATTCAAGGGAGACGTTTCCGCCGCCTATGCCTGGGGCACCCAGGTGGTGGAAGTCGAAGTCGATACCGACACCGGCCTCGTCAAGATGACCAAGGTTACCGGCGCGCACGATGTCGGTCGGGTGCTCAACCGACTCGGCATCGAAGGTCAGATCGAAGGTGGTGTCGTCATGGGCCAGGGTTACGCGCTCACCGAAGACTTGATGATCGAAAACGGCAAGATGAAGAACCCGAATTTCCGCGACTACAAACTGGTGACTGCCCCGGAGATTCCGGAAATGGACATAGCTTTCATCGAGTCAATGGATGGCGAAGGACCGCAGGGCGCCAAGGGCGTCGGCGAAGCGCCTTCGATCTGTATCTCGGCAGCTACCGCCAACGCCATCTGCAATGCCACAGGCGTGCGTATGTTCGAACTGCCTTTCACCCCGGAAAAGGTCTATCGCGCACTTCATGGACAAACGCCCAAGCTGCACTGGAAGCCGTGGAAGGCCGAATGAGCATGAAAGCGAAAGGCCTAGCCACAGAGGACACAGAGATCACAGAGGAGGCAAAAGCGTGCGTAAAGAAGCAAGCTCTCCCGTTCCTGGTTTTCTCTGTGCCCTCTGTGCCCTCTGTGTCCTCTGTGGCTAAAAGGTTTTGGTCATGAAGCGCCGTACCGTGCTCTCGATGGAACAGGCATTGTCGCTTCCGTATGCGACGCTGCGCTTCGCCCAACTCGGCTGGCGCGTCATCCGCATCGAATCGACACCGAGCGGTGGCGGGCTTCCAGGAGATCCGAACCGCTACATCGGCGAGCGAGTCGCCGACGACGACCGCCGCAGTTACTTCATTGCGCCAAATGTCGGCAAGGAAGCCATTGCGATAAACCTGAAGGATCCGGAAGGCCAGGAATTGCTGCGTCGACTCATTGTTGAACTCGACGTCGATGTATTCTGTTGCAATACCGTACCGAAGCGCTATGCACAACTGGGAATCGACTATGAGAGCCTGTCCGCCGTCAAACCCGACCTGATCTGGGCCGGGATTTCAGCAATGGGTCCGGAATACCCGGATGCACCGGGATACGATCCCGTGATCCAGGCCATGGCCGGCTATATGGAACTCACCGGACCGACAGACGGCCCGCCGACACTGTCCGGTGTACCGTTGATCGATCTAAAGGCAGGCGACGAGGTGTATGCCAACGTGATGATGGCGCTGCTGGAGCGCGCGGAAACCGGCAAGGGCAGCCGAATTGATGTATCGATGCTTCAGGCGGCGGCCTCCTGGTTGATCACCACCCTGCCCCTGCTCGATTTCAACTGCGACCCCTCTGAAATCACCCGCTGCGGCAACGAACACCGAAAATTCATCCCGACCAAGGTGTATCCCACGGCCGATGGTTTCATCTACACGGCAATCGGCAGCGACGTTCAATGGCGACGCCTGACTGCCATTCCGAAATTCGCTTCCGTCGCCAACGAACTACGCGCGACCAACGAAGGACGGCGTGCCGGACGCGATGCCATTCACCGCGACATGGCAGCGGTCACCCACCAGTTCACGACGGCAGAAATCGCCGACGACTTTGCAAAAGCCACGATTCCGTGCGCCCCCATTCACGACATACCGGCCGTGCGCGAAATGCCCGCCGTAGCCAGACACCTGACGACCACGAAGATGCCCGATGGAAAAACAGTGCGCATGCAGCCACAGGCCGTTAATGGCGCGGTTAGCCACAGCGAACTTTCCTTTCCTCCAAAGTATGGCGAGCACACAGTTGCAGTGCTTGAGGAGGCCGGATATTCCACCGGAGAAATCGCCAGAATGGAGCAAAACAACATCGTCGCTGGCAGAGATACTGCTAGTTGCTGAATGCTTTAGTTGAAGGGGCTGGAATGATCTGAAAATGCCGCTAGGGCCCACCACATGAGCCATCGAGCCTACTGATAAACATCCCATATTCATTTTCTGTGCACTGCCGGTGTCATCTGAAGTCAAGCGCTATTGTTCCAGCGCTTGACTTCAAGTTAATCTGTTACACAATGTCGCCTGCAGGACATGAAATAAGTAACACTTGATAACATTGTCCGCTCACACCAAAGGAGGATCCAAATGAAGAAGATTGCAAGCATCACAGCTGCCCTGATCGTCGGTGCCCTGGTCTGGACGCCGGCGCAAGCCGTCACAGTACTCACTGCCTCGTCCTGGGTGCCACCAAAGCATCCGCTGACTACGGACATCCTGATGGGCTGGACCGACGCTGTCGAAAAGGCCACCAATGGCCGCGTGAAGTTCAACATCCTGCCCAAGGCTCCGGTCGCGCCGCCAGGAACCTTCGACGCAGTCAAGGACGGCATTGTCGATGCATCCTTTACGGTGCACGGCTACACCCCCGGCCGCTTCGTCCTGACCAAAATGACCGAATTCGGTTTCCTTGGCGATTCCGCCGAGTCGATCTCGGTCGCTTACCAGCGCATGTATGAAAAGCATCTGGCAAAGTTTGACGAGCACAAGGGTGTCAAAGTCATCGCCGTGTTCTCGCACGGCCCGGGTCACATGTACACCACCAAAACCCCACTGAACTCCGTCGCCGATCTGGAAGGAAAGAAAATTCGCGTGGGCGGCGGCGTAGTGAACGATGTCGCCAAGGCTATCGGTGCCAGCCCGTTGCTGAAGCCGGCCCCGCAGTCTTTCGAAATCCTCAACAGCGGCGTTGCCGATGGAATTTTCTTCCCGGCGGAATCCATTCAGGGTTTCAAGCTGACCGGAGTGATTCGCAATGCCAGCCTGGTGCCCGGCGGCCTGTACAACACCAGCTTCGCAATGATGATGAATCAGGCGAAATTCAACGCGCTACCCAAGGAAGACCAGGACGCTATCAACAAAGTGTCGGGTGAGTACTTTGCACACCTCGCAGGAAAAGGCTGGGACAAGGCGGACGCAGCGGGAGTCGTGGCGATGAAGGCGGCCGGGATTGATGTGAAGACAACCAGTCCTGAATTTGTGGCTGCATTGAAAGCCAAGACGGCTCCAATTGAAGCGAGCTGGTACAACGAAATCAAGGGCAAAGGGCTCGATGGTGCGGCCCTGATGAAGGAGTTCCGCGCCGAAATCGCGAAAGTGGCGGCCGGCAAATAACTGGTGTCGTCACCCTTGCTCTACTCGGACAGCCCTCGCCTCGCCGGATTTATCCGGTGGGCCGACGGGCTGTTCGGCCTGATTGCCGCTCTGATTCTGGTTTTCATCATGCTGTTGACCTGCGCGGATGTGATAGGCCGCTACTTCCTCAACATGCCGGTTCCGGGCGCATTCGAGATTACCGAGTTGGCGATGGGCGCACTTATCTTTGTCAGCCTGCCACTGGTCACCCTGCGCCGCGAGCACGTCACGGTAGACCTGCTGGCGAACTTTGTCCCCAAACGACTGAGAGTGATTCAACTGCTGCTGCTCGATCTGCTCTCGATCACCTGTGTCGGCGTCATCGGCTGGCGCGTGTGGCTCAAAGCCGTTGAAATGACCAGCTCCGGCGATACCACTGCAACCCTGGAGATCATCGTCTACCCGCTGGTGTATTACATGAGCGCAATGACTTTCCTGACCGCGGCGTTGATCGCCCTACTCGCCTGGCATGATATTTTTGGCGCAAAAACGAATCAAACTGGCTAATACATGACTGAAGCTCTTATCGCCTTTGCTGCAATGCTGGCGCTCGCGCTTGCACGCCTGCCCATTGCGTATGCGATGGGCCTCACCGGATTCGTTGGCTTCTCCTACATGGTGAACACCCACGCCGCCTTTGCCATGATTGGGGCCGTGACCTACGAAACCGGTCTCTCTTATGCGCTGTCCATCGTTCCGCTATTCATCCTGATGGGCAACCTGGTGACCCGAGCCGGATTGTCAGAGGAATTGTATACGGCCTCCTATGCATTTCTCGGCCATCGCAAAGGCGGACTCGCCATGGCGACGATTGTTGCCTGTGCCGGCTTTTCCGCCATCTGCGGCTCGAGCATTGCGACGGCCGCGACCATGGCCAAGGTGGCGATTCCTCCAATGCGCCGCTTCGGCTATTCCGACGCGCTGGCTTCAGGTTCGGTGGCTGCAGGCGGTACGCTCGGCATTCTGATTCCACCTTCGGTGATTCTGGTCATCTACGGAATCCTCACCCAGCAGAATATCGGCAAGCTGTTCATCGCCGGCATTCTGCCCGGAATCATTGCAGTGCTTTGCTATCTGGCAGCCATCCAATTCACCGTCAGACTCGACCCGAAATCCGGCCCCCCAGGTGACCTGATGTCCTGGCCGGAGCGCTTGATCGCGCTTAAGAATGTCTGGGGCGTACTGGCTTTGTTTGTCCTGGTGCTCGGCGGCATTTACGGCGGCATATTCACCTCCACCGAAGCGGCGGGAATCGGCGCCTTCGGCGGCTTTCTTTTTGCCGTATTTCGCAAGGGCTGGTCATGGCCGTTTTACCGTCAGGTCCTGGTCGAGAGCGCGGCCACCACCGGCATGATTTTCACCGTATTGATCGGCGCGCTCATCTTCGCCAATTTCATCAACATGACCACCATGCCAATGGAGCTGATCGAATTCGCCGATCAGTTCGCGGAGCACCCGATGCTGGTCATCGCGGCAATCTGCATCATTTATGTGCTGCTCGGCTGCGTACTGGAAAGCATGTCGATGATCCTGCTCACCGTACCGGTGTTCTACCCCATGGTGCAGCACCTCGGATTTGACCTGATCTGGTTCGGCATCGTGGTTGTGGTCGTCACCGAGATCAGCCTGATCACACCTCCGGTCGGCCTCAATGTGTTCGTACTGCGCAGCGTACTTCCTGATATTCCGACCGGCACCATATTCCGTGGCGTCATGCCTTTTGTCGCTGCCGATGTCATACGTCTGTCGATCCTGGTTTTCTTCCCTGCCATCACGCTGTATCTCACCCAGTTCGTGAGATGAGTTCCCAAGACGCTCAGGCGAACTTCTGATGAAATCGGAAATGCCCGCTCCGGGTTCGGCGTTCAAGCCACATGCAAGTGAGTACCTGGCGTGCGCCCGACCGTGTCATTCCCTGACGACGACTTCCTCGCACAAAATTTCGGCACTGCATAGAACCTGGTGGTGCACCACCACTCACAATTCCCGACCTGCCCGCCACCGCCCACGAAGTTAAGCGCGGCAATCCAGCACGGATTGTCCATGTGAAGGATGGCGTGCCAAGGCACGCAGACCAGCACAAGGGGGGGAATATGAAACTTGCAAATGTGTCACTCGAAGACAAATACCGGCTTGAGCATGGCCGTGTCTTTCTCACCGGCATGCAGGCACTGGCCCGGCTACCATTACTGCAACATGCCATGGATCGCGCCGCCGGCCTGCACACCGCCGGCTATATCTCGGGTTACCGCGGTTCGCCTCTGGGCGGTCTGGATACGGCACTGGACGCTGCCGCGCCTTTTCTCAAGGCAGGAGACATCAAGTTTCAGCCCGGCGTCAATGAAGATATTGCCGCTACCGCGATCTGGGGCACACAACAGCTCCATTTTTTCCCGCAGCCACAATTCGATGGCATTTTCTCGATGTGGTACGGCAAGGGGCCGGGCGTCGACCGCTGTGGCGATGTCTTCAAGCACGCCAACCATGCCGGTACTTCGAAGCATGGCGGCGTGCTGCTGATCGCCGGCGACGATCCATCGGCACGTTCATCGGCCGTCGCGCACCAGAGCGAGCACATGTTTTCGGCCTGCGGCATTCCGGTGCTGGCGCCCGCTGATCTGCAGGAGTATCTCGATTTCGGTTTGCACGGCTGGGCCATGTCGCGCTACTCCGGCTGCTGGGTGGCCATGAAAGTCACCTCCGATACCGCCGAGAGTTCAGCCACTGTGAACATCGATACCGAGCGTTTGCAGATCGCCATCCCGGAAGATTTTCACCTGCCGCAGGACGGCCTGCATATCCGTTGGCCCGATCCGCAACTGGCGCAGGAACACCGGTTGCAGGAGTTCAAGGTCTACGCGGCGATCGCCTATGCGCGGGTCAATAAGCTGAACCGGATTATTTTCGACAGCCCGTGTCCGCGCCTCGGCATCATCGCCTGCGGCAAGGCCTACCTCGACGTACGTCAGGCGCTCGACGATCTCGGCATTGACGAAACCTACGCCGCTGAAATCGGCCTGCGCCTGTTGAAGATCGGTATGCCGTGGCCGCTGGAAGCCGACTCGGTACGCCATTTCGCGGAAGGCCTCGAGGAAATCCTGGTGGTCGAGGAAAAGCGCCCGATCATCGAATATCAGTTGAAGGAAATGCTCTACAACTGGCGCGAGGACGTGCGCCCGCGCGTCATCGGCAAGTTCGACGAATCCGGTGAATGGCCGGTTCCGGTCAATCGCTGGCTGTTGCCGCCGACTGCAGAGCTGACCCCCGCCATCGTCGCCCGCGCGATTGCCGCTCGCCTTGGCCGTTTTCACCGCGCGCAGCGCATCACCGACTACATCGCATTTCTGGATAACAAGGCCAGCGCCTTGTCCAAGCCCAAAGTGACGATGATGCGCACCCCCTACTTCTGCCCCGGCTGCCCGCACAATCAATCCACCAAAGTGCCCGAGGGCAGTTGTGCGCTGGGCGGCGTCGGCTGCCATTTGATGGCGGTAATGATGGGGCGCAACACGGTCACCATTTCACATATGGGCGGAGAAGGTGCCGCCTGGCTCGGCGTATCGGGACACAGCGGCACGCAGCACGTTTTCGCCAACATGGGCGACGGCACCTACTTCCATTCCGGCCTGCTGGCCATTCGTGCGGCGGTGGCGGGAAAGATCAACATCACTTATAAGCTGCTCTACAACGATGCCGTCGCAATGACCGGCGGCCAGTCGCTCGACGGCACGCTGACGGTTCCGCAGCTCACCCGCCAGCTTGCGGCTGAAGATGTAGAGCGCATTATCGTGATGTCCGACGAACCGGAAAAGTACGCAAACGTGAAGGATTTCGCGCCCGGCATACAGATTCGGCATCGTGACGAACTCGAAAACACGCAGATCGAACTGCGCAACACTCCCGGTGTCACCATCCTGATTTATGATCAGACCTGCGCCGCCGAGAAGCGTCGCCGGCGCAAGCGCGGCACTTTTCCCGATCCCTCCGTGCGCGTGTACATCAACGAGGCGGTCTGCGAAGGCTGGGGCGATTGCAGTGTCAAATCCAACTGCCTCGCCGTGGTTCCGGTGGAAACCGAATTCGGCCGCAAGCGCGCGATCGATCAGCATTCCTGCAACAAGGATTATTCCTGCGTCAGCGGCTTCTGCCCGAGCATTGTCACCGTGCACGGCGGCGACGTCCGTCATGGTCGTGCTCTGGATTCAGCCAAGGAGAACTTTGCCGGACTGCCGGAGCCCGTGCACGCCGGGCTGCAAGAACCCTACGGCATCCTCATCACTGGTGTCGGCGGCACCGGCGTGGTGACTATCGGCGCGTTGCTGGGAATGGCCGCCCATCTTGAAGGCAAAGGCGTCACCGTACTCGACATGACCGGACTGGCACAAAAAGGCGGCGCCGTCATGTCGCACGTCAGGATCGCCGACCACCAGAGCCAGTTGCATTCGACCCGGATTGCCACGGGCGAAGCCAATCTGCTGCTCGGCTGCGACATCGTCGTGGCAGTCAGCGACGACGCCCTCTCGAAAACCGCACCCGGTGTCACCCGGGCCATCATCAACACCGGAAGAACCATTACCGGAGAATTCGTGCGCAATCCGGATCGCAGCTTTCCGGACCAGATGATGGAGCAATCGGTAATTGAAGCCGTCGGTGCCGACGCGACTCACTTCATCGACGCCGGTCGGCTTGCGACACGATTGATGGGGCATTCCATCGCCACCAATATCTTCATGCTGGGCTTCGCCTATCAACGCGGCTTGGTCCCGCTTTCGCTGGCGGCACTGATGCGGGCGATCGAACTCAATGAGGCCGGAGTCGAGAGCAATCGTCGCGCCTTCAACTGGGGCCGCCGCATGGCCATCGACCCGGATGAGATCACCGCATTGGCCGCCGCCGGTGAATCCCGGACCAAGACGCACACGTTGTCTGAAACCATCGACGAGATCATCGAGCGCCGCCGCAGCTTCCTGGTCGACTATCAGGATGCCGCCTATGCCCGCAGGTACACCGCACTGATTGAGCGCACCCGTGAGCAGGAACAAAAACTCGGCGCTGATGAAGCAACTGCGCTACAGGGCGGTCGAGCAAAAGACGCTCTCCTCGCCGTAGCGGATGGTGAGACGGCGCTGACGGCTGCCGTGGCGCGCAATTACTTCAAACTGCTCGCCTACAAGGACGAATTCGAGGTCGCACGGCTGTTTGCCGATGCCGAATTCCAGAATGCGCTGGCCGCAAACTTTGAAGGCGACTATCAACTGAACTTCCACGTCACCCTGCCCTGGAGCCGCGGGGCAAAACCGGGAGCCGAACCGAAAAAAGTCCGTTTCGGTCCCTGGCTGATGCCGGCCATGAAACTGCTGGCCCGCTTCAAGTTCCTGCGCGGTACCGCCTTCAACCCCTTCGGTGCAATGGCCGAACGGCGCCAGGAACGGGAATTGATCGCCGACTATGAACAGACGATGTCACACATCCTGACCGAACTCGACGCCGACCGGCTTGCCACTGCCATCGCCATCGCAAGTATTCCGCAAGGCATACGTGGCTATGGCCCGGTCAAGCAGCGCGCGATCATCGAGGCGCAGACAAAGCAAAAGGAGCTGATGGCCGCATTCGACCATCCGTTCTTCGAAACAAGGCAAGCCGCCTGATGCTGCGCCCGGGCGACATGCCCCGCCGGACCCCCGCCCGCCCGGCGGCCGAGCGCACCGCACTCCCATCCGGTGCGCCTTGATTCGCAAGAGCGATGTACGCTGAGTAACACGCATTCAAGCAATTCATCCCGGCCGCCGAATCCGTGCGCGGGCCCTCTTGCTGTGATAATCCGGAGCGGCTGTAAAGGAACCGAAGCCTTGGCTGAACCGCAAGCGCCCGGTAGCTCCTGATAGTCGTGCCATGAGTGCCCGCAAAAAGTCGGCGCTGGTGACACGGCGCATCTGTGTGTCCACCGACGGCTTTCGACGCTGATTCGCCTATTCCGATTGCGATTCCACCTGTCCTGCCAGAGCCTCAGCCTCTTCGACGCTCAAGGTTTTCCATGGCAAGGGAATCAGTCCGGGAACGGCCGCCATATAGCGGCGATATTTCTCGCCGTAACTTTCGACGAGCTTCTTCTCCTCGAGTTTTGAACCGATAACCAGATAAGCAGTAATCGCCAGCGCCGAGATCAAGAGCGGCCCGTTCATGTCGCGGGTCCAGATGAGAACAAGACCGATGCTGTACCAGGGATGGCGAACAAAACGATGAAACGTCGACACGGAGAAGGTCTGCGTAACATCACTCGTGCGTTCTTTCAGTTGCCGCAGACCCAGGAACTCGCCCATGTCGTAGGCGCGGGCCGAGGCGAGAAAACCCAGAACTGCCGTCAGTGCGGCTCCGTTGGCCACCCAGGCCCATGCCCCCGTCCACTGCCAGAGCCATGGGCCTTGGGCGCCATAGACCAGCCAGAGCACCGGCAACAGAAACACCACGGCCGTCGCGTTATAGGCCATCCGGTAGCCCGGCATCAGTCGCGGCCAGCGGCGTGCCATCCACGCCTTGACGCCGGAAGCGGCCAGCAGTGAATGAAGCAGGAAATAGCCGAGCCAGGCCAATGAAATTTCAGCCAGCTTCATGAGACCGATAGTGCGCGCACAATATTCCGCCGTTGCCGATGAGGGATCATGATAGCCGGACTGGCTGGACTTAACGCGGCGAAATCGCTTTCGCCATCACCGGCATCACGGATTCTTCTACGCTCGGCATCCAGTGGGCCCGAACAAACAAAACGCAGGGGTTTCATCAGCGCCGACTTTTCAAATGCCGAAGCCATCAGTTCCCTCACAAACGGGAGAATTTTCGGGCCCCGATACAATCTCGTGATCCCGAATAAAAACGGACAGCGGAGGAACACACGCAATGGCACTTTGCAGCGACGCGGCAATGGTTCTGTACTACGACATTACCGGCGACAACGCCGACCACGACGATTGGCACACCTACGAGCATCTGCATGAAAGGCTCTCGATCCCGGGCTTCCTGCGGGCGACGCGCTGGGTGGCCGTAACCGGCGCACCGAAGTATCTGGTGATCTACGAGGTGGCCGACACTGAAGTGGCGACCTCGCTCGCCTACCTCGCCCGCCTCAACGATCCCACGCCCTGGACCGCCTCGATGATGAGCCGCTTTCGCGGCATGGTTCGCGGCTTTTGCACCGTGGTCGCGAGCGCAGGCTACGGCCTTGGCAATGCGGCCGCATCAGTCAGATTCATGCCGGTCGTCGGACAGGAATCAACCTTGCAGGAATGGCTCGCGCACGGAGTCATGCCAGCAATGGCAACCCGGCCGGGTATGGCCAGCGTCCAGTTGTTGCGGCCCGTTCCGCCGCCACCGATGACCCGGGAACAATCGCTTCGCGGTTCCGATACCCCCATGAGTTGGCTGCTGCTGGCCACGGCCTACGACACCGACACATTGAGCACGGTCTGTGTCGAGTTCCTCGACCCGACGTCGCTGGTGCAGCATGGCGCGGCACCGGAGATGACGCAGGCGACCTACGCACTGCACTACACCGTATCCGCGCAAGAGGTCGCCCGAACTGCACCCAATCCGCCACGACAACCCGGATAGCGATGAGTTGCCGGCGCCTCAACGAGTTCCCCAGATACACCGTCATTTCCGGTGCGCCGCTCAGGTTCCTCACCGGCAGCGTCTGCTTTTTTCCGTTGCGGCAGAAGAGGCTGGATTCCAGCTTGATGGATCCGCAACCCTTGTCGAAAAAAAGTCGCGGGTAAACCGACATCACCGGTGGCGGCATGGCGATCGGGACGCCGTGGGCATAGAGGGAAATTTCACCGGAAAACTTTCCTGTGCGCGTGTCGCCGGTGTCAGCTCCTGAATCTGGCTCCGGGACTGGCTGAGCGGGTTCGGTTTGCGGGGTCTCACAATTTTGGAATCCGGAATCGGCTGATCATCAGCGAGCCCGACAGCGCAAACATGAGGACCAGAGGATGAAGCCTGAAGCCGGCCAGCGTGATCTCTCCGAACCACAAGTTCTCGCGCAATGCGCCGAACCAGGCCGCCATCGCCATGACCAAAACAAGAACGATGGACGTCGGTATCGGCGTGCCTTCGAAGTACTTCACCTTGCCGGTTCCCTCAGAAAGCGCTTCTGCCGTCACGTTATATCGCGCCAGACGCGACACTCCGCAGGCCACGAAGAAGGCGAGGACGATACGGTCGTAGAGGCCCTGCATGCCGCACCCGTAGGCAATGATTGCCGGAGCCACGCCAAAGGAAATTACATCGGCAAGCGAATCCAGTTCTTTCCCCAGTATTGATGCTTGCTGGCGCCAGCGGGCGATCCGGCCATCGAGGATGTCGAATATCAACGCGGCCAAAACCAGGCCGCACGCAAAATAAACGTGCCTGACGTCGTTCCGTTCCAGATACGTCATGATGGAAAAAAGCGCCCCCGTGCCGCAGACGGCATTCGCAAGGGTGAACCAGTCGGCCAGATGAAACTCTCGAATCATCGCGAACGGCTTGCGCGGCGTAGCTGTCTTCATACCTGAAACTCTCCCTCGGTTGCTTGCATCAAGTTGGCGCGCGGAGATTGCCGACCGCTGAGTCGACAACGAGAGTATGTGCCCTCGCCGGGCTCCATGAAAAGAAGATTTGGAAGAATCCACCGGATGACGACCGGAAGTAGATACCTCTTTAACGGGCTGCACTGTGCGATACCAGACAAAGTGGCCGGTCCCGTCGAGCAAAAGACGCTCAGCTTTGCAGACCAGGGCTTCCGCTTCTCGGGCAGGTCTCCTCGCCGCAGCGTCCAACGAAATAAGAAAACGCCGCTCCCCAGCCGTACCGCCAACGCCGACTTTTCATTTCGGCCTTTATCTGCATCGTCTTCCAGACCATCGATCTCCCATCCCGCCCGACGTGACGGTATGCGCCGCCGCCCCGGCCCATGCCGCATAATTCCACCTGTCGCCACTGCCTGCTCTCCAAACATTGAACGTGTCTCCGCTCTGGCTCAGTGCTTTTCGCCCCTTTTATTTTCTCGGTGCGCTTTACGCGCCGCTGCTGGTCGCGATCTGGCTCGGGGCGTTTCTCGGCCTGTGGGCCTTGCCTGCCAGCGAAGTGGCCGTGCACCTGCAACACGGCCACGAGTTCATCTTCGGCTTCGCCGCAGCGATCATCACCGGCATCGTGCTGACCGCCCTGCCCAGTTGGGCGGGCACGGAGGAAATCCGCGGACCGCGGCTGATGCTGCTGGTCGCGTTGTGGCTGCTTGGCCGTCTGGCGTTCTGGGTCACGCCCTGGCTGCCGGCATCGATTTCGCCCTGGCTGCCGGCGATCGTCGACTGCCTGCTTTTCCCGGCCCTTTTCGTTTTCCTGACGCCAGCTTTGCTGCACGCGCAGAACCGGCTTTACCTGTTGCTGCTGCCTGTGTTGCTGGCACTGTTTGCCGCCAACCTGCTCTACCACCATGGCGTGCTGACGGCGGACCCGCAGCAAAGCGGGGGGGCGCTGCGCCTGGCCGTGTATGCCCTGATCGTGCTCTACGTGCTCAAGGGCGGCGTGCTGACGCCCATCTTCACCGGCAACGCGCTGCGCGAAAAAGGGCGCGGAGACGTGGCACCCTGCAACATGCGACTGGAAGTCGTAGCGGTCGGCGCCGTGCTGCTGCTCGCCGCGCTCGATCTGGCGGCTGCGCCTGCGGCGTGGACCGGCGCCGCCGCGCTGGCCTGCACGCTGCTGCACGGCTGGCGCCTGGCGCGCTGGCGCGGCTGGCGGGTGGCTGACGTGCCGCTGGTGCTGGTAATGCATCTGGGCTTTGCCTGGCTGGTGGTAGCCTTTGCGTTGAAGGCCGTCGCCGATCTCACCGGCATCGTGCCCGAGGGCGCCTGGCTGCATGCCTTCACCGAGGGCAGCCTGGGGCTGATGATGCTGGGTCTGATGACCCGCGTCAGCCTGCGCCACACCGGTCGTCCGCTGGTGGTGCCGCCGACCATGCTGATCGCGTACGGGCTGATGTTCGCCGCCACCGTGCTGCGCCTGTCGTCCGGCCTTGGGCTGACTGACCATTCCGCGATTGCCGTGGCAGCCATTCTCTGGACGTCGTGCTACCTGCTCTATTTCCAGGAGTTCTGGACCATCCTGATAACACCCAGTGTGCCGCGTTCCCGATAACGATCAACGACGAACCCGCACGTGACAGGTGCTTCCCGTCGAGCGCCGCGACCGGATGCTCAACTGTTCCAGGATTTGATTTTCTGTTTGCGCCACTCCCACGGCGGCACCGCGTAGTCGTCCTGCCACAGGCCCTTCAGCCTGGCTCGGGCGTCAAACTCGTCATACTCGTAGTAACCCCGGTCGCTGTCCGACTGTTCGCGCGGATAGCCGCGGTACCACCACGCCATCCCGGCCTGGAGCTGCATGCGCCCGACATCATTTCTTCTGGCACAGTCCGGCCGGTTGCAATCCGCATCGGGGACCCACAGCTGGGCGATGTCGCGGCCGTTCCGGTCGCGCTTCTTGTCGACCAGCCGGGCCGGACGATTGAGCACCAGCCCGGACAGATGCTGCTTCGACTCCGGACCAAACACCTGCTTGAGTTCGGGAGCGTCGATGCCGACCAGCCGGATGGTGTGTCGAATCTTGTTGTGATCGACGAGGGTCAGCGTGTCGCCATCGCTGACGTCGATCACCGTCCCTTCAATATCGCCCGCCAGTATCGATCCCGCATGAAGCAGCAGGCACAGCACGACAGTCAGACGGCCCGGCGCCATGGCCTGGATGCCCGCACCCACCCGCGAACCGGGCAACGAGTCAGAGCAACACAAGGCGCACCAGTCCCCACAGCGCACCCACCCACAGCGCCAGATTGATCAGCAGTGCAATGCTGAAACCGCCGCCCCGGGTTGCTGGATTCCTTTGATAGGCCACGCCATACCAGACCCGGGCCGCGAGCCAGATGGCCCCCATGACGCCGGCGCCGCGATCGTCGATATATCCCGCATACAGCCACAGGGCCGGCAGCATGATCGCCGCGTTTTCCAGCGTATTCATCTGAATACGATAGGCGCGCTCGAACATCTCGTGTCCGGTCACGGCGGGCGCGCGTATGCCATAGCGCCCCCGGGCCATGGCTACGTTCAGACCGGTGAGGAACAACAGCACGACCACTAACAGGGTAATCAGCGAAGTCAAAGGAAGCGATGTCATGACGCACCCCGGGCATTGGTTGGATGGCGGAACTATAACCCGCAGGCTTCGAGGCATACAATGCTCCCCGATTCCCAGAACCCCAGCCATGTCCGATCTGAAAAGCTCCGCACGCGTTTTCGTCTCGCTGCTCAAACCCTACCGCAGCCGCGTCCTTGTCGCCGCCATCGCACTCGTGGTGGCTGCGCTGGCCATGCTCGGTGTCGGCCAGGGGCTGCGCGCAGTGATCGACCGCGGCTTTTCTGCCGGCGACCCGGCCTGGCTCGACCGTGCCCTGATGATGATGTTCGGCGTCATTGCGCTGCTCGCCGCCGCCACCTACCTGCGGTTCTACAACGTGTCCTGGCTTGGCGAGCGCGTCACGGCCGACTTGCGGCGGCGTGTCTTCGATCACCTGCTGTCGCTGCCACCGTCGTATTTCGAACAGGGCCGAACCGGCGCCGTGATCTCCCGACTGACGTCCGATACCACGCTGATCGAACAGGCTATCGGCTCCAGTCTGTCAATCGCCTTGCGCAATCTGCTGATCCTGATCGGCGGACTCGTCATGCTGTTCACCACCAACCTCAAGCTGACCTTGATGGTGCTGGGCGGCGTACCGCTGGTGGTGGCGCCCATCGTGCTCTTCGGTCGCCGGGTAAGGCGCTTGGCAAAGATCAGCCAGGACCGCGTCGCCGACCTGGGCAGTCGCATCGATGAAACCATTCACGAAATCCGCATCGTTCAGGCGTATGGTCATGAGGATGCCGACCGTCACGATTTCGCCACGCTGGTGGAAAGTGGATTCACGACATCGCTCGAGCGCATCCGCAATCGCGCCACATTGGTGGTCGCCGTGCTGATTCTGGTTTTCGGCGCCATCTCGCTGATACTCTGGGTCGGCGGCCACGACGTACTGGCAGGCGACATCAGTCCCGGACAGCTCTCCGCCTTCGTTTTCTACGCCGCACTCGTCGCCGGCTCCGTCGGGGCCCTGTCCGAAACCTGGGGCGACCTGCAGCGCACCGCCGGCGCCACCGAGCGCCTGCTCGAACTGCTCGCCGCCCGGCCCGACATCACCGTACCGGAATCACCGGCGATGCTGCCTGCACGACCGCAAGGCGCCATCCGTTTCGACGACGTGAGCTTTCGCTATCCGTCCCGGCCGGACAGCCCGGCATTGAGTCACTTCAGCCTCGACGTATCGCCCGGCGAAACCGTCGCTCTGGTCGGCCCCTCGGGCGCCGGCAAGACCACGGTATTTCAATTGCTGTTGCGCTTCTATGATCCGCAATCGGGACATCTCAGTCTCGACCATGTCGCGCTGTCGGACGCCGACCCTCAGGCAGTACGAAGCTGCATCGCCCTGGTTCCGCAGGACGCGGTAATTTTCGCCACCAGCGCACTCGAAAACGTGCGCTATGCCCGTCCCGATGCCAGCCCCGAAGAGGTTCGGGCGGCCTGTGTCGCGGCATACGCAGACGAGTTCGTCAGCCAGTTGCCGCAAGGCTACGACACGGATTTGGGCGAACGCGGCGTGCGGCTTTCCGGCGGCCAACGCCAACGCATCGCAATCGCTCGTGCCCTGCTCGCCGACCGGCCGATCCTGCTGCTCGACGAGGCCACCTCGGCGCTGGACGCCGAGAGTGAACGCCTGGTGCAGGCGGCACTGGAAAAGCTGATGAAGAATCGCAGCACGCTGGTTATCGCCCATCGTCTCGCTACGGTACAGAAAGCCGACCGCATCGTGGTGATGGACCAGGGTCGCATTGTCGAAACCGGAACACACACGGAACTGGTGCATCAGGACGGCCTGTATGCGCATCTGGCTCGTCTGCAGTTCACCTCGTCGGGCCACGGCCCGGCAGACGTCAGCCGCAACGGCTGATCCAGGTAAGCGATAATCATCCTTCTCTGCTCCGAAGGACATGGCAATGCTCAAGGCGATTCTGACCGGACACACCCGTGGTCTGGGTGCCGCGATAGCTGAAGAACTTTTGTCGCGCGATATTGCCGTCCTGGCCGTCGCCCGTCATCGCAATACCGATCTTGGCCAGCGCTTTTCGGGGCGCTTGCAACAAATCGAGCTCGACCTTGCCGACTCGGCCGCGCTCTCCCGCTGGTTGGCCACCGATGAAATGCGGGATTTTCTTTCACCCTGCGACACCGCGTTGCTGATCAACAACGCCGGCATGCTGCAGCCCATGGGTCCCGCCGACACACTCGACGCAGAAGCCATCGGGCGTGCCATCGCGCTGAACGTCGCCGCGCCCTTGATGCTCTCCAGCGCCATGATCGCCGCCACGGCCTCCATAGCGGACCGCCGCATTCTGCATGTTTCCAGCGGTGCCGGGCGCGATGCCTATCCGGCTTGGAGCGTGTATTGCGCGAGCAAGGCGGCGCTTGATCATCACGCACGTTCGGTGGCGCTTGAAGCCCTTCCCGCGTTACGAATCTGCAGCCTGGCGCCCGGCGTGATCGATACCGACATGCAAGCCGAGATACGCGCCAGCACGGTCGAAACCTTCCCCCTTCGTGAAAAGTTCGTCGCGCTGAAAGATCAGCACCAGTTGGCACAGCCGCGCGACGCCGCGGCGCGTTTGCTTGACTATCTCCTGACCCCAGGCTTCGGTCGCAGCGCAGTGGCGGACTTGCGCAACCAGCCGGGTCAGGACATGTCATGAAGCCGGTAGATCAATCAACGATTGAGGAGTCCCGCTGGAATATCCGCTACCGGGAGGCCGGTGAGAAGTATCTTTTTGGCACCGAAGCCAATAGCTATCTCGTCCGTCACGCTGCACGGATGCAAAGCGGACAAACCGCGCTCGCGGTGGCGGATGGTGAAGGCAGAAACTCGGTATGGCTCGCCCGGCAGGGTCTGGAGGTGTCGGCCGTTGAATTGTCCGCAATCGCGGTAGACAAGGCGCGGCGACTGGCGCGCGAACGTCAGGTCGCGGTGCACATCGAGATCGCCGACATGACCGCCCCGGAGTGGCCGCCGGCACGCTTGCACACCGCCTTCGACTGGGTGATCGGCATCTTCATCCAGTTCGTCGGTCCCGCCGAGCGTGACAAGCAGTTTGCCGACATGAAGCGACTGACCCGCCGCGGCGGACGCATCCTGCTCCATGGCTACACGCCAAAGCAACTTGACTACCGCACCGGAGGCCCTTCGGCCATTGAGAACCTGTATACCGGGGCCATCCTGCGTCAGGCCTTTTCCGACTGGGACATCGAGGAACTGACCGAGTACGAGGAAGATGTCGATGAAGGCGACGGGCATAAGGGCCGCTCGGCGCTCATCGGTTTGATTGCGCGCAAGCCTTGATCCGGTGAGCGATCAAGCTATTATTGGCATGATCACTGGAAATCCAGAAGCGTATCCTGCCGACGCCTGCAATGGCCATGCCTTCAGTTCGATGCGGTGCCTCTATCCGAAAGCGAGCGCATAACGATGTCCCGGAACAAAGAAATACAAAATTCGGAACTGAATGATCCGGCTGAAGCTCGTTCCACAGAAGAACTCCTGCATGCGCTGCAAATTCATAAAATCGAACTTGAAGCCCGGAATGAGGCCTTGCGCCAGGCCCAAATCACCATCACGGAATCCCGTGACCGCTATGTCGACCTGTACGAACTCGCTCCGGTGGGCTATCTCACGCTCGATAATCAGGGTCTCATTGCATCCATCAACCTGACAGGTGCCACGCTGCTGGGCGCCGATCGTTCGCTGCTGATTTCCAGACGGTTTTCCGATTTCGTCATGGACGAAAATCAGGACTTCTGGTTTTGGCAGTTTCAGGCGGTGCAGTGTTCAAAAAATCGGAAAAGACGCACCGGAGAGCTGGCACTGAGGCGTCCAAACGGGACACCATTCCGGGTGTTGATCGATTACCGGAAGACCTCGATTCAAGGCGTTGACGATTATGTGCTCCTCACGCTGACAGACAAAAGCGAACGACGCTCGATAAAGTATCGCGACCAGACTTTCAATTCCGTTTTCGAGCGATCTCCGATCGGTATCCGTATTGCCGGACCGGATCAGATCTACCGGCAAATCAACCCGGCTTTCTGCCGCATGCTCGGCTATAGCGAAACAGAGTTGCTCGGAATGACCGATCTGGAAATCACGCATCCGGACGACCGCCCCATGACTCGTGACCACATCAAATCGATGGTCACCGGTGCAGTCAGCTATTTGTCCAAGGAAAAGCGCTATCTCAAGAAGACTGGAGAAACCGTCTGGGTATCGCTGAATGTCGCAGCAGTTCGCAAGGAAAACAGCGGCGAATTGCTTTATTCGATCGGACTGGTGGAGGACATCACCGCCAAGCGCGAGGGAGAACTTCAGCGTGTGGCATCCGCCGAACAACAGAGAAAGACGCTTGTTCGTGAGGTCCATCACCGCATCAAGAACAATCTGCAAAGTGTCGCCGGATTACTGCAACGCGAGTTGGGCAAGTTTGTCGAACTCAATCCGCGGCTGGAGGTGGCCATCAGCCAGGTCAACTCGATTGCCATCGTTCATGGCCTGCAGGCGTCCGATCCCGAGGAAGCCATTCGACTTTGTGACAGTGTAAGAAGTATCTGTGAGGCAGTGTCAGAACTGTCGCAGCGCTCAGTGCAATTGACGATTGAAAACGAATATTCAACTTACCAATTTTTCGAGATCGACAGCAACGAAGCCGTTCCGATTGCACTGGTGCTGAACGAGCTGATCATCAATGCGATCAAGCATTCACCCGACGGTAGTGAGGCTCCCACTGTCACATTGAGTGCCGATGGTAAAGAAGCCCAGTTGGTGATCCGCAATGCCTCGGCGGGCAAGCCGGAATTCGACATGCCTGCCGGACAGGGTCTGGGCACCGGTTTGAGTCTTGTCCGCTCGCTCTTGCCTGCCCAAGGCGCCAGACTGACGTTTGAGTCGGACGTGGGCGGCCTGATGCTGACCCGCCTGATACTTACGCCCCCTGTCGTCGCGGCCTCAAATCGTAGTCGCCAGGCTCCCGCATGAACTTGAACGCATTTCCTTTGAAGCAGTCTCTAAAAGTACGGGTCACCTTACTCACCCTGATCATTTTCGCTATCGGAATCTGGTCAATGACGATCTACAGCAACCAGACGTTACGGGCAGACATGAAGGAAGTGCTGGGTAAACAGCAGTTCTTGACCGTATCCAATCTTGCCAACGAAATGAATCATGAATTCAATGACCGATACAATGCTTTGGCCACGGTTGCCAGAGGTTTCGATCAGGCGATTCTTGACGACCCGGCGGCCTCGGAGAAGATTCTGAAAGCACGGCCGGTGCTTCAGTCCCTGTTCAATGATGGCGTCATTGCTTATCGAATGGATGGCGTCGCGATTGCCGAGATACCGGGTTCGGCAAAGCGGATTGGCCTCGACTACTCAAACACCGACTATCTGCTCAGCGTGTTCAAAGCGGGCAAGCCGGCAATCGGGAAGCCCTACATTTCGGGTAATAAGCAATTACCTGAGTTTGTCATGGCAGTGCCAATTCGCGACATTCGGAACAATATTATCGGCGCCTTGTCGGGAGTGATTGATCTTGGAAAGCCCAACTTTCTGGACAGAATCACACACGCCAGTGCAGGTAATGCGGGCGGATTCATGCTCGTCGCACGGCAGCCTCGCTTGATTGTGACGGCAACCGACAAACGCCATGTCATGCAACCGATTCCGCCTTTCGATGACGACAGTCTGCAAAGCCGCTTTGTCCAAGGCTACGAAGGGTCCGGCGTGACGACCAATCCATTTGGCGAAGAAATACTGACCGCCACCATGAATATCCCTGCCGCGGACTGGTTTCTGGCAACCTCGCTGCCTACCTCGGTGGCGTATGCCCCGATCGCGATCATGCAAAAAAGAATGCTGTTGGCGGCCATTTTTCTCACCCTGCTGATCGGTGTCTTGACCTGGTTGATGCTGAATCGCCAGCTTTCACCCTTGTTGTCGACCGTCGATGAACTGGGGAAACTGTCCGATACAAATCTTCCCGCGACCCCCCTGCCCGTCACCCGACAAGATGAAGTCGGCGAGTTGATCGGCGGTTTCAATCGTCTGCTGCATATTCTGGGGAATCGTGAAAAGGTGCTGAGTGAAAGCGAAGAACGCTACCGCTCCCTATTCAAACTGTCACCCGATGCCATGTTCGTGCATCGAGACGACATCATCCTCTTCGCCAATGACGCCGCCGCAAAGCTATTCCAGACCGGCTCGCCGGAAAAACTGATAGGGTTGGACTGGCACAAGCTGATCGCTGAAGCCGATTGGCCGATCACCGAGAACCGCGTCGCGGCCCTTCAAAGCGGGGTCACTCACTATATGCCACCACTAGAGCGCCGTCATGTGTCTTGTGACGGTCAGGTCATCTCTGTTGAATCAACCGGCACACGCATCATCTTTAATGGAGAGCCAGCTGTTCTTTCCGTGATTCGCGACATCACCATTCGTATGCAAATGGAACAAAAACGGTTGAAGGAAACTCAGCAGCAACGCGACACCCTGGTGCGTGAAGTGCATCACCGGATCAAGAACAATCTGCAAAGCGTTGCCGGCCTGTTGCAGCGGGAGTTGGGCCAGTTCAACGAACTCAATCCCCGCCTGGAGACTGCCATCAGCCAGGTCCACGCGATTGCCGAGGTGCATGGGCTGCAAAGTTCAAATCCCGACGAAGCCGTTCGGCTCTGCGACAGCTTGATCAGTATCTGCAAGATTGCGGCGGACCTGTCGCTTCGGCCGGTGCTGTTTCAGATCGAGAACGAGCACACCGGATTCAGACCGGTTCGAATCGAAAACAGCGAGGCGGTACCGGTGGCACTGGTGCTCAATGAACTTGTTCTCAATGCCGTCAAGCATTCGCCCCCAAACTCCGCTGCGCCAACGGTATCGCTGAGCACGGTAGATGGCAGCGCGCATTTGCTGATACGCAATGCCCTGGCGGCAACGCCCGATTTTGACATCCTCACCGGAAAGAATCTCGGAACCGGCTTGCGTCTGGTAAATTCGCTGCTGCCGAAACAGGGCGCGGAACTGGTGTATGAGATCGATACCGAAGGCTTCATGCTTACGCGCTTGAGGCTGACTGCGCCTGTTGTCGAACTGGCCAACATGACGGAACTGGGTGCTGTATGAACAAGATTCTCGTTGCCGATGATGATCGGGTAGTCCTGCTGACCCTGAGCGAGGGTCTGCGCGAAGCCGGCTTTGACGTGATCGAGGCGCGCGATGGTTTGCAGGCGCTGCACCTGTGCCAAAGCGAATCACCGCAACTCGCGCTGCTCGACATTCGCATGCCGGGCATCGACGGTCTTGAACTGGCGCGCCGCCTGCGCGACGAAACCAATGTGCCTTTTCTGTTCCTTTCCGCTTACGGCGACGAGGCGTTTGTCAAGCGCGCGGTGGAAATTGGCGCCCTCGGCTACCTGATCAAACCGCTCAGCATCGCTGCGATACTACCGACAATTCACACCGCACTGGCCCGGGCACGAGACATCAGCGGTCTGGAAGGAGCAATGAAGGGCAACCGGACCATTGCTACCGCCGTCGGTATGCTGATGCGTGCCGAAGGACTCGACCAGCAGACCGCCTTCGAAAAACTTCGCCTGCAGGCGCGCTCTGAACGAAGAAAGCTGGAAGATCTTGCCAGGATTATTGTCGGGTCCAACACCAACCAGTGACGACTTGAAATCCACCGCTCTCGTCGCTGGCGATTGCGTATGCCTGTCAGGCATTCATTGGCATTGCTGGTGGCTCATGGTAACGCCTCTCTCTCCGTCGGCAACAGACCCGAAGCCGTACTACCAACGCCGAGTTTTCAACCGGTAATCCATGTGGCCCAAAAGACATTTGTGTGAGCACGGATAATGTTGGATAATTTGCCTTTGTATACCGCATACACTGACAGGATCCAGCCATGACCAAAGCCTCTGCCAATCCTCTGCTTTCCAGGCCTGACCGCCCTCTGCCTCGCGCGGTTGCCGTGATCGGCGCCGGTACCATCGGCCCCGACATCGGCTACTACCTGAAAAGCGCATTGCCCGACCTCAAGCTTTATCTGGTCGATGTCTCGCAGAAAGCTATCGACAGTGCCTTGCAGCGCTTTCAGGACTATTCGAAGAAAGCACTGGCCAGGGGAAAAATGAGCGAAGCCGATGCAGCGGCGGTGAATTCGAACCTGATCGGCACGCTCGACTACGCCGACATCGCCGAATGCGACTGGGTGATCGAAGCTGCTACCGAAAACATGGAGCTCAAACGCAAGATATTTGCGCAAATCGAGGCCGTGGTCCGCCCCGACGCCCTGATCACCTCAAACACCAGTTCACTGCCCGCCGCGCGAATATTTTCCAGGCTTCAGCACAAAGAACGTGCCACAGTGACTCATTTCTTTGCGCCGGCCTGGCGCAACCCGGCAGTTGAAGTGATCAACTGGAAGAAAGCCGACCCGGCTACAGTCGAGTATTTGCGCTGGGTGTTCTGCTCCACGGGTAAAGTGCCTCTGGTCACCGCCGACGTCGCCTGTTTCATGCTCGACCGAGTTTTCGACAACTGGTGCAATGAGTCGGCCATGCTGCTTGATCGCGCCACCGCCGCCGAGGTCGATAGCGTTGCCGCCGAGTTTGTCCATGCCGGTCCGTTTTTCGTGCTCAACCTCGCGAACGGCAACCCGATCATCACCGAAACCAATACCCTGCAAGCCGAAATGGAGGGACCGCATTACACCCCGGCACCGATTTTTCGTTCAGTCGATACCTGGGTCACTGTGCCTCCGGGCAAAAAGGTGCCGGTCAGCCAGGAGGTCACCGAATCAGTTCGAGAGCGTCTGCTGGGCATCCTGTTCTCGCAAAGCGTGGATATCGCCGACCGCAGGATCGGCGAATCCGCCGATCTCGATCTGGGCTGCCGACTGGCGCTGGGTTTCAAGGAAGGCCCCCTCGACCTGATGCGAAAGCTGGGCGAAACCGTTACTGGCCGCGCCTTGATGCGCCTGCGCCAGGAACGCAACGGAATGCCCATGCCCAAGCGCCCTTTCACCGCTTACCAGAAATTCCTGCGGCACATACTGGTGGACGATATCGGCAAGGTAAAAATCATCACCCTGCGCCGCCCGGAGGCGCTGAACGCCTTGCATGACGAGATGAATGACGAGATTCTTTCGGTCATCCAGCGTTTCGAGGACGACCCGAAAGTCACCGGTTTCGTACTCACCGGTTACGGTACGCGCGCGTTTTGTGCCGGCGGTGATATCGGCCGCTTTGTGGATATGCTCGGCGACGCGCCGGCTTCGGAGCAATATGCACGCGATTGTTCGCGCTTGCTGGTGCACCTGGACCGGATGAAGAAACCGGTGGTAGCCGCATTGAATGGCATGGCGCTGGGCGGCGGGTTCGAACTGGCCATGCGTTGCCACGATATCGTTGCGCTTAAACGCGCCACCATCCAGTTGCCG
>JAIPCS010000014.1 GCA_021738105.1 Sulfuritalea sp.
GGTATGGGTGCTGCACAAGATGCCGCCGGTGACGCGCACCGTCTGTCTTGAATTTTTCGGCCGCGTGACGGACGCGGTGCCCTCGATTGTCGAGATTACCGACTTCTTCAAGCCGGGCGGCGCCGGACTTGGCGCCGGTGTGCGGCTTGCCGGCCTGGAACATCTGGACGAACGCTATGTGCGCGCCGTCGGCTATGCAACGAAAGCCAAACGCCACGGCCGGCCCAAGATGGTGCTGATCGGAGACATCGTCGGCGACGACGAGACGGCGGTGATGGCCGCCGCCTCGCAAGTGGTTAAGCTGGCCAATGCGCGCGGCGCCGAGGGCTTCATTGCCGTCTCGGCGGAAACGCGCAAGAAGTTCTGGCTCGACCGGGCGCGCACCGCCGCCATCTCGAAACACACCAATGCCTTCAAGATCAACGAAGACGTGGTGATCCCGCTGCCACGCATGGGCGACTATTGCGATGGCATCGAGCGCATCAACATCGAACTCTCGCTGGCGAACAAGATCGAGCTCGCCGACGCGTTGACGACATTCTTCCAGGGGGAATTGCCGCTGCACGCGGGTGACGCCAACCTCGACGCCGAAATGCTGCTCGGCGATCGGCGCGAGCAGGCGCTGGAACTGGTGGCCGAGGTACGCGCGCACTGGCAGGCGCTGCTCGACAATCTGGACCAGCACTTTCGCGACCTGCAGGACTACCGCCTGCGCGTGTCGTGGAAAACCGAACTCAAGCAGCCGCTGGAAGAGCTGTTCGAAGGCGTGGCTTTCGGCCCGGTGCTGGCCGGAATCGCGGCGATTCACCAGGAGGTGCTGCGCGGCCGGGTGTTCGTCGCCCTGCACATGCATGCCGGCGACGGCAATGTGCACACCAACCTGCCGGTCAACTCCGACCATTACGCGATGCTGCAAACGGCCTACCGGGCCGTGGAACGCATCATGGCTCTGGCGAAAAGCCTGGGCGGCGTGGTCTCCGGCGAACATGGCATTGGCATTACCAAGCTGGAGTTTCTCAGCGAAGAGGAGATCCGGCCCTTCCGCGATTACAAGCAGAAGATCGACCCCGAAGGCCGCTTCAATCGCGGCAAGCTGATGAACTTGTCGCACATGCGTGGCGACCTCTCCAACGCCTACACACCCTCATTCAGCCTGCTCGGCACCGAATCGCTGATCATGGAGCAATCGGACATCGGCAAGATTTCGGAGTCGATCAAGAACTGCCTGCGCTGCGGCAAGTGCAAGCCGGTGTGCTCGACCCACGTGCCGCGCGCCAACCTGCTCTATAGCCCGCGCAACAAAATACTCGGTACCTCGCTCTTGATCGAGGCCTTCCTGTACGAAGAGCAGACCCGGCGTGGCATCAGCCTGCAGCACTTCGACGAATTCTCGGATGTCGCCGATCATTGCACCGTGTGTCACAAGTGCGTGACACCCTGCCCGGTGGATATCGATTTCGGTGACGTCTCGGTGGCGATGCGAAACCTCCTGCGCCGTCAGGGCAAGAAGAAATTCAATCCGGGCTCGGCCGCGGCGATGGCCTTTCTCAGCGCCACCGATCCGGCCACCATCAAGCTGGTGCGTGCCGGCATGATCCAGCTCGGTTACAAGGCACAGCGTCTGGGCCATGCGCTGTTCAAGTCGCTGGGCCTGATCCAGAGCAGTGTCAAACATCCGCCGGCCTCGCTGGGTCTCCCCGAGATCAAGACCCAGGTGATCCACTTCCTCAACAAGCCGATGCCGAAGAATGTACCGACGCGCACTTCGCGCGGCCTGCTCGATGTCGAGGACGACACGCTGATCCCGGTGATTCGCGACCCGCAACGAGCCAGCGACGATTCCGAAGCGGTGTTTTATTTTCCAGGCTGCGGCTCGGAACGGCTGTTCTCACAGGTGGGGCTCGCGACCCAGGCCATGCTCTGGCACGCCGGTGCCACCACGGTGCTGCCGCCGGGCTATCTGTGCTGCGGCTATCCGCAAACCGCCAGCGGAGACGAGGATAAAGGCCAGGCCATCACCATGGCCAATCGCATCCTGTTTCATCGGGTTGCCAATACGCTGAATTATCTCGATATCAAAACGGTGGTGGTCTCCTGCGGCACCTGCATGGACCAGTTGCTGAAGTATGAATTCGGCAAGATTTTTCCCGGCTGCCGGCTGGTCGACATTCATGAATGGCTGATGGAAAAGGGCATCAAGCTCGATGGCGTGAGTGGTACGCAGTACATGTATCACGAGCCCTGCCACACGCCGATGAAGCATTATTCGGGCATCAAGGTGGCCAATGCGCTGATGGGTCAACAGGTTGAACTGAACGATCGCTGCTGCGGCGAATCGGGTTCGCTGGCCGTATCCAGACCGGATGTGTCGACCCAGATCCGCTTTCGCAAGCAGGAAGAAATGGAAAAAGGCGCGGCGCAATTGCGCACGGCCGCAAAACTCGGCGCTGGCAGTACGGTGAAAATCCTGACCTCCTGCCCGTCCTGCCTGCAAGGCCTTTCACGCTACGAAAACGATGCCGCAGTGACTGCCGATTACATCGTGGTCGAAATGGCGAAAGCCATTCTCGGTCCCGACTGGATGCAGGACTATATCCGTGCCGCCAACAACGGCGGCATCGAGCGCGTTTTGCTCTAGTTGATGAGAATTCCGTCACGCACAGAGGCGCCGATTGACGCTATGCTAGAGCGGTGACGACAACGACGAATTGTGAACTTTGTGCAAAAACCGGCGGCGAACTGCTGTGGGAGGATGCCTTGTGTCGGGTAGTGCGTGTACTGGACGTTGCTGGAATGGCCTTCCCCGGCTTCTGCCGGGTGATATGGCGTGATCATGTTGCGGAGATGAGCATGTTGACGCAGAGCAACGCACGGCATGTCATGGACGTCGTGCTGGCAACAGAGCGCGCGGTGCGTCGTGCGGTGCAACCCGACAAGATCAACCTCGCCAGCCTGGGCAATCTGGTGCCGCATCTACATTGGCATGTCATACCTCGCTGGACGGACGACAGCCACTATCCCGCCCCTATCTGGGCTGAACCACAGCGCAGTGGCGTCGATCGTGTAGCGCCTTCCCACGCAATACTTCAACGCGCGTTGAAGGCCGAAATCCTGACCATGAGTTAATCAATATGACCTTTGACCTGCCCGCCACCGGCACCGAGCCGCGCCCCGCCTTTACCAATGCCAACGAATGCAAGGACTGGCTAACAACCGTACCCCTGGCCAACGCCGTTCAGGCACAAGCCGCCCTGATGCGCCAGCTCAATTTGCTGCACCGGTTTTCCCTTCAGCCCAACGAGCGTTTCGAAATTCTCGAGGTACTGGCCGGGCCGTTGATTGAAGTGCAGGAGGATGCCTCGAAGAAATTTGCTGGCAAACCCTTGCCCTTTGCCCCGCATGAGCAAGCAGCCCTGGACAGCACACTGGAAGTCTGGCGAGAGTTTGCACTGGGTTATCTGCGCTGTTTCGACGCGATTTGTCACGACCATACGTCAATGTCCAGCTTGCAGACACAGAGCAAAGCGTGTGCGACCAGTCTTGATCTGGCAGTTCAGGCAGCCACGCTGGCGCAGCGCCTGATTTCGGTATTTGCCGACTGGCAGGTTGCTCTCTATCGTGGCGAACAACTGCCGGATTCCGACTACTGGAGGAAGTTGCACCAGGTCTTTCTGGCCGCAGAAACGCTGGGGGTCGCCGGACGCGCGGTAAAGGATCCCCTGCGCCACGGCAGAGAGCACACCACCAGTGTGCTGGCCGCCTATGGCGAGTGCAACCTGCTCAGTACCGCCAATGTCTATGAATTTCCTGCCCGCCATCTGGCTTGGGTCGCACGATGGGCCCGACGCTGGGGAGCCAAACTGACGCTTCTGAAAGCACCACCGGAAGACATTAGCAATCGGGCCGTTCCGCTCTGGCTTGACCTCGAATCCAGTGCCCCACCAAGTTATATGCCGCAGCCGGCGCAAGGAGGCCGCTGGCTGGATACGACTGAGCTGAGAAAGAGCCTGATAGCCCGTATTACCTTGCTCGAACAGGGACGCGCACCGGCCGATCTTCAACTGGGTGACGACGTCACCCAGCCGGCAGCCGGGCAGCTGCTACAACATTTGTTGCAGCGATGGTGCAAAGGGGGGGCGCAGCGCCGCCATGAAAGGCACAGCGCAACGACCGCGTGCGGATTTGTCGGAAGCTTTGAACCCGTGCACTTCCATCTCTCGGGTGGCAAGGTGTTCCATGCCCCGACCCGCAGTGATTCCGCATTACGTCGCGAGCGTGAAGAATTTGAAATTTTTGGTGAACGTAAAAACAGCAACGATAAGAATAGTGCAAAAGCCGATGCGCATCTGGAAGCCTGGCGACTGCTCGACGAGTCGGCCGCCGGTATGCGCGTCACAAGACCACTCAAGGATGGTGTGCGAATTGGCGCCGGAATGGTCATTGCCATCAAAACCTCGGACAGCCAGCGTTTCACCTTGGGTTGCGTGCGCTGGGCGCTACGTGAAGGCGAGGAAGCCCTGGTCGCCGGCATCCAGCTGTTCCCCGGCGAAACCCAGCCGGTTGCAGTTCGCCCGGTAGAAACCAGCGGGCCGAAGAGCGCCTGGCGTCAGGGGTTCATACTGCCCGAAATTCCTGCACTCAAGGAACCTGCCTCGGTCGTTTTGCCCCCCGGTACCTTTCGTCTTGATCGCAGCGTTGAAGTCCTGGCTGATGAAAAGCTGCAGGTATTGAAGTTGTTCAAGGTTGTCGATCGCGGCATCGAGTTCGAGCGCTGCAATTTTCACAACTGAAGCCGGTGCGGTGGAAACACCGCGCTGAAACACGAGCCCTGACCCAGCTCGCTTTCAATCTGCAGTACCGCCTGATGTCGCTCCAGGACGTGCTTGACGATGGCAAGTCCGAGACCGGTACCACCGGCGTCGCGTGAGCGACCTCGATCTACCCGATAAAAGCGCTCAGTAAGACGAGGCACGTGCTGTTTGGCGATGCCGATACCGCTGTCCTTCACAGAAAACCGCGCTCCGCCTGAGTCGTCTGCACTCCAGCGCAATACGATCTCGGAGCCCTCCGGGTTATAGCGCACTGCATTCCCCGCCAGATTGGAGAAAGCAGAACGCAATTCGCGCGCGCTGCCCAGCAGTTCCCGCGGCCCGTCGTTTTCCAGCCGAATTTGGTGACGTCCTGCGGAAAGAGCCTCAATTTCCTGGCAAATATCCGCCAACATGACCCCGACATTTACCGGGTCTTCCAGCGGTGGGGGTGAATCCGTTTCCAGTGACGAAAGCGTCAGCAGATCACTGATCAACTGTTGCATTCGCTGCGCCTGATCGGCGGCGGTCTGCAGATACTGTGCTATTTCCTGTGGCGGGGTATCAGCCAGCGCATCCTGCGCCGTTTCGATAAAGCCCAAGGTCACCGTCAGCGGTGTCTTCAGCTCATGGGAAACATTGGCGACGAAATCGCGCCGCATGGTTGCGAGCATTTGCAGTTGCGTTACATCGCGCACCAGCAACAATACTCGTCCCGCCGCAAAGGGCACAGCCTGAACCTGAAGGCTGCGACCAGGATTGCGTTGCGTGCGCAATTCGAGCGCCAGACCTCGATGATCCGGGTCGTCCAGGTAAGCGACGAACTCCGGCTCGCGCAGCAGATTCGTGATTCGACTACCGATATCTGTCGAAGCCTTGAGACCCAGGCAGACCTCGGCTTGCAAATTCATCCACTCAATGGCGCGGTGGCCGTCGAGAATCAATACGCCGTCGGGCAAAGCCTCAGCGGCACGGCGGAATCGATCGAGTTCCAGGGTTGCCTGTTCACGCTCGGCGCTGGCCAAGCGTCCGCGACGATGCAGGACATCGAAAATCACGCCCCAGGCACCGTGTGCGCTGGGTGTCGGGGTGCCCAATGGACTGCGTGCCCAGCGCGTCAGGCGCATGACCATCCAGAGCTGGCGCAAGAAAAAGCCCCCGAGTGCGAAAAATGCCATCAGCTCTGCACCCGATTCCCCCGCCGCGATCCAGCCCGACAGACTCGCGAGGGCCGTCAGTGCTATCGCCGCGAGAAGTTCGACGACTACTGCATTCACGCCGCCGAAAACCGGTAGCCGCTGCCGCGCACGGTCTGCACCAGCGCATCGTATCCGCCCGCCTCGAGAGCGGCGCGAAGACGGCGAATATGAACATCCACGGTGCGTTCTTCGACAAACACATGGTCACCCCAAACCTGGTCGAGCAATTGCCCTCGGCTATGTACACGCTCGGGATGCGTCATCAAAAAGTGCAGCAAACGAAATTCGGTGGGGCCGAGATTCATTACTGTGTCCCCGGCGGTAATCCGGTGTGTCGTCGGGTCAAGCCGCAATCCACCGAGCTCAACGGCATCTTCGGTGGCCTGCGGTGCATGCCGGCGCAAGACTGCCTTGATCCGCGCCACCAGTTCGCGCGGACTGAATGGCTTGGTCACGTAATCGTCTGCACCCAGCTCCAAGCCCTCGATCTTGTCACGCTCCTCGGCACGTGCCGTCAATATGATGACCGGCAAGGAGCGGGTACGCGGCTCGCTGCGCAGCATACGGGCAAAATCGGCACCGCTCATGCCCGGCAGCATCCAGTCAAGCAACACCAGATCGGGTAGTGCCTCCCGCACCATGCCGCGCGCGGTTTCGGCATCGGCCGCGATTTGAACGGCATGACCGGCGCGACGCAAATTCACCTCGATCAAGGCTTGAATTGACGGCTCGTCCTCAACGACCAGTATTTTTGCGGGCATGAGATCTACTCGGTGACATCCAGACTTGAGTTTATTGCAGCTTGGTGACGGTTCCATGACAACGGCTCGCCGCCCTGGGTGCGCTATCATAGCGGCCCCGCGGACGGAAGCGTGACGTTGTCCGCCGCATGAAGATCCACTGACCCAAGGAGCTGTCATCATGGCCGGTCTCGACCCCAAGACTCCGATTCCCACAGAAATCACTTTGCACACCAAGACCCGCACGCTGGAGCTGAGTTTTGACGACGGCGGCCACTATCAGTTGCCCGCCGAGTTCTTGCGGGTTTGCAGCCCTTCAGCCGAAGTACGCGGCCATGGTCCGGGGCAGGAAACCCTGCAAACCGGCAAACGCAATGTTGAAATCACCGCACTGGAGCCGGTGGGCAATTACGCGGTGCAGCCGACCTTTTCGGACGGCCACAATACCGGCATCTACTCCTGGGACTGGCTGCACCATCTCGGCGCCAATCACGAGACACTTTGGGCCGAATACCTCGAACGACTTGAAAAAGCCGGTGCCAGCCGCGATATAGACTCGACCAAAGTGCCGCCGAAGTCTTCCGGTGGTTGCGGCAGCCACTAGACAACAGCGACAGATAGCGATGCCAGAAACCCATTTCGGCTTTGAGACCGTTGACGAAAGCGAGAAGGCCAAGCGCGTAGCCGGCGTTTTCTCGTCGGTTGCGCAGAAATACGATGTGATGAACGATCTCATGTCGGCAGGCCTGCATCGCCTGTGGAAAAAATTCACCATCGAAATTGCCGCACCGCGACCGGGCGAACGCGTACTCGATGTAGCCGGCGGCACGGCCGATCTGTCTTCGGCTTTTGCCCGCCGCGTTGGCGCCCACGATCAGACCGGTGGTCAGGTCTGGCTCACCGACATCAACAACGCCATGCTCGGCGTCGGTCGCGACCGCCTGCTCGACGAGGGCGTTCTAGCCCCGGTAGCCCAGTGCGACGCGGAAAAACTGCCCTTCCCCGACAATTATTTCAATATCGTCACGGTCGCCTTTGGCCTGCGCAACATGACGCACAAGGACAAGGCGCTGGCGGAAATGCGTCGCGTGCTGCGCCCTGGCGGGCGGCTTCTGGTGCTCGAGTTTTCCAAGGTGTGGAAACCGCTGGAAAAGGTCTACGATGCGTACTCTTTCAAGTTGCTGCCCTGGCTGGGCCAGAAAATCGCCGGGGATGGAGAATCTTATCGCTACCTCGCAGAATCAATTCGCATGCATCCGGACCAGGCCGCACTCAAGGCCCTGATGGAGCAGGCCGGACTCGAAAGAGTCGAAGTTTTCAACATGACAGCCGGTGTCGTTGCGCTGCATCGCGCTTACAAATTTTGACAAGGAGTATGGGTAAATGAAAAACCTCGTGATTTCGGCATTTATGGCCGTAGTTTGTCTGGCCCTGGTCATTCCAGAGGCCGAAGCCAAACGATTTGGCGGCAGCCGATCCTTCGGCATGAAGCGCGCGGCGCCAGCACCAACACCCGCACTGGCCGGAAAACCCGCAGCGGCTCCGGCGGCGGCCGGAACGGCTGCAGCAGCTAAACCAGCCGGCATGAGCCGCTTTCTGGGACCTTTGGCGGGTATCGCCGCCGGTATCGGCCTGGTGGCGCTGCTCTCGCATTTCGGACTCGGCGAGGGCATGGCCAATATTTTGCTGATCATGGCGCTGGTCATGGGTGCTGTGTTTGTCTTTAGATGGCTGGCAAGAAGGGGCGCGCCATCAGCCAAAATGCAATACGCAGGAGCGGGGCCGGCGAACTTCAATACGGCACCAGCAAAGTTTGAATCCGCAGAACTCGGCTCTGGTGATACGGCGTCTGGTGCAGCGACGGCAAACATTCCCACCGATTTCGACGCGGAAGGCTTTTTGCGCCAGGCAAAAGTCAGTTTCGTGCGCCTGCAGGCGGCCAATGATCGCGGCGACATGGACGATATCCGTGAATTCACCACACCCGAGGTGTTTGCCGAGGTTCAACAGGAATATCGGGAACGCGAGAACAGCAAGCAGGAAACCGATGTACAGCAACTGGATGCCGAATTGCTCGAAGTCGTCACTGAAGAGAACCGTCATATCGCGAGCGTGCGCTTTACGGGTCAGATACGCGAAGAAGCCAATGCCGCACCGGCGGCTTTCAGCGAGATCTGGCACTTGACCAAACCGGTCGACGGCAGCCGGGGCTGGAGCGTGGCCGGTATCCAGCAGACCTGACCGGTATGCAAACCCTGCCCGCGCCGCTCATGGTGGCGATCAATCACCTGCTCGGACAGGCGAGCTGGGCGCGCGGGAAGCTTGCTCCGTTTGCAGGGCACGCCGCTCAAATCAAGATGCCGCCTTTCGAGGCGGCTTTTTTGATCAGCGAAGACGGCTGTATTTCCACACCAGATGCCGAAGCCGCGCTGGAAGTCAGCATTTCGCTGCCGGCAACAACACCCTTGTTGGCCTTGCAGGGCAAGGAAGCGGTAATGCGTGCGGCGCGTATCGAAGGTTCGGCTGAATTCGCCGAAGCGCTGGGTTTCGTGATCCGCAACCTGCGCTGGGACGCCGAGGAGGACTTGTCGAAAGTGGTCGGTGATATCGCCGCCCACCGGATCATGACCGGCACTCGTGAGTTTGCCGGCTGGCAGAAACAGGCAGCACAAAACTTCGCCGAGAATCTGGCCGAATACTTTACCGAAGAGCAACCGCTGATCGCACGGCAGGCCGATGTTGAAGAGTTTTCGGCAGAAATCGATCGCTTGCGGGATGACGTGGCACGGTTGGAAAAAAGGCTGCAACGGTTGGGTTGATCACTGGCTTCCGGCGCGGGCGTTCCGTGGCAAGATTGGCAGCTTGCATAGTCAGGACTGTCATGACCGAATTCTCGACACCGCGCGCCATTGCCAACAGTCTCGCCACCGTACTGCACGGGCAGGACGCCAATATCCGCAAGATCGTATCGGCCTGGGTTGCCGGCTTGCACGTGTTGCTCGACGATTTTCCGGGAACCGGCAAGACCACGCTGGCGAAAGCGCTGGCACGCTCGGTGGATACAAGTTTTTCGCGCGTGCAATTCACCCCCGATCTGCTGCCCAGCGATATTGTCGGCGTATCGATTTACGATGCCCAGAGCCAGTCATTCCGCTTTCATGAGGGTCCCGTTTTCGCCCATGTTTTGCTGGCTGACGAAATCAACCGTGCCTCGCCGCGCACCCAGTCGGCCCTGCTCGAAGCCATGGCCGAGGCCCAGGTGACGGTCGACGGTCAGCGTCGCGTGCTGCCGCAACCCTATTTCGTCATTGCCACGCAAAACCCGGTCGAACAGGCCGGCACCTATCCGCTGCCCGAAGCGCAGATGGATCGCTTTGGCATCCGCCTCGGGCTGGGCTATGTCAGCCCGGAACACGAAGAGCAACTGCTCGATTACACAGCGGATCACCATCCGCTTGACCGGATGACGCCCTGCGCCACGGTTGCCGAATTGCTCACCGCACGGCGTGCCGCGGCATCGATCACAGTGGCGCCCGCCTTGCGGCGCTATATCGTCGATCTTGTTCATGCCACGCGCAGCCACCCCATGGTGCATATGGGCGCCAGCCCGCGCGCGTCGATCGCCCTGTTTCAACTAGCCCGGGTGCTGGCTTTGTTCGACGGTGAAACCTATGTCACGCCGGAACTGATTCAGGAAATTGCGCCTGACGTCCTGGCACATCGGCTGGCGCTCGACCCCCAGGCACGCTATGCAGGCGCGCAAGGAATGCAGGTCATCGACGACATACTGCGTCAGGTCGCGGTACCGGTCTAGACCTTTCCACAACGCCGGCAATGCGCAAGCTCGCCGCATTTCGCCAAGTATTTCTCGCGTCGCGCTGGCTACGCGAAAGGCTGACGCCGGCCGGCCTGATGCTGGCCGGACTCAGCGGTTTTGCTGCGGCTTTTGGTCTCGACACGCAATCCAATATGGCGCATGGCCTGTTTGCCATCGGCACCTGCCTGCTGACGCTCGATGCCGCAGCGGCCATGCTGCTGCGCCGGCGCATGCCGAGCCTGAACGGTCACCGCCATCTACCGAAGTTCATGACGGCCGGCGCACCGGCGCAATACCGGCTCGAGCTGCGCAATACCACTTCCCGGACTACGCCCGCGCTACGCCTGCTGGAACGCTTGCACCAGACCTGGCCGCTGAAGTTGAATCCGCAGGGCGATCGCCATGCCGGTAATCGCTTTGACCAGCGCGTTGGCTACCCGGCATTCATCAACTTGCTGCGCCGCCTGCGTGTGGTGGAAGTCAAGGCAATTGTGCTGCCCGCCCTGCTACCCGGCCAGGCGCGCACACTCGATGTACCAGCGCAACCCGTGGCACGAGGCATGGCAATGTTCGAGAACCTGGAACAGGCGATCAGCGGCCCGCTGGGGCTGGTCGAATTGCGACGTCCTGTCAGCATCGCCGCCAACAGCCTGCCGGTGTTGCCGGCCCGCGTTGCGGTGGACCTGCCGCCGGCCGCCAGTCACCGTCTGCTTCAGCCGGGTGGCATTTCCCTGGCACAGCACGTGGGCGAAGCCGAAGAATTCCGCTCACTGCGCGATTACCGACCGGGCGATCCCTTGCGCGCGATTCACTGGCGCAGCTTCGCCCGCACCGGACGACCGGTGGTGCGCGAATTTCAGGAGGAATTTTTCTCGCGCCATGCGCTGCTGCTCGATACCGCCGCACCGGATGCACCGATAGCCACCTTCGAGACCGCCGTTTCGATTGCCGCTTATCTGGTGGCCCGACCGCGCGACGCGGACAGCCTGCTCGATCTGATGTTCGTCGGCGACCGCGTGCATCACCTGAGTAGCGGGCGCGGACTCGGCGGCACTGACGGCCTGCTAAAAGTACTCGCGGCGGTCTTGCCGACTCCTTCAGTCAGCATCACGCCGCTGCTCGCCAGCCTCGACCGCCACGCCCGTCAGGTCGCCTCGATCGTAATGGTCTTGCTGGTCTGGGATGCGCAGCGACAGGCCGCGGTGCGCCGCCTGCTCGGCGCCGGATTGCGACCAACCGTGCTTCTGGTATGCGAAAACACACAGACGGCGGTAGAGGACGCACCAGAGTTTGCTGGCATTTTGCATCGCGTCACCGCCATGGATGACGTGGAGCCCAACACGCCATGAGTACCCCGACATGGTTGCACGCCCTTGCGCTGGCGATTTGGGGCGCCTCCCTGGGCCTGGGCTTGAAAGGCCTGATCCTCGGCAGCGTGTTGGCGGGCCTGAGATTGCTGGCGACGGGGCCTGCGCGCCTGAAGTTTGGCGAGCGGGAATTACGACGCAGCGCGGACCTGACTGCCGTGCTACTGGTTTTGATACTGGCAGGATTGCTGGCTGCCCAGGGTTTGCCACGGGGCCTGTTGGCTGCGATGGGGCTGATGCCGGCCGCCCTGCTGCCCCTGCTGTTAATTGCCAGTATTAACGAATCTCCTTTGCGCTTGCGCCATCTCGCGCTATCGCTGCGCGACTCGGGTCGGCCCGAAGCCGAACTGAGCGTCAACCCGAACCCGACCTATCTGGCGATCACCCTGCTCGCCACCTCAGTACAGGCGCGGCCATCGAACTGGGTTCTGGCGGCGCTCGGCGGCACTATCGTGGTCTGGCTATTCGTCGCCCGACCCGTGACCCTGCGTCGTAGTCGCGTCGCCTTTGCCATCGCTGCGCTATTGGCACTGGGTGCCGGCGTTGCAGGTAGCCAGGGTTTGCAGCGGGCACAACTTGCTCTGCAGGAATGGGTGATCGACGCGCTTTCGGGTGTGGATAGCGACCCCTACCAGAGCCAAACGCGTATCGGCGACATTGGTCGAGTCAAGCTATCCGATCGCATTGTCTGGCGCGTGCGGCAATCGCCACCCGTCGAGGTGCCACTGTTATTGCGCAGCAGCGTGTTCTCGCACTATGTAAATGGAATCTGGGTGGCGCGGCGCGATACCTTTCAGCCGCTGCCCGATAGTGCCGTTGCGACACCACCCGGATTGAATTTGCTTGGCGACGGCCAGGACGGCGTGGTATTGCTGCCAATGCCTGCGGGATTCGGGGGAATCGACGCTCCGGGGAGACTGGAGAGAAATTCGCTGGGCGTGGTCCGCCTCAGCGACGCCCCGGCGCTGCTTGAAGTCGCGCTCGATCGCGAGCCGGCCTCCAAGGTAACACCGTCCACGCGCGATCTCGAGCTGCCACCGGACTTTGCTGATCTGCTGTCGCGCCTGCCTGAAATCACCGCGATGAAACGCGGCACAGCGGCAGAGCGACTGGCGGCGCTGGAAAGCTGGTTTGGCGAACACTTTCGCTACACCCTGTTCGTCGGCGATGAAACCCGGGGGAGGCGCTCGCTGGAGCAGTTCCTGCTCACCGACCGCGCCGCGCATTGTGAGTATTTCGCCACGGCAACGGTGCTGCTGTTGCGCGCACTGGGTATTCCGGCGCGCTATGTCACCGGCTATTCGGTGCAGGAGTACAGCCGCCTCGAGGGGGCCTTCGTGGTGCGCAAACGCCATGCCCACGCCTGGGTCGAGGCTTTCATAGACCAGCGCTGGATCGAGGTGGACACCACACCGGCGACCTGGCTCGGTGTCGAGGAAAACGGGGCGTCGGTCTGGCAGCCGGTGCTCGATGTTTTTTCGTGGGCCTGGCGCCACCTTGGCGAGTACAGGCGCGACCTGTTCTCGGGCGATCACTCGCTGGGCGCACAGCTTGCCGGCGCCATGCTGCTGATGCTGGCCGCGGTCTGGCTGCTGCGCAAGCGCTGGCAGTTCTGGCGACGACCCGCGCAAAAAGTCGGCGCTGGCGACACGGCGTTTGCCGCTCCCAGCGCCGAGCAGCGATCGTTTTTTGCGCTGGAACGCGAGCTCGCTGCACTCGGTTTGGCGCGATTACCCGGCGAAACACCACGCAACTGGCTGCGACGACTCGATCGGGAAGGCAGAAGCGTAGTCAATCCGGAACAACTCAATTCTGCGCGCGAACTGATCGATGCACTCTACCGCCAGCGCTACGCTTTGATCGGATAAATGCGAACCGCCGGCGGCCTGTGTGCTGCCGCGCCGCTTCGCTACCGCCACCCACCACCTTGTAGAAACTTGTCGATACAACGACGTAGCGCGTCATAAAATCGACTGCAACGACTAGTCTGATCGCCGCGTCAAATTTATTTATTGGAGTCCCATCGAACGCCCGTGCACAATGACCCTCCGCTTAATAGGGAGGAGTTTCAAATGAAAAAAATTATGCTTGTTGCCGCACTTTTTGCGACACCGCTTGCTACAAATCTGGCCAATGCCAGCGATGACGCCATGCTCGGGGAAGCCCGCAAAGTTGCAACCTCACTTCCACCCAAGCTTCTGACTGCTTTGCAGCAAGAAATAAACCAGACAGGCCCCGAAGGCGCGATCTCGGTTTGCAAGGACATGGCACCGAAAATGGGTTCCGAAGTTTCAAAAGAGACCGGCTGGAAGATCAAGCGTGTCAGCCTTAAGCCCCGCAATGAGCAGCGTGCCATTCCTGATAACTGGGAAAAAGCCGCACTGGAAGATTTCGACAAACGTGCCGCTGCTGGTGAGTCGCCGAAAAGTCTGGAAAAGGGTGAAAAAGTCGGCAACGAGTACCGTTACGTAAAGGCGCTACCGGTACAAAGCCTGTGCCTGAATTGCCACGGCCCGACTGACAAGCTCAAGCCGGAAGTAAAGGCCAGTCTGGCAAAGCACTATCCCAACGACAAAGGCACCGGCTACTCTGAGGGGCAAATCCGCGGCGTGATCAGCGTACGAAAGGCGCTTTAAGACTCATTAGCCCGGGTTCGCGATGGGGGCCACGCCACCCACCGCCTTGTAGAAACTGGCGGCAGTCGACAACAGTTGCCGCCGTGCCGCCAGCGCCGACTGTTGGGCGGCGAAGTGCTCGCGTTGAGCGTCGAGCAGTTCCAGATGGCTGGAAACACCCGCCTGATAACGCGCATTGACGAGCGTTAGGCGGCGGCTTTGGGCGCTGAGATCGGCCTCCTGCGCCTTCAGTTGCTCGGCAAGCTGAAGCCGCGCCGCCAGCAGGTCGGCGACTTCGCGGAAGGCCTGTTGAATGGTCTTTTCATATTCTGCCACGGTGATGTTCTTGCGCACCTCCGCCAGATCGATGTTGGCGTCCGCGCGCCCGGAGTCAAACAGTGGATAGCGCAGAACCGGCATAAAGCTCCAGGCGCTGCTGCCGGCATCGAACAAGCCGGCAAGACCCCTGCTGGCAGTGCCGGCAACGGCAGTAAGCACTATCTTCGGCAAGAATGCAGCGCGCGCGGCACCGATGTTGGCGTTGGCGGCGATCAGCCTTTGCTCAGCGGCGAGAACATCGGGGCGTGCAAGCAACACTTCGGCGGGCAGACCCACCGCCAGATCCTTGTTCAGGCTTTGCCGCGTCAGCCGCTCGCCGTCGGCGATTGCCGGCGCGGTGCCGACCAGCAGGCGCAGGGCATTTTCGGCGGCAGCATGGCTGCGCAGCAGACTGGCGATTTCGGCGCGCGCATTCTGGAACGCACCGTCCGCCTGTAGATAGTCGAGATCGCCGGCCAGACCGACATCGCGACGACGGCCAATCAGGGTACGGGTTTCTTCGCGGGTTTTCAGTGTCGCTTGCGCCAGATCGAGGCGTTCGCCCAACTCAAGCAAGCTCAGGTAGGCGTTGGCGACATCGGCAATCAAAGTCAGCCGGAACGCGCGGCGCGAATAGTCACTGGCCAGATAACTGGCTCGCGCCGCATCGTCGAGGTTTCTTACCCGGCCCCAGAAATCAAGCTCGAAGGCGGCGATGCCGAGATTGACATCGTAGCGCTGACTGTTGAGTTGGCGGCCCGTACCCGAGAGATCGGCCGGTGTCAGTGCAGCGGCGCGTTGTGCGCCAAGGTCCAGCGTCGGAAAGCGGTCGCTGCGGGCAATGCCTGCCAGGACGCGGGCTTCTTCAACCCGCGCCACGGCAATACGCAAATCGCGGTTGTGCTCCAGCGCCGCGACGATCAGCCCCTGCAAGGCCGGATCGGAAAAGAAGTTGCGCCAGTCGGCGAGCATCCGCGCGCTTTTCGCCGCGTCGCCAAGTGATGTCGACGCGCGCAGCGCGGGCCAGGCGTTTGCAACCGGCGCCTCGGGGCGATGGTATTCGGGCGTCAAGGAACAACCGGCAAGCATCAAAACGAGCGGGAGCAAGCGCTTAGTCATGACCCTTGTCCTCCTGGTGATGCCGGGCGTGTCCGGGAAAGATGCGGCGCACCACGACAAAAAATACCGGGACGAGAAAAACCGCCAGCACGGTGGCGGCGAACATGCCGCCGATCACACCGGTGCCAATGGCGTGGCGGCTGTTGGCGCCGGCGCCGGTAGACACGGCCAGCGGCAGCACGCCGAACATGAAGGCAATCGAGGTCATCAGGATCGGCCGAAAGCGCAGGCGGCAGGCTTCCAGCGTGGCTTCGATCAGATTCTTTCCCTGCTCCTGCAACTCGCGGGCGAATTCGATGGTCAGAATCGCATTCTTTGCCGATAGGCCGATGATGGCGATGAGGCCAACATTGAAATACACGTCGTTGGGCAGCCCGCGCAGGGTAACAGCCAGCACCGCACCGAAAATGCCCAGCGGCACCACCAGCATGACCGCAACAGGGATCGACCAGCTCTCGTACAGGGCGGCCAGGCAGAGGAAGACCACGACCAGCGACACGCCAAACAGGAAGGGTGCCTGGTTGCCGGAAAGCCGCTCCTCGTAGGAACTGCCCGACCATTCGAAGCCGACTCCGCTTGGCAACTTGGTGGCAATATCTTCCATCGCCGCCAGCGCCTCGCCCGTTGACCGGCCCGGCGCCGGGTTTCCGGCGATCTTCATCGAGGGCAGGCCATTGTAGCGGTCGAGCTTGGGACTGCCGACAATCCAGCTTGCCGTAGCGATTTCGGCGAGCGGAATGATGTCGCCGCGTCCATTCTTGACCGGCAGTCGCAGCAGATCCTCCGGCGTACGCCGGGTTTCCGCCTCGGCCTGCATCTGCACCCGCAGAATCCTTCCCTCACGCACGAAATCATTGATATAGGCGGTGCCCAGGTTCGATTGCAGAGTATCGTTGAGGTCGCCCAGATCGATGCCCATGGCACGGGCCTTGGCCCGATCGACGCTAAGGAAGACCTGCGGGCTTGCCTCTTGACCTTCTGGCCGCACACCGGCGAGGTCGGGACGTTGGCTGGCTAGACCCAGCGCCATATTGCGTGCTTCGAGCAGCTTTTCGCGGCCCAGACCACCACGATCAAGCAAACGAAAATCGAAGCCACCGACGGCGGCAAGTTCCGGAATTGGCGGTACGTTGATGGCGAAGATCATCGCCTGCTTGATGCGGAAAAAAGCCATATTGGCGCGTTGAACTACGGAGTCCGCGCTGTCCTCCTTGTTCGGTCGCTCGTCCCAACTCTTGAGGCGCACGAAGGTGATGGCGGCGTTCTGGCCGCGCCCGAAGAACGAGAAACCGACAACGCCAATAACGTGAGCAACTTCCTTCTGCGCAAGATAGTGATTTTCGACTGTTTTCAAGACTTCCAGACTGCGCTCCTGCGTCGCTCCGGAGGGCAACTGGATGATGCTGAGAAAGTAACCCTGATCTTCGCTCGGCAGAAAACTGCCCGGCAGCTTGGTGAATAACCAGCCGGTACCGGCCAGGATCACGGCGTAAACAATGAGCCAGCGCACGGGCTTGGCCAGAAGGCGACGGGTGGTGGCGATGTAGCGATTCACGGTGGCAGCGAAAAAACGGTTGAACCAGCCAAAGAAGCCTGTCGTCGGCAACAGGTCGTCCTTGCCAACTTCATGTTTGAGCAGCGTCGCACACAGGGCGGGGGTCAGTGTCAACGCCATCGCGGCCGAGAAGCCCATGGTCAGTATCAGTGTCACCGCGAACTGACGATAGATCGCTCCCACGGCACCGCCAAAAAACACCAGGGGCACGAACACAGCCGTCAGTACTACGGTAATAGCAATGACCGCATTGATGATCTGACCCATGGCCTTGCGCGTTGCATCGCGCGGGCTGAGCCCCTCTTCGCTCATGATGCGCTCGACGTTCTCGATCACGACAATAGCATCGTCCACAACAATGGCGATGGCAAGCACCATGGCAAACAGGGTCAGCACATTGATTGAATAGCCGAGCACATAGAGGCCAATCAGGGCGCCGAAAAGTGACACCGGTACAACGATGGTCGGAATGAACGTGGCCCGCAGATTTTCCAGAAACAGATACATCACCAGGACCACCAGAATCATTGCCTCGGCGAGCGTCTTGACCACCTCCCGAATTGAAATCTCAACAAAAGTCGAGGTGTCGTAGGGCACCATCCAGGAGATGCCGGGTGGAAAGTATTTGGCCAACTCTGCCATTCTGGCTTTGACTGCTTTGGCCGTATCGAGCGCATTTGCACCGGGCGCGGTGCGGATGGCTATTGCCGCAGTGGGCTGACCATCAACACGGGCGGAAATCGAATAGTCCTGCGCACCCAGTTCGACGCGGGCAACGTCCTTGACGCGCACTGTCGCACCGCCCACATCGCTACGAATGATGACATTGCCGAATTCGACGGGTGTCGACAAACGGCCTTGAGTGACAATGGCGGCGGCATACTCCTGTCCGGGCACGGCCGGAATCTGGCCAAGCTCGCCAGTGGCGATCTGCGCGTTTTGTGCGCGCACTGCTTTCGCCACGTCGGCCGGCGTCAGACCGAAGGCTTGCAGCCTGTCCGGCTTGAGCCACAAACGCATCGAATATTCGGTACCGAAGAGAATCGCCTCACCGACACCCGGTGTGCGCCGGACGCTTTCCAGTATGTTGGCGGCGGCGTAACTTCCTAGTGCGACATTGTCGAGAGATTTGTCCGGCGAAAACAGGGCCATGAACATCAGAAAATTGCGCGCCGACTTGGTCACCGTGATTCCCAGGCGACGCGCCTCTTCCGGCAACCGTGGCTCCGCTCGCTTGACGCGATTCTGTGTTTCCACCGAGGCAAGATCAAGGTTGGTGCCGGTCTCGAAGGTCAGGGTGATGGTTCCGCGGTTCTGTTCGGAAGCGGAATCCATGTAAAGCAGATTCTCGATGCCGTTGAGTTCCTGTTCGATCAGCGCTACCGCTGTTTCTTCCACCACCTTGGCCGAAGCACCTGGATAAGTGACGGTGATTGCAAGCGCTGGCGGCGCCACGGATGGATAGGCCGCCACCGGCAACTGTCGTAACGCGAGCATGCCGCCGAGCACGATGATGATTGCAATGACCCAGGCAAAGATGGGCCGGTCTATAAAAAATCGCGGGATCATGGCTTACTTCTTTTCCGCGTCAGGCTTGGCGACAGGAGCTGTGGAATTCACGACTGGGACAGCCGCCGGAGCCGCTACCGGCAACCACGGCACCGGCTTCACCACACTGCCGGGACGAGCCTTCTGCAGACCATTCACGATGATCTGCTCGCCACCCTTCAGTCCTTCGGTGACGATGAAGTTCGGGCCGGACATTGCCCCGGTCTGGATTGGACGCGGCGCCACCTTGCCTTCGGCATTCACGGTCATGACGAATTGGCCCTGGGCGCCGCCTAGTACTGCGCGCTGTGGTACACGGATTGCGTTTTCGAGTTGTGCCTGGGGAAAGCGGACGCGAACGAAAGTGCCGGGCAGCAGGTCACGTCGCGGATTGGGAAACTCGGCGCGCAAGAGCACGGCCCCGCTGTTCGGGTCAACCGCCAGATCGGAGAACCGCAGGCGACCGGTTTCCGGGTAAAGCGAGCCGTCCTCCAGTACGAGTTCCACCTTGGTTGAGTCGGCCTTTTTCTGGTTTCCTGCTTTCACGGCTTGCCGCAAGCGCAGCAGGTCGGAGTAGGACTGCGTGAACTCTACACGGATCGGATCGAGCTGCTCGATGGTGGCCAGATGCGTCGCCTCGCTCTTGCCCACCAAGGCGCCCTCCGTCACGAACGCACGGCCTATGTGGCCTGATATTGGCGCTGACGGTACCGCGTTTTCGCGGTCCAGCCTGGCCTTTGCGAGAGTCGCTTCGGCCTGCTTCACCTTCGCTTCGGCGGTGTCAAACTCTTGCTGACTGACTGCCTTGATGTCGAGCAAGGGCCGGTACCGATCCAGCACAGCCTTCGCGGCTGCCAAGTCTGCCTCGGCCGCCGCCGCCTGCGCTATGTAAGTTCGAGCGTCAATACGGAACAGCGGGGTGCCGGCGACAATATCGGTTCCTTCCGTGAACAGACGTTTCTCAATTACACCTTCGATGCGAGCCCTCACTTGCGCGGAACGCACCGCCTGCAGACGACCCGGAAGATCTTGCGTTATTGTAGCGCTGGCAGAGGTGGCGATAATCACATCGACTTCCGGAGGCGGCATCGCGGCGCCCGGGCCCACCGCTGCCGGGGCTTTTTTATCCCCTTGACCGCAAGCGGCAAGAAATGCGAACAACAATAGAATGAGACTATTTTTCATGGAAGGCTCCGTTGCGGGGCGGGGTTCAGCGAGGGTACTGCTGGCAGATTGTGTGTAGCCGGTGCAAAGGCGCGCATGAAGCAGTCGATGATCTGACCGACATGCTCCGGATCGGGTTCGGGCGGAGGATCGCCGGAGAAAAGGTAACGGCTGCGGTCAGCGCCGACCAGCATGGATAACAACAGATTTGCGGCGAACTCGGGAGATGCGGAGCGCAGTTCGCCCTTGCTCATGGCTTCTTTCAGCACGACGGATAAGCGCGCCGTAGTCTGTGCCGGGCCGCTGCGATAAAAACTTGCCGCGAGTTCAGGGAAGCGCACGGCCTCAGCTGTCAAGGTCCGAAAGAATCCGAGACCTTCGGCACTCAGAACCTTGTTTCTATACATTACACCGAAGCGGAGCAGGCGCTCACGTAACGACTGCTGGTTTCCGTCCAGTGTGATCAGCAGGGTGGCGATCGATTGCTTGACGACTTCGCCGAACAAGTCGGCCTTGCACGGAAAATGGTTGTAGAGCGTTTGCCTGGCGACTCCTGCACGCGCCGCCACACGTTCGACGCTGGCTCGATACCCCTCTTCGACGAAGACTTCTGCCGCTGCTTGAATCAGGCGCGCTCGACAGTCGAGGAGGTCGGTTTCGGGCAGCGAAGTCATGGCGCAAAATATTGGACTGGACTGTACAGTCTATTTCAAGGCTAATTCTATTGCAAGCCGCAATCAACGATCCTATGACTTGGAAATGCAAGCAAAAAGGGCAGCCGAAGCTGCCCTTTCGCCGCCAGCGAGCTCAAGCTCAATGGCGCTGTTTGCGCAGGCGATCGATTGCGGCAAGCTGGGCGATCGCTTCCGCCAACTCCGCTTGTGCGCGAGCGTAATCCATCTCGGAACCGCGATTGACCATTGCTTCTTCTGCCAGCTTTTTCGCCTCAAGTGCCTTGGCTTGATCAAGATCTGCGCCACGGATGGCGGTATCGGCCAATACGGTAACAAGACCCGGTTGTACTTCCAGCAAACCACCCGCTACGAAAATCAATTCTTCTTTATCGTCGGGCAGTTTGACACGGACGGCACCTGGCTTGATACGTGTCATCAGTGGCATATGGCCAGGCAGAATTCCCAGTTCACCTGCTTCGCCGGGAAGTACAACAAATTCCGCCAATCCGGAGAAGATCGACTCCTCGGCACTAACGATGTCTACGTGAATGGTCATGGCCATACTTTACCTCTTATCGCTGTACGCTTAATTGAGAGTTTTGGCCTTCTCGAATACTTCTTCGATCGCGCCGACCATGTAGAAAGCCTGCTCGGGTATCGTGTCGCATTCGCCATCAACAATCATCTTGAAGCCCTTGATGGTGTCAGCCAGCGGCACGATCTTGCCCGGCGTACCGGTAAACACTTCAGCGACGTTGAAAGGCTGCGACAGGAAACGCTGTATCTTGCGGGCCCGCGTAACGGCCAGTTTGTCTTCCGGCGCCAATTCGTCCATGCCCAGAATCGCGATGATGTCGCGCAATTCCTTGTAGCGCTGCAGGTTCGACTGCACGCGGCGGGCGACGCTGTAGTGTTCTTCGCCGACGACCAGCGGATCAAGCTGGCGCGAAGTGGAATCGAGTGGATCAACCGCCGGGTAGATACCCAGCGAGGCGATGTCACGTGATAACACAACGGTGGCGTCGAGGTGGAGAAAGGTCGTTGCCGGAGACGGATCGGTCAAGTCATCGGCAGGCACATACACGGCCTGGATCGAAGTGATCGAACCGACCTTGGTCGAGGTGATGCGCTCCTGCAGGCGGCCCATTTCGTCGGCCAGCGTCGGTTGGTAGCCAACGGCGGACGGCATACGGCCGAGCAACGCGGAAACTTCAGTACCGGCCAGTGTATAGCGGTAGATGTTGTCGATGAAAAGCAGGATGTCCTTGCCCTCGTCGCGGAACTTCTCGGCCATGGTGAGACCGGTCAGCGCCACGCGCAGACGGTTGCCGGGAGGCTCGTTCATCTGTCCAAACACCATCGCCACCTTGTCCAGAACCTTCGACTCTTCCATCTCGTGGTAGAAATCGTTGCCCTCACGAGTACGCTCGCCGACGCCGGCGAATACCGAGTAGCCGCCATAAGACTTGGCGATGTTGTTGATCAGTTCCATCATGTTCACGGTCTTGCCGACACCAGCACCGCCGAACAGGCCGACTTTGCCGCCCTTGGCAAACGGGCACATCAGGTCGATAACCTTGATGCCGGTGGGCAGCAGTTCGGTCGAAGGCGAAAGTTCGTCGAACTTCGGTGCCTTGGCATGAATCGGGCGCAGTTCGTCATAAGGAACCGGGCCGGCTTCGTCGATCGGGCGCCCCAACACGTCCATGATACGACCCAAGGTTCCGGCGCCAACCGGGACCGAAATGGCAGCGCCCGTCGGCTTGACGGACATGCCGCGACGCAAGCCATCGGAGGAACCGAGCGCAATGGTGCGCACGATGCCGTCGCCAAGCTGTTGCTGGACTTCAAAAGTCAGGCCGGCCTCGGCGTTGCCTGAATCGGCCTCGTCAAGAGTCAGTGCTTCATACACCTTGGGCATGGCCTCGCGGGGGAACTTGATGTCCACCACGGCGCCGATGCACTGGACGATGTTTCCGTTGCTCATGGTTGTTTCCTTAATGTAAATCCGCCAAATTCATTCATCGCAAGGCTTAACCGGCAATTGCCGCGGCGCCACCAACGATCTCGGAGATCTCCTTGGTAATCGCAGCCTGACGCGCTTTGTTGTAAACCAGCTGCAATTCCTTGATCACGCTGCCTGCGTTGTCGGTCGCCGCCTTCATTGCCACCATTCGCGCCGACTGCTCGGAGGCCATATTTTCCGCCACACCTTGATAGATCAGCGCTTCCACGTATCGCACCAGCAATTCGTCGATGACGGTTTGTGCGTCAGGCTCGTAGAGGTAGTCCCAACTTCTCTCTGGTGTACCCATGCGCTCTCCGGATAGCGGCAACAGCGGCTCGATCACCGGCTCCTGCTTCATCGTGTTGATGAAGCGGGTATAGGCAATATGCACGGCATCCAGTTCGCCGGCCTGAAATGCATCGATCATGACCTTCATTGGTCCGATCAACTTTTCCAGATGCGGTGTGTCACCCAGGTGCGTGATATGCGAGACCACGTTGGCGCCCAGGCGTTGCATGAAACCCAATCCCTTGTTGCCGATGCAGGTCACGCGAATATCCGTGGCGCCATTGGTTTCCCACAGACGCATGGTGTTCATTGCCTGGCGCAAAATATTTGTATTGAGGCCCCCGCAAAGGCCCTTGTCCGTCGTTACCACAATCAGACCAACGCGCTTGGCTACGTCCGCCTTGTCTCGTCCAAGGAAGGCATGGCGATACTCGGTTACATTAGCCTGAGAAAGATTCGCCGCCAGGCGGCGAATCTTTTCACTATAGGGACGAGCAGCACGCATCCGCTCCTGCGCCTTGCGCATTTTGGATGCAGCCACCATCTCCATAGCCTTGGTGATCTTGCGCGTGTTCTGGACGCTCTTGATCTTGGTGCGGATCTCTTTACTGCCCGGCATGATCGCTCCCCGTCAAAGTCTGCGATCAGGCCCAGGATTTCTTGAACTCGGTTACTGCGGCCTTGAGTTCAGCCTCAGCATCCTTGTCCAAATCACTGGTCGTTTCGATCTTGGTCATCAAGGCCGCATGCTTCTGATGCACGTATTGATGCAATTCCGTTTCGAACGGAAGGATTCGAGTGACATCAATGTCATCCATGAAGCCTTCGTTCGACGCGTAGAGCGTAACGGCCATTTCAGCGACAGACAGCGGTGCATACTGCAACTGCTTCATCAATTCGGTCACCCGGCGACCACGCTCAAGCTGCTTGCGCGTCGCTTCGTCAAGATCCGATGCGAACTGAGCGAAAGCAGCAAGCTCTCGATACTGGGCGAGCGCCAGACGCACACCGCCACCCAGCTTCTTGATCGCCTTGGTCTGTGCCGCACCACCCACGCGTGAAACCGAAACACCGGCGTTCATGGCCGGACGGATACCTGCATTGAACAAGTCGGTTTCCAGAAAGATCTGGCCGTCGGTAATCGAAATCACGTTAGTCGGCACGAAAGCGGAAACGTCGCCCGCCTGAGTTTCAATAATTGGCAATGCAGTCAGTGAACCCGTCTTGCCTTTGACTTCACCGTTGGTGAGCTTCTCAACCCAAGCTTCCGAGACGCGTGCAGCGCGTTCGAGCAGGCGCGAGTGCAAATAGAACACGTCACCCGGATAGGCTTCACGACCAGGTGGGCGACGCAGCAACAGGGAAATCTGACGATACGCCCAGGCCTGCTTGGTCAGATCGTCATAAATGATCAGGGCATCCATGCCGCGGTCACGGAAGTACTCACCCATCGAGCAACCCGTGTAAGGGGCGATGAACTGGGTCGCAGCGGAATCGGAAGCCGTGGCTGCCACCACGATGGTGTATTCCATCGCACCATGTTCCTGAAGCTTGCGCACCACGTTGGCAACGGTCGAAGCCTTCTGGCCGATTGCGACGTAGATGCAGAACATGTTCTGCCCCTTCTGGTTGATGATTGCATCAACCGCAACGGCCGTCTTGCCGGTCTGGCGATCGCCAATGATCAGTTCGCGCTGTCCGCGACCGACGGGAACCATCGAGTCGATCGCCTTGAGCCCTGTCTGTACCGGCTGCGACACTGACTTGCGCCAGATCACGCCGGGCGCGACTTTTTCAATCTTGTCAGTAACCTTGGCGTTGATCGGACCCTTGCCGTCGATCGGCTCGCCCAAGGCATTCACTACGCGTCCCAGCAATTCAGGACCGACGGGCACCTCGAGAATGCGACCGGTACATTTAACCGTATCGCCCTCTGAAATATGTTCGTAGTCGCCCAACACCACAGCGCCGACAGAGTCACGCTCAAGGTTCAAAGCAAGGCCAAAGGTATCGCCGGGAAACTCAAGCATTTCGCCCTGCATCACGTCGGTCAAACCGTGAATTCGGCAAATGCCGTCGGTGACCGAGACCACAGTACCCTCGTTGCGGGCCGTGGCAGCCAATTCCATGTTCTGGATCCGGCTCTTGATCAGATCACTGATTTCGGATGGATTAAGGTTCATCAAATTACTCCTAGTTCTTTAGCGCGGTGGCCATGGCGGCGAGTTTGCCGCGGACCGAGGCGTCAATGACTTCATCGCCGACGGCAATACGAACGCCACCAATCAGTTCGGCATCAACCTTAACGGTCGCTTTGACCTTGGACCCGAACTTGCGCTCGAGGTCGGCCACAAGCGCCTTCAATGTTACTTCGTCAAGCGCAAAGGCCGAGGTAATCTCTGCATCGCGGACACCCTCCTGATCATGCTTGAGTTCGTTGAAGATCACATTGATTTCAGGAAGTACAAAAAGGCGATCATTTTCCGCAAGGACACGAACAAAATTTCGCTGATTGACCGGCAGTTTCGATTGCGCTTCATTGTTGCTCGCCACATCGAGACAGAGCTGTGCCAATTGGTCGCGGCTCAGACGCGGATTACCAAAGCACTCTTCCATTTCCGGACGAACGGCCACAGCGGAAAGTCGCTCCAGCACTTCGGACCAGGCGGCCAGCGCATTCTCACCTTTTGCCAGCTGGAACGCAGCCTCGGCATAAGGGCGCGCAAGTGTGACGTTCTCGGCCATGATGGATTAGAGCTCCGACTTGAGTTGTGCCAGCAACTCGGCGTGGGCCTGGGCGTTGATTTCCTTGCGCAGAATGCGCTCGGCGCCGGCCACGGCAAGTGTCGCCACATGTTCACGGAGAGCTTCTCTGGCTTTCTGAGAAGCTGCACCCGCTTCTGCTTCAGCGGCCTCACGAGCTGCATTGACGATGCGCGCGCCCTCGGCTCGTGCTTCCTCAATCAGCTGGGCGACTTGTCGCTCGGCGCCACTGCGAAATTCGGAAGCCGTCTCCCTGGCCTTGCGCAATTCATCGGAAGCCATTTTTTCTGCGTGAGCCAAATCGGCCTTGGCCTTGTCAGCGGCCGCAAGCCCATCGGCTATCTTGCTCGCACGCTCGTCGAGTGCCTTCATAATGGGCGGCCACACGAATGTCATCGTGAACCACGCCAGAATGAGGAACACAACCAGCTGGGCAAATAGCGTTGCGTTCAGATTCACGGTAGTCGCTCCTTAAGCGTTATTGGAGACGATTACTTGGGCAGGCTGGAAATGAACGGGTTTGCAGTGGTGTACCACAGGGCGATACCCGTGCCGATAATGAACGCAGCATCAATCAGACCAACCAGCAGGAACATTTTGGTTTGCAGGGTGTTCATCAGTTCAGGCTGACGCGCGGACGCCTCAAGGAAGCGACTACCCATGATGCCGATGCCGATACATGCGCCAGCGGCGCCAAGACCGATGATCAGGCCGGCGGCAAGAGCAACAAAACCAACGATTTGTTCCATGACAACTCCTTTAGTAACGAATGACAGATTTT
>JAIPCS010000015.1 GCA_021738105.1 Sulfuritalea sp.
GGACAGGCCTCCGGCAGGCTGTCCGACCTGCACCGCCAGAACTCCCATGTTGTGATTGGCTTCCGCATGACCCGGATCAGCTTCAAGAACCGATTGGTAGAGTTCTACCGCCTCTTCCAACCGCCCCGCTTGATGGTGCCCAAGTGCGTCCTGCAGAGTTTGTTCTGTTATCAATTTCGCGGTCAGTTGTCTGATTTTGAACCCGGCTTTATGCAACGCAATGCCAGTTGCTGATTCCAACTCAACCCTCAAGTTACATCAAGAGCGCCGTCTGAAGCAGACCCAATTTAGTATCAATCCAAATCAATATACAAGTCTTAAAAGGTCGCCATTGCCCAATACTTGATATTCGCTCTCACTTCACCTTTTGGCGATAAAAACTAGCTAGCCAATGATATAGCGGGAGAATTTCCCGTATTAACCAGAGAGAAAAACAATCCCGCCAGATCGTCCACTGGCTGCATATCATCATATAGGGCAGCGCTATTATTTCGTATCCGAGTACTGATGGTTTCCCGCAAAAGTCTATCGCTAGCAATGTTGACCGCTAGTTGAGCGTAGTCCTCTGTATCATTTGCAATACACTCCTCGACACCTAACAGCTCACAATAAAAAGCACCAACCCGTCCACGCAGCAACTCACCTTGTTTTGTAACCATTGGCGTACCTTGGGCCGCAGTTATGCTCACGGTCGAACCAATGCCGAAATGGAAAGGATCCAGAATTACATCAGCAGCTTCTATGGCGCTGAAGAAATCCCCTGGATCCTTCAACCACGGCAAAAATAGAATTCGTCGAAGAACATCCTCCGAAATAGTTCTCCCAAAGCGCTTCATCAGTGCGTCTTTCCACCACCACCACTGACTATCTTCAAAAAAAACTACTACACCTTCGCTGTCGATCTTCAGTATGCGATCAATAGCCTCATCGAAATCAGGATGAAGTTTTTGTAGCGCCATGGGACACATATAAAGGCGTTGCCTGACCGGCAGATTCAATTCGGCTCGAGACTTTAGCCTCGCCGGATGTTTCGGACGGGAAAAACAAACCGACTGCCTTGGCAGGCGAATTAGCTTCTCGCTGTAATGTTCTGCGGCATTAGGAGGTTCCTGTGGCCCAGGTGACAGGAAATAGTCCACATTGGCAATGCCCGTTGTCACCGGATGACCGGACATAACGCATTGAACAGGAGCCAAACGTGAAAATGCCAAAAAGTAACTCATTGGCTCCATGCCGATATCGAGATATACAAGGATGTCTAGCTCCAGGCCGCTGATGACATTCCTGGCCTGGTCCAAATCGTCGGTCAAATACACGAATTTCCCGGAAAAATCTGAATAGTGCTTTTCGTCGATGGATCGGTTTGATATTAAGCTGACCTGTAATCGCTTTTTTTGCGACAAGGCGCTGATCAGTTTCCCGAAACAGAGTGAAACCGAATGGTTGTACATGAACTTCGAAAAAAATCCGACCCGAATAGTTTCCTTGGAACTGGCTTCGGAACTGGCGCAGTGAGGAGCAATGTACCTTAGCGATGGACACGCTTTTTCGTAATATTTCGCCACCTTGATTTGAAGATCCCGGTCATTCAAACCATGGTATGCCAAATAAAAATTAGGCCCAAAAGTACTCGTTAGCGGATCGTTGAAAACTCTTTGATCCGACATCAAACTGTGAAGGCTCTGTTCAAATTTCGCTCGGCTCTCCAGAACTTCCGTTCGTGTACCCATGATGGCGGGTAGCATAAAAGCTTCTTTAACTAGCGCCTCGGATAGGCCTAATTGGCTCGCCCTTCTGTAACTCGAACGGGCTTCATCCAGCCTTCCTAGATTTTTGAGAAAATTGCCAAAATCCAAAAATGCCCATGCCCAATCAGGCTTAATGGCAATTGCGGTTCTAAAACTCGCATCGGCTTCGTCATAACGTCCCAGCTTTATCAAAACTGCAGCCAGATTTGCATGTGCCTCTGCGAAAGCAGGTTCGATCTCCAGAGCCTTCCAAAAGCAACTCGCAGCTTCACCCAGACGAGCCAGATATAACAGAACCAATCCAAGATTCCGATGCGCGCTGGCAAACGCCGGGTTAATTTCAATCGCTTTTCTAAAATTAACCTGGGCTTCCTCCATGTGGCCCAGATCATATAGAGCGACTCCCAAATTGCTACAGGCATCTGCATCATCTGGCGCTAAGGCAGCGGCAACACGTGCAGGATTGAGCGCGTCTTCGCGCCTCCCCAAATGTTTCATCACAATACTCATCGCCTTCCATCCCGCCACATGCGCAGGATAGCGAGCTGTCATTTCCTCTGCAAACGACCCCGCTTCAGCAAAACGTCCTTGATCCAACAGTGCTTTCAACAAATTCAATTCTTCGGGATCAGGGCTTTCACTATCTCGATCTACTGATTTTCTGAGCTTTTTATCTCGCCACTTCGCTCTCTCGTTAACCGATTCCTGGCCACCAAAACATTCGTGGCGTCGCTCATGCAACGGCGACTCAAACGCTTGACCATTCTCCACCGAAGAACTCTCGCCAATCGATTGCTTGCCTTCCAAGCGCTCACCCAATGCATCTACATCCTTGCCTTGCAATCCATTCTGTCGCGCAAGCACCAATAAATCTCGTGCGGCTCCCAATTCTCCGGCTTGAAACAGTGCATCAATGTAGCTTGTCCAATAAGCACCTCTTGATGGATCGGCATCCAGTGCTGCCATGAAATACGGTAGCGCGGAAACTGGCTGTTGTACTTGAACCGCCATGGCTCCCATATTGTGGTTGGCCTCTGCGTGATTCGGATCGATTTTAAGAATTGACTGATACAGTTCTACTGCTTCCTCCATGCGACCGGCCCTATGATGCTCTAGCGCTTGCAGCAGGATTTTTTCTGTCATGGTGTGGCGGTCAGCGATGTGAATTCAGCTTTGTTGAAATTGTCAGAAGTCGCATTGACTCTGATGATTAGAAGCTTTTAACACCCGGTCATTCCTTTGCTTTTTTTGAACAGCCGCTCATCCTAAGTTGCTGCTCAAGTTGAAGTAGGTCTTGTTTTCTCTCGCCAACCCTCCTTGCGGGCACACCCAGATAAATACCGAATTCGAAACAATGCTTCTGAACCAAGCTCAAAGAGCCGATCGCGACACCTTGTTCCAATATCACTCCGGGCAGGATTACCGCTCCAGCACCAACAATTACGTGCTTCCCTACAGCCACGTCACCATGAGTGACACCAGAAAACTCACTCGGAACCGTTGGATTGGTCAAGGTAGCACCACTGTAGTCATCATTGCTTGAGTAGATTGATACTCGGGACGACAGCCCGCTAAAGTCTTCCAATTTGATTCTGCCCGCACCCATCAGCGAACAAAAGACTGCAATATGCACGTAATCACCTAATTCAATGCCTCCCTCGCCGGCTGATAGAACGCAGAAGTCATCTATTCTTACGTTGCTTCCAATTGATACCTTGTTCGAGTTGTAGATAGCAGCCTTTCTGGATATTTTTACGTTTTGTCCATGTTTGGCCAAACCGAGCGCGTCCAGTTCTTCTTCTGAGTAGAAAGACATCGAATGTCACTCCTGCAAAATCTGAATGACCCGAGCTTGATCTTCCCGGGTCATGTCGGGATAGATCGGCAAACACAAAATCCGGTCTGAGATTGATTTTGCCTCTAACAGATTTGCCTCTACTGCAGAAGGCAGCCCCCGATACATCGGCAGATTGCTGATGAGGGGATAAAAGTACCGACGAACGTAAACATTTGCCTCCCGCATACGATCATAGAGTTGGTCTCGAGTGACTGCAAAATCGGGTTCGACTAAAATTGGAAAATATGCGAAGTTCGCTGCCTTTTCTCCAGTGTTTGACAGGTACTTTATTCCCCTAATTTTTTCCAGTTCTTTCCTATATACAGCGTCGATTTTTTTGCGTTTTTCAAATGCTTCATCAATATATCCAAGCTGAAGGATGCCGAACGCCGCGTTGATTTCACTCATCTTGCCGTTAATCCCTGGAGCGACTACTGTGACTTCGTCGACAAAGCCAAAGTTTTTCAGATGGTCAATACGCTGCTTGGTCTTCGCATCGTGGCAGACGATAGCACCGCCCTCGAAGGTATTGAAGACCTTTGTGGCGTGGAAACTCAACACTGAAAGGTCACCATAGTTGAGCACGCTGTCATTTTGATACTTTACGCCAAAGGCATGTGCAGCATCGTAGATGACCTTTAATCCATAATTGTCTGCAATTTTTTCGATGCGCTCTACGTCGCAAGGGCGACCGTAACAGTGAACAGGCATGATCGCCGTTGTTTGCGGAGTGATAGCAGACTCGATACGGCCCGGATCCAAATTAAGCGACACTGGATCGATGTCCACAAAAACCGGCTTGATACCGTTCCACAGAAGCGAATGAGCAGTCGCCACAAATGAGTATGGAGTCGTGATGACTTCTCCAGTAATACGTAAAACCTGCAAGGCTGTAATGAGCGCTACCGTACCACTGGTGAATAGGGCGACATGCTTAACGCCGAGGTAGTCGCACAACGCTTGCTCGAACTGCTGGTGAAAGGGTCCATTATTAGTGAGTTGCTTGCTGTCCCAAATCTGTTGAAGATAGGGAACAAACTCTTCCAAAGGAGGCAGCAGGGGCTGCGTTACATAAATCGGCGACACTTTTGGAGCATCAGGCATTGATCGGCCCTTCGTGATGAAAGTCTGTTTTGTTTCGAGGCAACAATCTAAGAAAGGCGACTGACTGTCAAATCTTGGTCAACTACATAGAGACTCATATTATCGTTCGATCCGCTCCGAATTGCTGCCAAGTCGGAATTCAGTCTGACATTTGAAATACCGGCCTAAGCTGCTACATTGCCGTAATCTCCGATAGTCGAATAGACAAAGTACTTTCATGATCGAACAACCGATTCCTGACAGCGACGTTTGGATCAAACATTTTGCGCAAGCAGACTTGCCGGTGCTACGCCACTCGATCAACGAATTGGAGCGTCTGCGCGGCAAGGCGGACAGCGTCAATGGTCGCGTACTTGCAGGGGTCGTTCAACACGATCCCTTGCTTACCTTACGTGTTCTTGCCTATATCGCAGAACATCGACCACAGAAGCAAACAACGGATATTACGACGATTGACCGGGCCATCATGATGATAGGCATCACACCGTTTTTTCGTGACTTCCAGAACCTTCCGATTGTTGAGAATCAACTAAAAGCACATCCGCAGGCCATGCTTGGCTTGCTCAAAACAATTGCCCGTGCACGCCGGGCCGCACATTGGGCACACGACTGGTCAGTACTGCGGCGCGATGCGGATGTTGATGAAATCACGCTTGCAACTCTTTTGCACGATGTCGCCGAAATTATGATGTGGCTGTTTGCGCCCAAATTGGCGCTGCAAGTACGCGATGCACAACTCGCTCAGCCCAATATGCGATCAGCAGTTCTCCAGGAAGAAATTTATGGAGTACAGCTTTCTCAATTGAGGTTGGCACTCGTAGATGCTTGGCGGCTCCCAGCCTTGCTGGTCCAGCTACTGGACGATAAATCAGGAGAAAATCCACGAGTACGAAATGTCAATCTTGCTGTAGACCTCGCCCGTCACTCCGCCAATGGTTGGGCCGACCCAGCCATTGGCGACGACCTTAAGGGTATACGTGACCTACTTCATATCAATCAAGAAACACTTGTAAAACGCCTTGGTGTAGATGATGCCACCCTACAGAGTCTCATCGCTTTGGAAGACCCTGCCCAGGACAAGTGACAGCCTTTTGTCCACCAAAATTTCGGACCACGAACCTCGGGAAGAATTCTCAGCATGATGCTTACAAACCGAATTCGTATTTCGGTCGTCACCCGCCGCCCTTTCCTTTCAAGGTAATCAAAAGACTATCCAAAATCCCAAGTTCTTTCAGTTTGTTACGGGCTGCATCGGCTTCCGCTCTGGATGCAAAAGGTCCAGCATGTACCCGGGCTTCGATGGACGCCGGAATTCCATTTTTCTCAAGCTTGGCACGCAAATCTTCAGCATTTTCCAGATTGCTGAATACACCCAGTTGCAGTCCGAATTTCCGGTCCGATTCCCGATTGAACGAACGGGAAGCCGGATTGCGCTCCTGTTTTCGCTCAGATGCGCCAGAACCGATAGAGGATGGCTCGGAAACCATCGGTGCAGGTTTGGATGGCTCAGCGCGGTTCAGCATTGCGAGCCGACCAGTTGCTGGTTTGGTCAGAGGTTTTTCGTCGGGTAAGGTTTGCAGTGTAGTGGAGGGTGAAGCACTCTCCTCCGGCACACCCCGCTCTAGGACTTCAGGCTTCGGTTCACCTGGTTTTTGCGCGTCCGAAGACCCGACGTCATTGGATTTCATTGATGCGGTCATAGGCACCGGGGCAGGCTGTGGCGCTGCAACCTGGTCAGGAGTCGGCGATGGCGCATTCAGAAAATCGAATATTGCGAGGCTGCCAAGCAGTCCGACAACAATGACAGCGGCAACAAGAATCCGGTTCAGCAAGCGCTTTTTCAGCACCGCATCATCGATCGAATCAGTATCAGGCTGATTGTCCGGTTCAATTGCGGGAGTCGGTGTATCGATCATCTTGATCTTCCTCATTTTTATGAACCTCAAATCCGGGTTCTCCACGAGCCAGCGCGGCGACCAGTTCCGCTTCGCCGATCGAGATTCCGCATTGATCAGCAATACCGGCAGCGGGGACATCCTGCTGTGCAAGAGTCATCGCTTCGCTGTATAGCGGTGAGACGTTTCTAGCAGTTTTCAAATACCGAATCTCATTCGCGAGATGGGTGGTTTCTGCCCTGAGTTGCTCCACCTCACGTCTTAGACGCTGCATCTCTATCTCAAGCTTGGAACGTTCCAATTCTTCGGCAAAGACGGGTTCAGAAATAGCGTCTTTTGGAACATGCTCGCCGTTCAGTGAGCCGGTTGGAAAATCAACGACCCTTTGGCTGGAACCGGAAAGGTGCTTTGGTTCTGATCCTTCCGTGTAGCCAGGCACCCAATGGCTCTTTCCGTTGGCGTAAAGGGAGAACTTCTGTTTTCGCTGCTTCCGGCTGACCCGCCAAAGGCGAAGTACGGTGAACACGGCATATCCCATGGTTAAAACGGCGAACAAAAGGACGATATCGCGGACATCCAGCGTGGAAATATCAATCATGCTTTCACTCCGATCCGGCGTCCGCCTTGACGGGCCGCGCGGTGTAACAGCAGGAAAGGCTGGAAATCAATTGGTATCAACTTTTGGCAGAATTATCGAAGAACCGGTAGATTTCGATAATACCCTCGGAGCGGTGACTGCCGAAGCGTCCGACACACCGGGAAAACCCCGCTAACTTCTATTTGTTGACCGCAATAAACCTTCCTATTCCCACTCAATCGTCGCCGGAGGCTTGCCGGAGATGTCGTAGACCACGCGATTGATGCCCCGCACTTCATTAATTATCCGATTGGAGACTTTGCCAAGAAGATCGTGAGGAAGTTCGGCCCATTTGGCAGTCATGAAGTCCGAGGTCTGCACGGCACGTAGGGCAACAACATATTCGTAGGTTCGGCCATCACCCATCACTCCGACGCTTTTCACCGGTAGAAATACAGCAAAGGCCTGGCTGGTCTTGTCGTACCACTCTGCCGCTCGCAGTTCGTCAATGAATATCGCGTCGGCTCTGCGCAAAAGGTCGGCAAACTCCTGCTTCACTTCGCCGAGAATGCGCACCCCGAGGCCAGGACCGGGGAAAGGGTGGCGATAGACCATTTCATGAGGCAGGCCCAGTGCTACTCCAAACTCGCGCACTTCATCCTTGAACAGTTCGCGTAAAGGCTCGAGCAGCTTGAGATTCAGGGTCTCAGGCAGGCCGCCGACGTTGTGGTGGCTCTTGATCGCGTGCGCTTTCTTGGTTTTCCCACCCGCAGATTCGATTACATCCGGATAGATCGTGCCTTGGGCCAGCCACTTTACCTTGGGGAGTTTGTGCGACTCTGCTTGAAACACTTCGACAAACTCTCGCCCAATGATCTTGCGCTTTTGCTCCGGATCAGCAACACCTTTCAAGTGCCCCATAAATTGCTGCGTGGCATCGACATGAATCACCCTGACACCCAGATTGCGCGCAAAGGTATCCATCACCTGCACGCCTTCATTGAGCCTCAACAAACCATTGTCGACAAACACGCAGGTCAGTTGATCACCAATGGCGCGATGCAACAAAGCGGCAACTACCGAAGAGTCCACTCCGCCGGACAGACCGAGAATCACTTCGTCATTGCCCACTTGCTCACGCACTTTGGCAACAGCTTCCTCGACATAGTTCGGCATGTTCCAGTCGCCCCGGCAGCCACAAATATCTCTTACGAATCGTGCATAGATTTCCCGACCCTTGATCGTATGAGTGACCTCCGGATGGAACTGTACGGCATAGAAACCACGTGCTTCGTCCGCCATGGCGGCAATCGGCGCCGCATCGTTGCTGCCAATGACCTTGAAGCCGGGCGGAAGCTCAGTAACCTTGTCGCCATGACTCATCCAGACTTCCAGAAGTCCATGTCCTTCCGCGTTGGTGCGATCCTGAATTCCCTCGAAAAGCTTTGAATGTCCCCGTGCCCGCATTTCTGCATAGCCGAATTCACGCTTGGAACTGCTTTCCACCTTGCCACCCAACTGTGAGGCCATGGTCTGCATGCCGTAACAGACTCCAAGGACCGGAACACCGAGTTCGAACACGATCTGCGGTGCCTTCCATTCCTCAGCCTCGTAGACCGAGTTAGGGCCGCCGGAAAGAATGATTCCCTGCGGCTTGAAGTCGCGTATGAATTGTTCGGAAACATCGAATGGATGGAGTTCGCAATACACTTGTTGCTCGCGAACCCTGCGGGCGATCAACTGAGTGACCTGGGAGCCAAAGTCGAGAATTAGAATTTTCTGATGATCCATGGTGGAATCTCGCAAAAAAGTGTCCACAACAAATGCAAAGGCGGTTCAGAAAGTGTTCTGAACCGCCGCGTCAAACATGCTCAAACAACAACATCAATCAATGTGGTAGTTCGGTGCTTCCTTGGTGATCTGCACATCATGGACATGGGACTCACGAACACCCGCCGAAGTAATCTCGACGAACTCAGCCTTCTCACGCATTTCATCAATCGTGGCGCAACCGACATATCCCATCGATGAACGCAGGCCTCCCATCAGTTGGTGTATCACCGCCGTAACCGGCCCCTTGTAGGGCACTCGGCCTTCGATGCCTTCCGGCACCAACTTTTCCACATTCGCGTCAGAGTCCTGGAAATAACGATCTGCAGCACCATCCTTCATGGCTGCGAGACTGCCCATGCCGCGATAGGCTTTGTAGGAACGCCCCTGATACAGCACGGTTTCTCCTGGTGCCTCCTCTGTGCCGGCAAACAGACCGCCAAGCATTACGGCATTGGCCCCTGCTGCAATGGCTTTTGAAATATCACCGGAGAATCGAATGCCTCCGTCGGCGATTAGAGGTGTTCCACTGGCAACCAGGGCATTGGCGACCATGTCGACCGCGGTAATTTGCGGAACGCCGACACCGGCAACAATGCGCGTGGTGCAAATCGATCCGGGGCCAATTCCAACCTTTACCCCATCAGCACCGTGATCAACCAAGGCCAACGCGGCGTTTGCCGTCGCGATGTTCCCGCCGATCACTTCCACCTGCGGAAAATGCTTCTTGACCCACTGAACCCGCTTCAGAACGCCTTCGGAATGACCATGCGCGGTATCAACAACGATCACATCAACCCCAGCTTCGGCCAGCAACTCAGCACGTTCTTCTGTGCCCTCACCGACTCCGATAGCTGCTCCAACACGTAAATGTCCCTGCTCGTCCTTGCAGGCAAAAGGGTGCTCGCTTGATTTAAGTATGTCCTTGACCGTCACCAGACCGCGCAATTGGAAGCTTTCATTGACCACTAGGACACGTTCCAGGCGATGCTTATGCATCAGGGCCTTGGCTTCCTCGGCGGAACTTCCCTCGCTCACCGTGACCAGCCGCTCGCGCGGCGTCATGATGGCGCTCACTTCCTGATCCAGATTGGTTTCAAACCGTGTGTCACGATTGGTGACGATACCGACCACTACGCCATTCGCTACCACTGGCAGGCCTGAAATTCTGTGGATACGCGTCAGTTCCAGTACTTCACGCACGGTCATGGTCGGCGGAACAGTAATCGGGTCCTTGAGTACACCCGATTCGAAACGCTTGACCTTGGCTACTTCTGCGGCCTGAGCCTTCGGACTCAGATTCTTGTGCACAATGCCGATACCGCCTTCTTGCGCCAGAGCGATCGCAAGACTCGCCTCTGTCACGGTATCCATGGCCGCAGAGACAAGCGGCAGATTGAGTTGAATTTTGCGGGTCAGCCGCGTGCCAAGGCTGACATCGCGGGGGAGAATCGCCGAGTGGGCGGGGACCAGGAGGACGTCGTCAAACGTCAGCGCCTTCCGGAGCAATCGCATAATAAAAAATTCCTTGGTTCCAAAAACGCATTATACGCGAGCGCAAGACTCTTCTCGCCGTCCCGCCATCGCCGACTTTTGGGTTCAACGACGCTTAAGAGTCAAGTTTCGCCCGCCTCTGCACCACCTTTTTTCATCGATTTCCCCTCGGCGGCACGCTGTTTGCGCACTTCTTTCGGATCCGCTATAAGCGGCCGATAGATTTCAACCCGATCACGATCACGCAAAGCCGTATCTGCCTTCGCCAGCTTTGCATAAATACCGAGCTTGTTCTTGCTCAAATCGATTTCCGGATATTTTTCCAACAGCCCGGAGGCCTCGATCGCCTGGGCCGCAGTGCTTCCTTCCGGTAACGTCAGGCTCGCCACGTCCTGCTGATCCGGCATGGCATAGATCACTTCGATGTTGATGGATTCAGCCATAGACTTTTTGTGCCCTTTTGACAAAAGAATCAACGAATGTATCGGCAATGTGATTGAACACCGGGCCGAGGACTTTCTCCAGCAAGTGGCTTGAAAACTCGTAATGGAGTCGGAATTCTACCTTGCAAGCCGTGTCGCCCAGAGCGGTAAACCGCCAGTGCCCGTCCATGTGGGCAAACGGGCCATCGGTCAGCCGAATATCCATCTGCCGATACTCTTCCTTGATATTTTCAGTCGAAAACTGGGACTTGATGCCGTGATAGTTGATGCGCAAGGTTGCCGCCGTGCGTGTTGCCGTGCGCTCGTGCAACTCCGTTCCGCCGCACCAGGGAAGAAACAGAGGATAGTCTTCAACGCAATCCACCAGACCGAACATCTGCGCCGGCGTGCGTTCGATCAATACGGATTTTTCAACCAGCGCCATTCGGGATTGGGCTGCTAAGCCGCGAAAATTGAGTACAGTACAATGCACCATTTTATCGCGTCACCCCATGAGCATCGCCGACAACAAGAAGGCATTCCACGATTACTTCATCGAAGAGCGCTACGAGGCCGGACTGGTTCTCGAGGGCTGGGAAGTGAAGGCCATCCGAGCCGGTCGCGCCCAGATCAAGGAAGCCTATGTGGTGGTGAAACGCGGTGAGGTTTTCCTCATTGGCGCCCATATCACGCCACTGCTTTCCGCGTCGACCCATGTTCACCCCGATCCGGTGCGCACCCGCAAACTACTGCTGAACGCCAGTGAAATCAGCAAATTGATCGGCAAGGTCGAACGAGCGGGCTACACCCTGGTACCGCTTGATCTGCATTACAACAAAGGACGGGTCAAGCTGTCGGTTGGCCTCGCCAAAGGCAAAAAACAGCATGACAAGCGCGATGCCGAAAAGGACCGCGACTGGGTCCGCGAGAAAGCACGCGTCATGCGCGATCGCCGCGGCTAAGCGCCGGGCTAGACATCCATGACACCCACCACCCTGCTTTGGTTGGTCACCGGTTGCCTGATGCTGCAGCCTTTGTCTACCGATCTCTACCTTGCCTCCCTGCCCAACCTGGCTAGCGACTTTTCCGTCACACCTGCAGCGGTGCAGCAGACGCTATCGCTGTTCGTGCTGGGATTCGGCACGGCACAACTGATTAGCGGTCCACTGTCCGACCGCTACGGGCGGCGACCCATATTGATCGGCGGCTTGGCGCTGTATGTGATCTCCAGCATCGCCTGCGCCCTGTCACCGAACCTGGACTTGCTGCTCGCGGCACGCTTTGTCCAGGCCATCGGCTCGTGCACCGCCGTGGTCGTCGCACGAGCAATCATCCGCGACGCCTACGCGCCGACAGAGGGAGCTCGAGTTCTGGCCAAAGCCAGTTCTCTGTTGGCAATGGCGCCCATTCTCGGGCCGATCCTCGGTGGCTACCTGCAGGTGGCGTTCGGCTGGCGTGCGGCGTTTGTGACCTTGACCATCGCCGGGCTGGTGGTCTGGATCGGTGCCAGTCGCCGCATGAAGGAATCCAACGACACGCTAAACCTCGATGCCATGCGCTTCGGTCGGTTGATGCAGACCTATGGCAGTGTGATGGCCACCCCGGCTTTCTGGTCTTACGCACTGCCCGGCGCAATCTCCTACGCTTCGATTTTCGTTTTCATTTCCGGAACACCCTTCGTTCTGATTGAGGTCCTTGGCGTACCGACGCAATATTTTGGCTATCTGTACGCCTTTGGGGTGTGCGGTTATCTGTCCGGCACTCTGATCTGCCGGCGTCTGCTGAGCCGTATCGGTGTTCCGCGCGTTCTCGAGCTGGGAACCCTGATCGGGCTGATCGGCAGTCTGAGCTTCCTCGCACTGGTGTTGCTGGATGTGAAGCACTGGTCGCTGGTAGCTGTAGCGCAATTCGTAGTGATGACCGCACACGGCATCAATTTTCCCTGCGCCCAGTCGGGCTCGCTCGCACCGTTTCCCCAGAAGGCCGGAGCTGCGGCAGGCCTTTTCGGTTGTATCACCATGTATGCGGCTTTGGCGGCCGGCATGTGGGTCGGTGCCAGCCATGACGGGACGTTGCTGCCGCTGGCCAGCATCAGTGCCACGGTCGGCGTAATGCTTTTTGCTTCGGCGCGATTGCTGGCGCGCTACGGCAAGGAGGCGTAACACTCCATTTGCCGTTACCTGCCCGCGAAGCGGAATCCTAGGTACGCAGAGCGAGCCATCGCCGACTTTTCGGCGATTCGCTTCAATACAGGAAGCGGGCCTTCATATCTTCCAGACTCAGCTCACGCAATATCTGCTCCAGCCGTTCGCGCGCGTTGCCGCGTGGCGTGTTGCCGGAACGGGCAATGATCAGTTCATTCTTCATCGAGTGCTCCCAGCCCACCAGTTCTGTCACGGTGAGCTGATAGCCATGCGATTCAAGCAGCAGACAGCGCAACACATTGGTGATCTGGCTACCGAATTCCCGGGTATGCAGCGGATGACGCCAGATTTCCGATAGCGGCGTTTTCGCCAGTGATGCGTTTTTGTGCCGGCGCAGCACGGCGGCAACTTCCGCCTGACAGCACGGTGCCAAAACGATAAACTGCGCCTGCTTGCTCAGGGCGAAGCGGATCGCGTCATCGGTGGCCGTGTCGCAAGCGTGCAGCGCAGTGACTACATCAACGCGTGCAGGAATCTCGGCGGATTCGATCGATTCCTCGACTGACAGATTGAGGAAGGACATCCTGGGAAAATCCAGACGCTGCGCGAGTTCACGCGACTTTTCGACCAGTTCGGCACGAGTCTCGATTCCGTAGACCCGACCACCATCCCTGGACTTGAGGAACAAGTCGTAGAGGATAAATCCGAGGTAGGACTTGCCAGCGCCGTGGTCAACCAGGGCCAGATCTCCACGCTCTTTCATGACCTCGATCAACAGCGGCTCGATGAACTGGTAGAGATGGTAGACCTGCTTAAGCTTGCGCCGGCTGTCCTGATTGAGCTTGCCATCACGCGTCAGGATATGAAGTTCCTTGAGCAGATCGATCGACTGCTCCGGCTTGATCTCCGGTATGCCGCTCATAGCCCGATGTTCAGTCTTCTGCCGGCAGACGAATGATGTGTTGGCCAGACTTTTCGTCGCGATCCAGAATCAGGAGTTTGTGCCGCTGGGCGTCCTCCAGCAATTCGCCAAAGGAGCGATAGCCGTAGTAGGACTCGTTGAAGCCGGGTTTGCGCCGCTTTAGCGTCTGCTTGACCATGGAACCCCAGATTTTTTCGTCCTCGCCGCGTTCGGCAATCAGCGCCTCGACGGTTTCGACAACCAGATCGATCGCCTCCTGGCGCTTCGGATCTTCGGCCTTTTCCTCCGCCTTGGGTTTCACTGATGTACCTGCTGCCGCCTTGGCAGGTGCCTTGCGCGCACGGCGTTGCTGCTTGGCCGGGAGCTCCCTTACCAGATCATCGTAAAAAATGAATTCGTCGCAATTGGCGGCCAGCAGAGCGGATGTTGCCGCCTTGACACCGACGCCGATCACACGCTTGTTGTTCTCGCGCAGTTTGGACACCAGCGGCGAAAAGTCCGAGTCGCCACTGATGATGACAAAGGTGTCGACATGCGACTTGGTGTAGCAAAGATCAAGGGCATCGACCACCATGCGGATGTCGGCCGAGTTCTTGCCCGACTGGCGTACATGCGGAATCTCGATCAGTTCGAAGGCCGCCTCGTGCATCGGCGCCTTGAATTCCTTGTAGCGCGCCCAGTCGCAATAGGCCTTTTTGACAACAATGCTGCCTTTCAGCAGCAGACGTTCGAGAACCTTGTCGATATCGAACTGAGCATATTTGGCGTCGCGCACGCCGAGCGCAATGTTCTCGAAATCGCAGAACAAGGCCATGCTGGTGTTTTCAGGATTGCCGGCCATTCAAGTACCAATACAGAAGTTGTAGGAATGGCTAGTGTCTCACGGACCGATCTCTGTTGAGCACCGATCTGTCGCATGCGAGCTACCGATTTATCGTCTCCGACCCGGCATAATGCCGCCTCTTCTTCGCCTCCTGATCGTGCTGCCTCATGTCCACGCCCCGTGAAACTCTCCTCCGCGTCTTTGGTTACGCCTCTTTCAGAGGACCACAAGCAGAGATTATCGATCACATGATCGCAGGAGGTGACGCCCTGGTGCTGATGCCTACCGGTGGCGGAAAGTCGCTGTGCTATCAGATCCCCGCCATACTCCGCGAAGGAGTGGGTGTCGTGGTATCCCCCCTGATCGCACTGATGCAGGATCAGGTCGATGCCCTGTTGCAGGCCGGTGTACGGGCAGCGTTTCTCAACTCATCCCAGGACCATGCAGCCGCTTCGGAAATCGAGCGACGTCTGCGAATGAATGAACTTGACCTGATCTACGTTGCACCCGAACGCTTGCTGACAGGGCGCTTTCTTGGCGTTCTGGATCACCTGCTGGAGATGAAGCGGCTGGCGCTTTTTGCCATCGATGAGGCCCATTGCGTCTCGCAATGGGGTCACGACTTCCGCCCCGAATACATCCAGCTTTCAGCCTTGCATCAGCGTTATCCAAGCGTGCCGCGCATCGCCCTGACAGCGACGGCGGACGAACTGACGCAACGCGAAATCATCAACCGACTTGGACTGGAATCCGCACGAGTTTTTATTTCCAGTTTTGATCGTCCCAATATTCGCTACACCGTGGTCGAACGTGACAACCCCCGCCGCCAACTGCTCGACTTCCTTGCTACCCAACCCGATTCAGCCGGAATTGTCTATTGCCTTTCACGAAAGAAAGTGGACGAGACGGCGGCCTGGCTCAATGGGCAAGGCATCACAGCCCTGCCCTATCATGCCGGACTCGACACGGCGACGCGCCAACAACACCAGCAGCGCTTCTTGCGCGAAGAAAAGATCGTGATGGTGGCAACGATTGCATTCGGCATGGGCATCGATAAACCGGATGTACGTTTTGTAGCGCATCTCGATCTACCCAAAAGTCTTGAGGCTTACTACCAGGAAACAGGACGTGCCGGTCGCGATGGCGAAGCGGCAGAAGCCTGGATGACCTATGGCCTGAACGATGTGGTAATTCATCGGCTGCGAATTGAGGATTCCATGGCGGGCGAAGAACAAAAACGTGTCGAGCGCAGCAAACTCGACGCGCTGCTGGCCTGGTGCGAGACGACCAGCTGCCGTCGCTCTTTATTGCTCAAGTACTTCAACGAAGATACGTCTCCCTGCGGAAATTGCGACACCTGCCTCGATCCGCCGCAGCTTTGGGATGGAACAGTCGCCGCGCAAAAAGCCATGTCTGTCGCACTGCGCACAGGTCAACGCTTCGGCGCAGGTCATCTGATCGACGTTCTGCGCGGCAAGAACACAGAAAAAGTGCGGCAGTTCGACCACGCGGCGCTGCCTACCTTTGGTGCCGGCAACGATCTGGACGAAGCGGCCTGGCGCTCTGTATTTCGCCAGTTGCTGGCCACGGGATTGCTGTTTGCGGATGCCCAGGCCTATGGCGCCTTGCGACTGACCGATGCCGCCCGACCGGTACTCAAGGGTGAAAAGCTCCTCTCGCTGAGGCGCCCGGCAAAACCGGTACGACGCAAAGCAGAACGATCCGCTCAAAAGTCGGCGCTGGCAGGACGGCAATCCAGTGTCGAAAGCACTCTGACAACGGCCGAAGCCTCGCTGTTTGACGCCCTGCGAACCTGGCGTGCCGATCGCGCACGCGATCAGGGCGTGCCGGCTTATGTCATTCTGCATGATCGAAGCCTGTTCGAGCTTGCCACCCGGCGTCCGGCGAGCGCTGCTGATTTGCTTGGTGTGGCGGGCATTGGACAAGCCAAAGCCGAGCGCTATGGAGACGATCTATTGCGATTGCTGGCGTGACGAATTGAGATTTTCAGCATCAGAAACGACAGAACAGCCGCTTGACAGGCGATAATAGAAGGCTGCCGAACACTGGAAAAGTTTGCGATGAAACGCGTCGATGATTTTCGCCTGCAACTGGGCAAGAAGGAACTGGTGCCTATCGTGGTGGGTGGAATGGGCGTGGATATCTCGACCGCCGAACTCGCTCTGGAAGCTGCGCGACTGGGAGGCATCGGTCACATATCCGATGCCATGGTTCCCACCGTTTCAGATAGACGGTTCAATACCAAGTACGTCAAGAACAAACTCCGGCAATACAAATTCAACGTCGCCAACACTGAAAAGGCAGTGGTGCAATTCGATATCGGACTGCTGGTGGAAGCCACCGCTCTTCATGTCGAACGCACCATGGCTGCCAAACGCGGCGACGGGCTGATTTTTATCAACTGCATGGAAAAGCTGACGATGAACGCGCCCCGCGAAACGCTGCGTGCGCGTCTTAAGGCGGCGCTGGATTCCGGCATCGACGGCATCACGCTTGCCGCCGGCTTGCATTTGGGTTCGCTGGCCCTGATTGAAGACCATCCGCGTTTTCGCGACGTCAAAATCGGCATCATCGTCTCGTCTTTGCGCGCCCTGCAACTATTCCTGAAGAAAAGTCTGCGTACCGGTCGCCTGCCCGACTATGTCGTAATTGAGGGACCGCTTGCCGGGGGGCACCTTGGCTTTGGCATGGATTGGGCAGAATACGATTTGGCCAGCATCGTTGTCGAAATTCGGGACTGGCTCAAAAACGAAAAACTCGATATTCCCCTGATTCCAGCGGGAGGAATATTTACCGGCTCAGACGCAGTTCGCTTCATTGAAATGGGCGCTGCCGCCGTACAGGTGGCCACCCGCTTCACTGTGTCACAAGAGTGCGGCCTGCCCGAAAAGGTGCAGCAGGAATATTTCAAGGCGAGCGAGAACGATATCGAGGTCAATACCATTTCACCGACCGGCTACCCGATGCGGATGCTGAAGAACAGCCCTGCTATAGGCGACGGCATCCGGCCGAACTGCGAAGCCTTCGGCTATTTGCTCGATTCCAAAGGTAGTTGTCAGTACATCGAGGCCTACAATCGCGAAGTGGCTGCTCATCCGGATGCCAAGAAGGTCAAGGTGATGGACAAAACCTGCCTGTGCACCCACATGCGCAATTTCGATTGCTGGACCTGCGGTCAATACACCTACCGACTCAAAGACACGACGCGCCGCAATGAAGATGGCAGCTATCAATTGCTGTCGGCAGAGCACATTTTTCACGACTACCAGTACAGTACCGATAACAAGATCTTGCTGCCGGGCTGAAAAGGACTGGCGAGCCAATCGACTTTGGTTGGTCACCACGTTTTAGCCTGAGTCTGCAGATTCAGTTCTCTGGTCACATTTCTGGCTTGAGCGTCGCTGTATTTGATCGGCAAGCACTGAGCAATCCCGAACAGCAACTCGAAAAATGTGAACATTAAAATCACAGCGCTGGCACCGTGTGCAACTGCGTAAATCTGCCAGCTTGCAAATAGAAAACGCGCCGCCGCATCGTAGCGACCATAGAGAATTTGCGGCGTTCGCAGACGAAGAATCGACCAGATCGTGACAATCGAGCCAAGCAAGTTGGCCATGAGAACATGGGTCGCGTCGAATTCGGGGAGTGCTCCCGGCGCACCGATGACCGAATGGAACAGTGCCAAACTGCTGTGAATTACCGTGAATGTCCATGGTGTTGCAAAACCTAGCGTAACCAGCAGATCGTAGAATGCGCTGGCCTGAACCAATCGCAGATAGCTTTTCAGACGAATCATCACTTCTCTCCAATGGAAAAAAGTCAGGCTAAACTATGGACCATGGTCCAAGGTCAAGCCAAAGTTGTCCTCGTATGAAAATCGGTGAGCTAGCGGCTCTGTCGGGCGTGAGTCGAGACGCCCTGCGTTTCTATGAGGGCCGTGGGCTGATTCAATCCAGACGCCTGGAAAACGGATATCGTGAGTACCCACCCGAGACGATGGAACTACTTGCTTACATTCGAACGGCGCAGCGACTGGGCTTTTCCCTGGCGGAGGTCGGCGAGAGTCTTCCGGCACTGTGGAGTGCCCAGAAGCCCGATCAGGCAGTGGCAGAGTTATTGACGCAAAAAATCGGCGCGATCGACCAGCGCATTGCTGAACTTAAAGCGCTGAAGCGTGACCTAGTAAAACGCGTGGCGCAAACCTGCCCGCTGACTCGCGACTGAGCAGCTTATTCAGGCGGGGAATACGCCAGTCGAAAGATAGCGGTCGCCACGATCGCAGACGATGCTGACGATAACCGCATTCTCGACCTGACTGGAAATGCGCAACGCCACGACCAGTGCTCCGCCAGAGGAGATGCCGGCAAATATGCCTTCCTCGCTCGCCATGCGCCTGGCCATTTCCTCTGCGTGCCCCTGACTCACACTTTCAACTTGATCGACCCGCGAACCGTCGTAGATTTTTGGCAGATAGGCTTCAGCCCATTTGCGTATGCCAGGAATCTGTGAGCCTTCCTCCGGCTGACAGCCAATGATGCGTATGGCGGGATTCTGTTCCTTGAAATAGCGCGAACAACCCATGATGGTGCCCGTGGTGCCCATGCTGGACACAAAATGCGTGATGCGTCCATCGGTGTCGCGCCATATCTCCGGCCCGGTACCTTCATAGTGAGCCAGAGGATTATCCGGATTGGCAAACTGATCAAGGACGATACCCTTTCCCTTGCTGACCATTTGCTCGGCCAGATCACGTGCCGCTTCCATGCCGCCCGCCTTCGGCGTCAATACGAGTTCGGCACCAAAGGCACGCATGGTCTGACAGCGCTCCACGCTCTGATTTTCCGGCATGATCAGAATCATCCGGTATCCACGCATGGCCGCCGCCATTGCGAGTGCTATTCCGGTATTTCCAGATGTGGCTTCAATCAGCGTATCGCCCGGCTTGATGCGACCGCGTGACTCGGCATGGCTGATCATGGACACTGCAGGCCGGTCCTTGACCGAGCCCGCCGGATTATTGCCTTCAAGCTTGACCAGAATCACGTTGTTGCGTCGGCTGTTCTCCTCGCCGGGAATGCGCTTGAGCTGTACCAGCGGTGTGTTGCCAACATAATCTTCCAGCGTTTTCCAGCGACTCATGACACCTCCCGCCCGCAGCTCAGCGGGCCAGCCATTTCACGTATTCAGCGACGCCCTCTTCCACCGTGGCGAAGGAATGCTGGTAGCCGGTACGACGCAATTGCGTATGGTCGGCTTGGGTGAAGCTCTGATATTTACCCTTCAAGGCATCCGGAAAGGGAATGTACTCGATGATCCCCTGTGCCACCAGTTCGGCAACCGTCTGCGCGGGCTTGTCTTCCAGCGCACGGCAAGCATTCACCGTTGCCGCTGCAAGCTCATTGAAGCTCTGAGCGCGACCGGTACCGAGATTGAAAATTCCGGACCGTCGACTTTCGAGAAAATCCATATTGACCTTAACCACGTCTCCGACGAAGACGAAATCGCGGCGCTGTTCGCCGTTTCCATACTCGCTGTAACCCTCGAACAACTTCACCTTGCCTGCGGCCTGGTACTGATTGAAGTGATGAAAAGCGACGGAAGCCATGCGTCCCTTGTGCTGTTCACGCGGGCCATAAACGTTGAAATAGCGGAAACCGACGACCTGTGAATGGGCATCCGGCAGGCGGCGCCGCACAACCTGATCAAACAGGAACTTTGAATAGCCGTAAACATTGAGCGGCGCTTCAAACTCCCGCTTTTCACTAAACACCGAACCTCCGCCATAGACTGACGCGGATGAAGCGTAGAGGAACGGGACATCCTGTTCGGTACAAAAATCCAGCAGCGAAAGCGAGTAACGGTAATTGTTGGCCATCATGTAACGGCCATCGGTTTCCATCGTGTCGGAACAGGCACCCTGATGCAATATGGCTTCGACACTGCCATCGAGTCGCCCTTGCTCGATCAGTTCGAGAAACTCGTTTTTGTCCAGATAGTCGGCAATTTCGCAATCGGTAAGGTTGAGAAACTTGTCAGCATGTGTCAGGTTATCGACAGCAATAATGTCGGTAATCCCGCGCTCATTGAGAGCCTTGACCAGATTTGCGCCGATAAAACCGGCTGCGCCAGTGACTACGTAGTACATATAAATTCTCCGCCGTCGATTTCAGTGAAGTCTAACGTGTGCAAAGTTCAGACGATTTCGCTTCCAGACCCGCAGCGGCCAGCGACGACACAATGCATAAAATCCCTAGTGTATGTCTTGCAGTTCCTGAAGACTGCACGTTGCCGCACCCAGCTTGCCAACCACGACTCCCGCCGCGACATTCGCCAGGCGCATGGCCTCCGGCAGGGACAGACCACTACCCAGCATGACCGCGACTGTAGCAATGACCGTATCTCCCGCACCGCTGACATCATAAACCTCGCGTGTCTGTGCCGGCTCATGCACGGCACCTTCGGCTGAAAACAGGGTCATGCCGTCCTCGCTGCGCGTCACCAGCAAGGCCTCAAGCTTCAGTTCATCACGCAATTTCCCGGCTTTTTCGGCCAGTTCATCATCGCTCTGCCAACGACCGACGACTTCGCGCATTTCGGTTCGATTCGGCGTCAATAGTGTTGCCCCGGCATACCGGGTGTAATCATCGCCCTTGGGGTCGACCAGTACCTGTTTACCGGCAGCACGCGCCAAGCGAATCATTTCGGTAATGTGTGTCAGGCCGCCCTTGCCATAGTCCGAGAGAATCACGACATCACATTCGCCAAGACGCGACTGGAAATCGTTCAGTTTTGCCTGAAGCACCTCATGATCCGGCGCATTCTCGAAATCAATGCGCAACAATTGCTGCTGGCGACCAATTACGCGCAGCTTGACAGTGGTGCTGAGTTTCGCGTCCTCGTGAAGACAGCATTCGATATCCGAGTTTTGCAACAGCTGCGTCAGGTTTCGCCCGGCTTCATCGGCTCCAACGACCGACAGCAACGCCACGCGCGCACCCAATGCGGCGCAGTTTTTTGCCACATTGGCGGCACCACCGGGACGTTCCTCGGAGCGTTCGACTTTGACGACGGGAACCGGCGCTTCCGGTGAGATGCGTGCGACTTCGCCGAACCAGTATCGGTCCAGCATCACATCGCCAACCACCAGAATTCGGGTATTGGAGGTATCGGGTAGCTTGATCATAGCCGTCCGATAGGAAAATATTCCAGTCCCGCTTTGCGCGGTGTGCCGGGATCATAAAGATTGCGGCCATCGAAAATCACCGGCGCCTTCAACTTTGCCTTGATCGCATCAAAATCCGGACTGCGGAATTCTTTCCACTCGGTGACAATAGCGAGCGCGTCAGCACCGTCCAATGCTTCCATGGGTGTCGTCACATAACAAATGGAAGAATTTTCGCCCAGGATGCGCCGGGCCTCCCTGGCGGCTACCGGATCATACGCACGAACACCTGCGCCTCGTGCCAGAAGATCAGCGATCAGAACCAGACTGGGTGCTTCGCGCATGTCATCGGTATTCGGCTTGAAGGCCAACCCCCACAGAGCAAATGTCATTCCGCTCAGGTCGTCGCCAAATCGACGGACAATTTTATTTGCCAGCACGCTTTTCTGCGTCTCGTTGGCGGCCTCGACCGCCTGAAGCACCTGCAAGTCCTGACCCGCATCTTGCGCGGTTCGAATCAGCGCTTGCACATCCTTTGGAAAACAGGAGCCACCATAGCCTACGCCGGGATACAGAAAGTGAAAGCCAATGCGCGGATCCGAGCCGATACCCTTGCGCACCCATTCAATATCGGCCCCCAGTTTCTCGGCGAGGTTCGCCAGTTCGTTCATGAAACTGATTCGGGTCGCCAGCATCGCATTGGCAGCGTACTTGGTCAGTTCGGCGCTCTTCACATCCATCACGATCAAGCGTTCGTGATTCCGCTGAAACGGCGCATAGAGCTCGCGCATCAATGCTATGGCGCGAGAATCTTCGGCACCAACGACAATGCGGTCCGGTTTCATGAAATCCTCGACCGCCGCACCTTCCTTGAGGAATTCCGGATTCGACACCACACTGAATTCAAAATCGACGCCGCGCGCCTTCAATTCTTCATCGATGGCGGCTCGAACCTTGTCTCCCGTACCGACCGGGACCGTGGATTTATCGACCACGACCTTGTAGCCATCCATGTAACGCCCGACATTACGTGCAGCTGACACCACGTATTGCAGATCGGCCGACCCGTCTTCGTCTGGCGGCGTGCCGACCGCGATGAACTGCAATACCCCGTGGGCAACTGCCGCCTCGATATCGGTCGTAAAACGCAAGCGTCCCGCCGCCTCGTTTTTTCTCACCATGGCCTCAAGGCCCGGTTCATAGATCGGAATACCGCCTTCATTCAAGGTGCGTATTTTGGCCGCGTCCAGATCGAGGCAGAGCACATCGTTGCCTACGTCCGCGAGGCAGGTTCCGGAAACAAGGCCCACGTAACCGGTGCCGATAACTGTGATTTTCATGTCTCGTTTAAAGCGTGATGTCGAATTCTTCGCTGCGCTTGGGTGGATAGGTTTCCCAGCCACCGCAACCGGGGCAACGCCAGTAAAACTGACGCGCCTTGAAACCGCAGGCGTCGCAGCGATAGCGCGCGACGCGACGAGTGTGATTGTGAATCAGGTTCTTGATCAATTCCAGGTCGGCGCGCTTTTCGGGAGGGACCACCTGAATTTGTGCCTCAAGCAATTTATCCAGACCGAGCAAGGTCGGATTGCGTCGCAACTCGTCACGCACCAGAGCGTAGGCGGCTTCCGCACCCTCGTTCTCAAGTTCAGCACGAAATACGGCGTCGAGCAAATCCAGTGATGGATGACGTTCCAGCCAGCCCCGCAATAGTTGAATCCCCTGTTCCTTGCGCCCAAGCTGAATGTAAGTCGTCATCAATTTTTCGGCAGCCAGAGCGAGATACACCGGATTTTGCTGTTCGATGCTCAGCCAATAATTTATCGCCGTGTCACCAGCGCCGACTTTTGCCGCCAGATCACCTTGCAGCAGAGTCGCGCGCACGCATTTCCGATTGGCGCTTAGAGCTTCATCAAGCAAACGTCGCGCTTCGTCATGGCGATCGTGAAGCATTTCATTGGCCGCCATCTCACAGCGAAACTCGGCGATTTCCTTGTGCCAGAGATGATCGGAATGATTCGGCATGGCGTCGGCAATGGCGATGGCCTTGGCCCACTCCTTTTCCTGCTGGTAAATTTCCAGCAGATTCTGCAAGGCTTCTTCGTCACGCTCGGTCGCACGCAGTTTGACAAAAATTTCCTCAGCGCGATCGAGCAGACCTGCCTTGAGATAGTCCTGACCGAGTTCTGACAAAGCCTGCAGGCGTTGTAACCCGGACAAACCATCGCGTTCAATCAGATTCTGATGCACTCGAATGGCCCGGTCCGTCTCGCCACGACGACGAAACAGACTGCCCAGGGCAAAATGCAGCTCTATGGTTTCAGGATCGACACGTGCAGCTTCTATGAATGCTTCGATCGCTTGATCCGGCTTCTCGTTGAGCAGAAAATTAAGGCCCGCGAAGTAGGATCGAGGCAAGACACGCGATTCTTTAAGCAGCTGTTTGATATCAATGCGTGCAGCAACCCAGCCCAGGCCAAAAAAAGCGGGGAGCGCCAGCAACCACCACAGCTCTATTTCCATGCGGCTAACGTGCCTCGTGGTCGGAATTGCGCTTGGGTCGAAGGAACACACCCAAGGCGGCCGTCAGTCCAACGACGACGCCAATCGCGAACACCGTGAGAATGACCACCGAAATTGGCGCGGTCCAGGCCTGGTCGAGAAAGAAGCGAAGTTCCATGGGGCCACTGTTCTTGATCGCCAGACCGAACAGCGCAATAAAAACCACAATGCGCAGCAGCCAGACAAGAAACTTGAACAGAGTAGTCACGGTCAGAAATAAACGAAAAAAAGCGGCGCCTTAAGCAGGTGCCGCTGCGGCGCGGGTTACCGCACCATCACTCATGGCCGGTAATCGACCCGCTCCCGCAATTCCTTGCCGGCCTTGAAATGAGGCACGTACTTTGCGGGTACCTGCACCTTTTCGCCCGACTTGGGATTGCGCCCGACGCGCGGTGGCCGGTAGTTCAACGCAAAACTGCCGAAGCCGCGAATCTCGATGCGATCATTGCGGACGAGAGCCGCAGTGAGGGCATCGAGCATCATCTTGACGGCATAGTCGGCATCCTTCGCCGCGAGCTGGGGAAAACGCTCCGCCAGCTGGGCGATGAGCTCCGATTTGGTCATGGGATCAGTTCTTACTGCTGGTTAAGCTTGGCCTTGAGCAACGCGCCCAAATTGGTCGTGCCGCTGCTGGCTGAGCTGTCGGAAGCCAGTTTTTGCATTGCCTGGCTCTGTTCCACCTGATCTTTGGCCTTGATCGAAAGATTGATCGAACGCGTCTTGCGATCCACGTTGATGATCATGGTCTCGATTACATCGCCAACCTTCAGATGCTGGGTCAGATCCTCGATGCGGTCACGCGAGAACTCGGAGACACGCAAATAGCCTTCAACTTCAGCACCGAGATCAATGACCGCACCGCGCTGATCAACACTGGTAACCGTACCGGACACTAGGCTGTTCTTGTCGTGCGTCGCAACGAAGCTGGTGAATGGATCGCCATCGAGCTGCTTGACGCCCAGCGAGATGCGCTCTTTATCGACATCGATGGAAAGCACGACAGCCTCGACTTCATCACCCTTCTTGAAGTTCTGCTTGGCTTCCTCGCCGGTGGCGGACCACGAGAGATCGGACAGATGCACCAGACCATCAATACCGCCGGGCAATCCGATAAATATACCGAAGTCGGTGATCGACTTGATCGCACCGCGAACCTTGTCGCCCTTCTTGTGGTTCATCGCAAAATCGTCCCACGGATTCGCCATGCACTGCTTCATGCCCAGCGAAATACGACGACGATCTTCATCGATTTCGAGAATCATCACTTCGACTTCATCGCCCAGCTGGACGACTTTGGTCGGGTGGATGTTCTTGTTGGTCCAGTCCATTTCGGAAACGTGCACCAGGCCTTCGATGCCCTGCTCGATCTCGACGAAGGAGCCGTAATCGGTGAGGTTGGTGACTTTGCCGAACAAGCGCGTATTGGCCGGGTAGCGGCGGGAGATTCCCACCCACGGATCTTCGCCCAGCTGCTTCATACCCAGGCTGACGCGATTCTTTTCCTGATCGAACTTCAGCACTTTGGCGGTGACTTCGTCACCGACATTGAGTACTTCCGACGGGTGACGCACACGACGCCATGCCAGATCTGTAATGTGCAACAGGCCGTCGATACCGCCGAGGTCGACGAATGCGCCGTAATCGGTGATGTTCTTGACGATGCCCTTGATGACCGTGCCTTCTTGCAGGTTCTCGAGCAGCTTCTGGCGCTCTTCACCCATGCTCGCTTCAAGCACGGCGCGGCGCGACACCACCACGTTGTTGCGCTTGCGATCAAGCTTGATGACCTTGAATTCGTATTCCTTGCCTTCAAACGGCGTGGTGTCCTTGACCGGACGGGTATCGACCAGCGAACCCGGCAGGAAAGCACGAATGCCGTTGACCATGACGGTCAGACCGCCCTTGACCTTGCCGGTAATCAGGCCCGTAACCAGAGCGCTGTCGGTGAGCGCTTTGTCGAGATCGTTCCAGGCGGCGATGCGCTTGGCTTTTTCACGCGAAAGACGGGTGGCACCATATCCGTCTTCGAGCATTTCGATTGCCACCAGCACGAAATCACCAATATTGGCTTCGAGTTCACCACGTTCGTTGTGGAACTCCTCGAGGGGAATCATGCTTTCGGACTTTAGGCCCGCATTGACGACCACAAAATTCTGATCGATGCGAACAATTTCGGCGGTGATAACTTCACCGGCACGCATTTCCTGACGCTGGAGGC
>JAIPCS010000016.1 GCA_021738105.1 Sulfuritalea sp.
AGCAAAATGCCAAGCACCGTGAGCAGCAATTTGATGCGCCACGTCATGCGGCTTTTCCGGCTTCACCGAGCAAACTTTCGCGTTGCACATAGACCGCTTCGGGAAGAACAATTTGCCGGCACTGGCCGAAATCAGCCCAATCGGCGAGACGTGGTTCGGGGTCCAGCAGGGGTCCGATCCAAAGCGCTGTCCCCAGTTCCTCGACCAGTCCAGCACAAAGGTTGAGGTCTGTGTGGTCGTGAATATCGACTCGAACCAAAAACCGCGAAGCGCCGAGATCGCGCATGGCGGCAAGCCACCACTGGGCTAGGGTACCGGTGCTGCTGCCATCTGCCTTGATGACTTCCCAGGCGGGTTCGCAATGAGACGGCGTAACCGTCTTGAAATCGGCGTTCGACACCGTTTCAAAAGACCAACTTACGGATTGTCGCCTAAGCGGTGCGTAGATACCGATACATTCGGAACCATACGCAGCCACCAGGCGATCAATTGCCGTGCTGTCGAGCAATGCAGTCTCACCGACGAAAACACAATCGGCACCTGCCGCAAGCAGTGTTGTGGTGCGTTGCTCATCGCCGCTAGGAAGAACGACGCCGGCGCACAGTGCGGCAACGGCTTCGATGCCAGGACCGTCGAACACCAGATCATCGGCATTGACCTCCATGTCGTCTGCAATGACGAGCCAGCGCCGTAACCTTAGCGCGGGTTCTTCGGGAACAATAGACTCGCCGGAAGCATCGAACATCGGCTCAATAAAAGCGGTTTGCATATGAGTTCAACTCGTGTATTCGAATTTCGGATAGACGAAAGGATACAGCGGACAGTCATCATCCGGCGCCAGGCCGACAAGTAGCGGACGCAGTTCCTGCAAAGCACCGAGAATCGGAGCGACATTCACCCCCAGAAAGCGCGGGCTGTACTTTGCCAGCACCATCTGCGCGTCGTCGATCAGCAGCAAGGCGCCATCCTGATTCTTGTTCTGGGTGAAAAACAGCGCCAGCGTGGCGAAGGCGAGGCCTTGCAGGAACTCGGCCTCAGGATCTTTGGTGCCGAGCAGGCTGTTGCGAATCAGACGCGACCAGCGTTCGTTGAGCCAGTCATGTAGCGCGCCCAGATCGTTGCTGTCCCACATGATTGCAACATCTCTCCAGTCGAGTTGGGTGAGCACCGATCGATCCGGCGCGGGCAACTCTTTCGGTGTGGCGAGGTCGAGGATCTTCATTCGCTCAGCGCAAGTCGGAGAGCCCACGCATTTCTTCCAGACGCCGTACATTGTCCGGCGCCGACAGCGTGGTGGACAGGGCGTCGGTCATGCAGCCGTTGCATACCGGCTCATTCGGATTGAATTCAACGCGGATTTCATTCTTGGGCACTTCCAGCCGCGCTTGGTCTCGATCTTCGACGCGCAAGCCCATTGCTTCGATTTCCTCAGCGGCGAAACCACCCAGAAAGCGTGCCATCTCACGATAGAACGAGTGCTCTGCCGTCCCTTCGAGCAGACGGCTGTAACCGCGTACCCAGCGCCCCAGATGCAGAGTCCAGAAAAGCTTGATCTCCTTTTGCATGCGCCGCTGCGATACGGCATCGTCTTGCTCCAGCGCTGTCGCACCGCGTTCAAGCAGCTCGGCGATGAACATCAGTTCGATTCCCAGTTGATCGGCAAACACCTCGAAGCGACCCGGTCGGAGTACAAACCCCTGGCGTTTGTAAGTCTGCATGACGTCGAAATTCGGCTCCTGCTTATAGCGCCCCGTCAGCCGTACCGATTCGACCGGAGGGAAACCGCCCGAGGCCGCAAACAGAGTCGTGTACTCAATGGCCAGCGCCTCCAGCAAGGCATCCTGTGGGGTCGTCAGAAAATCGGCATCGAAGCGCAAGCCAGCCTCGGCAAGTTCCGCCAATACGGCCGGCGTGCGAAGAGCCGCGACAAACTCACCCGTCGGTTCTTCGACAAACACGCCCGAGAGCAGGCGATAGACCTCAGCCCGCGACCGCCACTCGGCCACTATTTCAGCGGGCGAGGCCAGCACGGCTGCCGTCTCGCCAGCGCCGACTTCGTCGTCGTCATTCAATGCAAGTACGTTTTTCAGCATGTCAACTCCAAAGAAAAAACGGGCCCGCTGGCTTTGGCGGGCCGAAACCAACCAGCATCAGGAGGGGTTCCATGCCGGTTGCATCTGCACAGGGACGTGCTTAGTGTCCGCCGCCGCTCTCCTTGTGCTTGACGCTGTCCGGACCAGCCCACGACGCCATTTCCGGATGCATCTTGCGGTGCATGTCACCGTTGTAGGCGTAGCGCAAGGTTTCCTTGTAGGCCGCGTAGTGCTTCTCCCAGTTGCCCTCCGAATCGCCGTACTTGTCGTTCGGTCCGGCCTTGGTCACCTTCACCACGGTGTCGTACCAGCCCTGCGAACCCCCGATCGGATCGGCCACCACGGGAATGATGTTATTGGGATGAACACCCTTGTCGTCCCACCAGACGTTGTTGAGATCCGGGTCGTCCTGGCCGTGGCTCGCATCGCCCTTCTTCTCCTTGAGTTTGAGTGTCGCCAGACGACCATATTCCCAATGGCCGAATCCAGTCGGAATGGCCACAGTTTTCGGGTGTATACCTTCGGTGACGTAGGCTTTGGTAACCAGGTGACCGACACCGCTTTCGACCCGCACCAGATCACCAGTCTTGACGCCAATCTTTGCCGCTGTCTCGGTGTTGATCCACATCGGATTGCTGTGGGCGATTTCGGCCAGCCACTTCACCGCTGCGGTGCGTGACTGCTTATGCACGTTGAGCTTGAAGGTGACCATGACCAGCTCGTCGGCCTTCATTGTCTCGTGCCAGGGAATGCGCTTGAAGGTCGGCATCGGATTGAAGCCGTACTCGGCCCACTTGTCGACCCGTACATTGATGATGCGGTTGCCGGTGGGAAAGCCGACGTAGTTCTTGCCGTTGCGCTTGACGCCGATCGCCTTGCCGTTCTTGTTGATCGTGCCATCGCCTGCCACGGTCGCGCCGGTCATGTCGGCGCCGGACAGTTCCTTTTTGAACAGGCCGTACTCAGCCTTGATCTCGCGCCCGGTCTTGTCCGACACCTTGCCGGTCTTTGGATTGAGCTTGCCGTAGATTGGCCAGACTCCGTGCTTTTTGAGGAAATCGAGGCCGCCAGCTTCCTTCAGGCCCGGCACGTTGTCGAAGTGACGGCGCATGTAATCCTCGCCGTCCTTGAAGTCCCAGAACTGTTTCATACCGCGCTTGCCGTCCGGGTCCAGTTTCCAGATGATGTCGCGCATCATGATGCGGTTTTCGCGCGATTCACCGAGCGACTTGTGCACCGGCTGGCGAATGCCCAGCCAGGGCCACAGCGAATTGGGCATCGATTCCGGTTCCCAACGCTCGAGGTAGGGACAGTCGGGTAGGATCAGGTCGGCCAGCGCCGTTTCCTCACCCATGAATGGACTCATGGAAACGTAGTAAGGAATCAGTTTCTCATCCTTGAACATCTTGCCCCACACCGCCATGGCACCTGGGTTGGTGTAAACCGGATTGTCCTGATAGCTAAAGTAGACATTGATCTTCTGACGGCCATCGGCGATCCAGAAAGGTGTCAGGTGACTGACCTTGTGGCCGGCGAGCGGGTATTCCGGTGGATGGGCGAGCGTGGAATCCTTCTTCGGTTTGCCCGGCTCCGGACTTGGCTGCGGCCAACCCATGCCGCGTGGCAGGCAATAGCCGCCCTGCTTCTCGACATTGCCGGTCATGATCGGCAGCATCATGCACGAGCGCTCGTTGTAGGAGCCGTAAAGATGCTTGGCCGGACCGCGGTAGGTGAACAGCGTAGCCGGCTTGGTGGTGGCGAACTCGCGCGCAATCCGCTCAATGGTTTCGGCCGGCACGCCGGATATTTTCGAGGCCCACTCCGGCGTGTAGGGCTTGTAGTTCTCCTTGAGTTCATTGACGGTGACATTGGTCCAGGTCTCGATGAACTCGGAATCCTGCAGGTTGTCGCGCAGGATTACATGGCCCATGGCCAGCGCCACGGCGCCGTCTGTTCCAGGGTGCACCGGAACCCACTCGTCGGAAAACCCGGCCGTGTTGGACAAGCGTACGTCGAAGGTGACGATTTTCATGTGGTTGTCGATGCGGCCCTCGGTCACGCGCTGCGATAGGGGATTGTGGAAGTAGGCCGCCTCAAGGATGTTGGAGCCGAAGTTCAATACGTATTTGGCGTTGGCGAAATCCGGGGTCTCGATGTCCGGCCCCCAGGTCGGCTCCATGCCGATTTTTTTCGACGACTCGCAAACCGAGGTGTGATTCAGTACCGTGGCCGAACCCAGGGTTTTCATGAAGCGATCGATCACGCCGCCGGAACGGTTGCGGCCGTACTTCAGCATGATGGTGTTGGGATCCTCCTTCAGCGCCGCATCAAGCTTGCCGGCGAGCTCGGTCAAGGCCTCGTCCCAGGTGATGCGCTTCCACTTGCCTTCACCGCGCGCGCCAACGCGCTTCAAGGGATACAGGATGCGATCCGGGTCGTAGCTGTACCACATACCAGAGTTCCCCTTGGCGCAGAGTCGGCCGCGGGTGGAGACGTGCTCCGGGTTGCCTTCGAGCTTGACCACGCGATCATTCTCGACATAGGCGATCGCACCATCCTGAATATTGCAGACATGGCAGTTGATTGGGATGGCTTTGCGCTCGGCGCCCGTAACAGGGCCGAAATCCTTGCCGCCCAGTTCGCTTTCCATGGCACTTAACATGCGCGGCGCGGCGGCCGCAACGGCACCGGTGGTGGCGCTGACCTTGAGAAACGTACGGCGTGTGACTTTTGGCATTTCCATTATTTTCATCTCCTCGTGTTCGGTCAGTACAGGGTCTGCAATTGCTGGGGGGCCATCAGCAGCACGTAGCGCAAGGCTGCACCGCCAACCAGGATGAGTGCGGCAGAAATCATCAGCACGCCCTGGCTCTTGCCCACGGGCGCAAACAGCAGGACAGCAGGCGCGACGCTGCCGCCCAAAAAGCCAACGCCGAGGAAGAGCAAACCCATCGTGCCTGTCGTCATGATCATGAAGGTCAGTTCCGACGCCGAGCCACCGTAGTTGGTCGTGCCCATGATTGAGATCAACATCACCGTTACCGCACCGGCGGACCAGAGCATGTACTGGCGCAAAACTTTCTGAGCTGCTTCATTTCCTGCGGCAAGCAAAGCGCCTACGGCAGAGCCCGAGGCAATCGCCATGGCGACAAACAGCACCGGAATCAATGGCGAGTTCCACACCGGTCGTGACTGGTGCACCGTCAGGTCGAAGCCGGTGTAAATCGGCAGACCCAGCGCCAGCATTGCCGTGACGAGTGCAAGCATCTTGCCCTTGGCCTCGTCACCTTTGCGTAGCGCCAGGATGTACAGCACCGAACAGATGGCGAAGGCGACGATGTTGAGCGCCCCCCAGGCCAGCGGCGAAGTGAAGTTCAGGTAGCCGGGATTGAGAATGTTGAGAAAGCGCATCGGCTGCGACAGGTCGGCGATCAGCAAAAGGCCGCCCAGTGCCAGCAGTGCGAGAGAGCCGTAGGCGGCTTTCTCGCGCAAGGGACGCAGCGCCGGCGTGATCCATGATCCATACGACATGAATGACAAACCGGCGAGGATGCCGATGACGAAGAAATAGACGGCGTAGCTCGAATGCCACGACACATCGTGAAACCAGACGTAATCACCCATGATGTACCCCTCAGATCTTGAAATTGCGCTTGAAGGCGGAACGCTCGAGTTCCATGACCTCAGGCTGGTGGTAGGCATCGCGACCAAACTCGGTCACGTTCCGGTCGGCGCCGATGTAGAAGACGTGTGGCTTGGTCCCTTCTTCCGGGCGCAGTACCTGGGTCGCGTTGGTTGCCACGAGGTAGGACACCTCGCTGTTCGGATCGTTGATGTCACCGAATACACGCGAGCGCCCGATACAGGTCTGCACGCAGGCCGGCACCAGGTTCTGCGTCACGCGATGGAAGCAGAAGGTGCACTTGTCGACCACATTGGTGATCGGTGTGTAGGTGCGATGCGAAGGCAGCATGAAGCGCGCGTTGTAGGGGCAGGCCGCCATGCAACTGCGACAGCCGATGCAGCGCTCGTAGCGCATCAAGATGAATCCGCCATCCTCGACTTTGTACGTGGCCTCGACCGGACAGTTGCGCACACAGGGCGCATCGTCGCAGTGATTGCACAAGCGAGGCAGGAAATGTTTTTTTACAGCGGGATACTTGCCCACCACCTTGTATGGCACCCATGTCCGATTGACGCCCAGCGGCGTGTCGTACTCGGCCTTGCATGCTACCTGGCAAGCCATGCAACCAATGCAGCGGCGCGTATCGACGACCATGGCAAAACGCCGCTTGCCCTTGACGCCCCGCGTCTCGATGGGGGAGACCCTCAATTCTTCACTCATCTGCCTTGCCTCCTCTGAATACAGTGATTCGGTTTTTGTTCTGGTTGCAGCCGGTGTCCGGATCAATCGTCCGACTGTTTCCATTACGCAACAAGCGGGCCACTTTCACTGCCAGAAAGCTAATCCCTTGTCAGCGCTATGGTTTTTGTCTGCGCCGCGCTTCACAACTCTTCTGCGATTGTTACGTTGGCGTAACAGGTGCGTTTGATGTTGCATCGCAAGGTGCTACGCAGGCGTAACACCGCATAAATCAGCAATGACGCAGCGGTTTTTCGCGCTTATCATCACTGGCATGAAACCGGACGATCACAGTTTGGCTGCATCACACAGGAGGGGGTTTTTGCAATCTGCGCTGGCACTGGCCGCAATGCCGCTGTTGCCGGCGAGAGCGGAAGTCGGCACCTTGCGCATCGGCCTGACGCCAGTATTTCTGGACGATCAAATGAGTTTTCTGACTCGCTGGCGGGCGTGGCTGGAACATCGCCTGAAGCGACCGGTGACGTTCGTACAGCGGGGAAACTATCGCGAGGTAGTCGACTTGATCCGCGGCAGCAAGATTGACTTTGCCTGGATCTGCGGCTATCCCTATGTACGCTACCGGCATGAGCTGCATCTTGTCGCCGTTCCACTGTGGCGCGGGCGCCCCTACTACCAGTCCTACCTGATCGTGCCCGCCTACGATGAAAAGTCGAACAGCCTGATCGATTTGCGTGGCAAGGTTTTCTCGTATTCGGACCCCGACTCCAATTCGGGCTATCTCTATCCCCAATATCGGCTGATTACCCTGGGTGAAAACCCATCAACTTTCTTTTCCCGCAATTTCTTCACATGGGGACACCGCAAGGTGGTCGAAGCCGTAGGGGTTGGCCTGGCCGATGGCGGCGCCGTCGATGGTTATGTCTGGGAAACACTGGCCGAGCTGCATCCGGCACTGACTCGCGCTACCCGCGTCATTGAGCGCTCACCGGATCTCGGCCACCCACCATTCGTGGCACGCCCGGACATTCCCTCGCGCGAGTTGCAGGAGTTCCGAGCAGCCCTGCTTGGTATGCCTTCCGATTCAGAAGGCACCGAACTGTTGCAGCGGTTGCGTCTGGATGGATTCGTACCGGGCCAGCCCTCCCTGTTTGACGAAATTGCGCGCATGGCGGCCCGGGTGCGGTGAATATGATCGCCCTGAACGATCTATCATTGCGCTGGAAGATTCCTCTACGCGTCATGGGGGCTGTACTCGGCACGGCCCTGGCGGTCACTGCCGCCCTGGTCACCCGCGAGTACGACGAGATGAGGCAGAATCTGGAGGTCCATGCCAAAAGCCTGGCGCGAGTGATGGCCAATACGCTGGTTGCACCGGTGCTGCACGACGACATCTGGCGTGCCTACGAGATACTCCGGTCGGCTGGCGACCCGGCTGCCATTGCACCCGAATTGCAGGCAGACGTGGTACTGGTGACGGACTCTGAGTTCCGGGTATTTGTTTCCAACCGGCCGCGCGATTTTCCTATTGGCAGCAGTCCGGCCATCCGCGGTGGTGCATACGGAAGTCTGCGTGCAGCCCTGATGGAGGGCAAACCAACTGAGCAGCAAGTAGTCGAACCCGTCGAGTCTGCCCATTACTTCGTCATGTCGCCGCTCGTGGCCGACGGCGTTGCTCTTGGCCACGTCATTCTCGGCTATTCAAAGATTTCATTTCTGCCACGTTTCATCGGACTGGTTGGCCGGGCGGCGTTCGTCACCTTGCTGGTACTTGGCGCGATCATTCCCATCTCGTGGGTTTGGGCTCGGCGCACTGGCGCGCCCCTGCTGGCCCTGGCCGAAGCAATGCGCCATGTGCCGGGCGAGCTGGAAATGGCGCGCCTGGCGAACTTACCCAAAAGCCGGGATGAGATCGGGCAACTGGGCGATGCCTTTGGCCGGATGGTGGGGGAACTGAAGAAAAAAGAGGAACTCGAAAACCAGATGCTGGTAACCGAACGCTTGGCGGCAGTTGGCCGCCTTTCGGCAGGCATTGCCCACGAGATAAATAATCCCCTGGGTGGCATGCTGACTGCCATCAAGACCTATCAGCGTCATGGTGGTGGCGACCCGATGGCCGGTCAGACGCTGTCGCTGCTGGAGCGCGGGCTTTCCCAGATTCGGCACACCGTGGCCGCTTTACTGGTGGAAGCCAAGCCCGAAGATCGATTTTTCGAGCCGACTGACATTGACGACCTGCTGATTCTGGTCGAGGCCGAGGCGCATGCCCGGGCGGTTCATGTCGTAGTCGAAAGCTCACTGGCTTCTCCCCTACCCTTGCCGGCCACCCTTCTGAGACAGATTCTGCTGAACCTGCTGCTCAACGCGGTGGCTGCTTCCGAGGAGAAAGGCATGGTGCAACTGACCGTTGGCGCCAAAGAAGGCAAGCTGCGATTGACTGTCTGCAACGACGGCGAGCACCTGGCAGACGATCAGATGACTTATCTCTTCGAGCCCTTCGCCAGCGGTCAGGAGAAAGGACATGGTCTGGGTCTGTGGATCGTGTACCAGATCGTCCAGCAATTGAATGGCGGCCTCTCGGTGGCGAGCGAGCCCGGTTGCACCACTTTCAGCATCGAGATTCCCTATGTCGAGTCCGCCTGAAAACCTGCCGCGCCTTTGTCTCGTCGAGGATGACGAAATCATGGGTGAGTCTCTCGTTCAACTGTTCCGGCTGGAAGGCTTCGATGTGGTCTGGTGCCGCACCGCAGGCGAGGCCATGACTGCGATCGTGTCGTGTCGGTTTGGCGTCGTGGTCAGCGATATTCGGTTACCGGATCGCAACGGCGGCGAACTGTTTCTCGAACTAAAGCAACGGCACCCGATGTTGCCGCCCTTTCTCTTCATGACTGCCTACGGCACCATCGACCGCGCCGTCGAACTGCTCAAGGCTGGCGCCGCCGATTACATCACCAAGCCCTTTGATGTGGATGTGCTGGTGCAGAAAGTGCGCGGCCTGGCAGAAGGGTATGGCACTCTAAACGGTACTGCCGACGACTCCCTGGGCATCTCGATGTCCATGCGCCGTATTACCGAGTCACTGCCGCGTTTGGCGCGGCATGCCGCCGCCTTGCTGATCACAGGGGAATCCGGCGTCGGCAAGGAGCATGTCGCCCAGTTGTTCCATCGCCATGCCGCTGCTGGCGATAGCCGATTCGTAGCTGTCAATTGCGCCTCGATACCCGAGTCGCTGATGGAAGCGGAACTGTTTGGCTACGAGCGCGGTGCCTTTACCGGCGCGGTCAGGGCCAAGCGGGGCTATTTCGAGCTGGCGCACGAAGGCACCTTGTTTCTCGACGAAATAGGCGATATGCCATTGTCGATGCAGGCCAAGCTGCTACGCGCAATTCAGGAACGAAAATTCATCCGGCTCGGTAGCGAGACCGCAATAGCCAGCGATTTTCGCCTGGTCTGTGCAACCCATCGGGATCTCAAGGCCATGGTCGAGGCCGGAGAATTCCGCGAAGACCTTTACTACCGCATCCACGTAATCCATCTCAACATTCCACCGTTGCGCGAGCGGCCGGATGATATTCGCTGGTTCGTTCGGCATTTCGTCGCGGAATTCAATCGTCAGCATCCCGAAGAAGCACGCCGACTCGACCCCCGCACCGAGCAGGCTCTGATGAACTACGGCTGGCCGGGAAATGTTCGGGAACTCCAGCACGCGGTCGAGCGTGCCTGCATCCTTTCCAGCGGTCCACTGCTCGGTGCCGAAGCATTTTTAGGTGGCGGCCTGGACAGCGACCTGGCGAGCGAGGCACCAGAATCCGAGTCGCTGAGTAAATACCTCATGGGCTGTGAACGCGACTATCTTTCGCTGATTCTTGAGCGGCATGGCGGGCACATGACGCACGCTGCCGAGGCGCTTGGGATAACGCGCAAGACCCTCTGGGAGAAACTGCGCCGACTTGAAATCAAGGCTAAGGGCGAACCCTAGGTTGCCGGACGAAACCCGTTCACAAGCAATCGTTCCGTGGGCCGCAATCGTAGGTATACCCACCGTCCATCTTCCCGAGAATTGCTCATCGGATATGGCAGCAAATCGCCGAATGCGGAAGTAGCAAGCATTGGAAGCAACGGCGGCTTTGGCCGATCACCGGAAGCTCATTGCCAAGCTGCTGAACGGCTCGTCCTTGCCGGTTTCAGACTTCAGCCAAATCCACTGCCATCGTCTGCGGCCCGAAAAGTCGGCGCTGGCACTGCGGCGTACGTTACTTCAGCGACGCAGATAGCAAACGAAGGCATAGTCGAAACCGGCTTCGTCGCGATGCGTCTGGCGCGACGACTCGCACCATTGCTGGTGGTCGATCTCGGGGAAAAATGTGTCGCCTTCGAAGTCGGCGTCGATCTCGGTCAGTTGCAGGCAGTCGGCCTGACTCAGTGCCGAGGTATATAACTCGGCGCCACCAATCACAAAGGCTTCGTCGCTGCTGGCAGCAGCTAAGGCGGCTGGCAGCGAATGCGCCACGGTGGCGCCTTCGGCTTGGTAGTTGGCATCGCGGGTGATCACGATGTTCTGGCGGCCGGGCAGCGGACGGAAACTGTCCGGCAACGATTCCCAGGTTTTGCGGCCCATGATCACGGTGTGCCCCGTGGTCAGAGTCTTGAAATGTTTGAGGTCGGCGGGCAGTCGCCAGGGCAGTCGATTGTCTTTCCCGATCACACGGTTTCTGGCCAGGGCGGCAATCAGGGTCAGCACGGGTTTAACGTGAAACAGCGTGTTCGGAGTGGCGGCTGATAGCCGAGCGAAGCGAGCTTGTCCGTAGCCCCGCCCTGGGGCGGGGATGGGGGTGGGGGGCCATCAATTCGCCTTTCACGTGTTTCATCATCAGAGGTGCCGGATCACCGCATGACAGTTTGGCATGGTTTCGGTCCTGGCTAAAGCGTCTGGTAGAGCTCGGCATACTGTCTTGCCGCCGTGTCCCAACTCGAATCGCGGGCCATGCCGTGCTTTTGCAAGCGGCGCCAGAGCTTGGGGTCGCTCCAGGCTTTCGTGGCGCGTTGCAGTGTTTGCAGTAGCGCTTCGCTGCTTGATTCGCCGAAGACGAAACCGTTTCCTTTCTTCTCGTCCGCGGCGTCAATCACGGTATCGGCCAGTCCGCCGGTTGCGCGCACCACCGGTATCGTGCCATAGCGCATGCTGTACATCTGATTCAGGCCGCAGGGCTCGAAGCGCGAGGGCATGACGAATAGGTCGGCACCCGCAGTGATGCGATGAGAAAGCGCTTCATCGAAGTCGATGCTTACCGAGCATTGATCCGGAAAGCGGCGGGCAAGCGCAAGAAATTCTTGTTCCAGCTCGCGTGTGCCTGAGCCGAGAACGACAAGTTGGGCCGGCAGATTCATGATATTCGCGCCCAGCGACAGCAGCAGGTCGAGCCCTTTTTGTTCGGTCAGTCGGCTGATCACACCGAGCACGGGGAGATCCTTGCGTGGTTCGAGACCCAATTGTTGTTGCAAAGTGGTCTTGTTTGCGGCCTTTGCCTCCAGATTTCGTACGGTGTAATTCTGGATCAGACAATGATCGGTCTCGGGATTCCAAACGGCAGTATCGACGCCATTCAAAATTCCCGACAGGCTTTCTTGGCGGAAGCGCAACAAGTCGGCCATCCCCATGCCCTGCTCGTCGTTTTGTATTTCCCTGGCGTAGCTTGGACTCACCGTGCTGATCGCGTCGGCAAGCTGCAGTCCGGCCTTGAGGAAGGACAGGTGTCCGTAGTACTCAACTCCATCCATGCGCCATGCCTCCTGTGGCAGCCCGAGTTCGAAGAGAGCGTCGTATCCGAATGCTCCCTGGAACGCCAGGTTGTGCACAGTGAACAGCGTTTTTGACTGACGCCCCGATAGATAGTGCAAGTACGCAGGGGCCAGCCCCGTCTGCCAGTCGTTGCAATGAACAACATCGGGCTTCCAGTCGAGCGTGCTGGCCTCGGAGCCGAGCCAGGCCGCGACTCGAGAGAGCAAGCCAAAACGCAGAGGGTTGTCCGGCCAGTCTTTTCCATCAGCCCCCAGATATGGATTGCCGGGCCGGTCGTAGTAGGGCGCGTAGTCAAGCAGCAATAAACTGCAGCCGTCGCTGACATGGGCGAGTTTTAGCGAGGGGGTGGGAAAGGCTCCACCCAGCCAATGGGGCCGTGCGACTTCTACGGCATCCGGAAAGTGTTGCAGCAGTCCCGGATAAGCGGGAATCAGCACGCGAACGTCGATGCCCAGTTGGCGCAAAGCGGCGGGCAATGCGCTCGACACGTCGCCTAGACCACCGGTCTTGGCCCAGGGCGCAAGCTCCGAGGTGGCAAAAAGCACATTCATGGGTTGCGACGGAAATTGAATTGAGCAGGGGTCCCGATTCTAAGGGCAGTGCGCTCTGTTCGCTGTGCGATTTTCAGTCCGGGGAACGGCAGGCGGCCACCAGGCCCGCGGTGGAGCTGTCGAGATGCTCACCGCCTTCACGACCCTCGATCACCGGCAACAGTCGATTGGCCAGCTGCTTGCCGTACTCGACACCCCACTGGTCGAACGGGTTGATGTCCCAGATTACGCTTTCGACAAAGACCTTGTGTTCGTACAGTGCCAGCAGGGCACCCAGATTGAAGGGATCCAGGCGTGATAACAGCAGGGTGGTCGACGGTTGATTGCCGGGAAAGCTGCGGTAGGGCGCGAGCACGGCCACCTGATCGGCAGGCATTCCGCCGGCGGTGAGTTCGGCGGTGGTTTCAGCCAGTGTCTTGCCGCGCATTAGCGCTTCACTTTGTGCAAAGCAATTGGCCAGAAGTTTTTGGTGGTGACCCGGCAAGGCAAAGTCAGCCTGCCTGCAAACAATGAATTCGCAGGGCACCAGACGGCCGCCCTGGTGGATCAACTGGTAAAAGGCGTGCTGGCCATTGGTACCGGCTTCGCCCCAGAGAATCGGAGCCGCAGAGCACGTGAGTGCTGCCCCCTGCCGATCTGCCTGTTTGCCGTTGGATTCCATTTCCAGTTGCTGGAGATAGCGCGGGAGCAATCCGAGCGACTGGCTGTAGGGCAGCAATGCCCGCGTTTCAGCGCCGAGAAAATTGCTGTTCCAGATTTCGAGCAGGGCCAGCACACCCGGCAGATTTTCCGCCGCAGGTGCTGAAAAAAAGTGCTCGTCCATGGCGTGGGCGCCTGCCAGCAGTTGCTGAAAGTTGTCGAAACCGACGGCCAGCACCAGTGGCAAACCGATTGCCGACCACAACGAATAGCGTCCGCCGACCCAATCCCAAAAGCCGAACGCATTGTCCGGGTCGATACCGAAGCGGGCGACTTCGGCAAGATGGGTCGATACCGCGACAAAATGCCTGGCTACCGCGGCCTCTCCCAGTGCCTGAGTCAGCCAATGGCGTGCCGATGCGGCGTTTTGCATCGTTTCCTGGGTGGTGAATGTCTTGCTGGCGATGATGAACAGCGTGGTGCGGGGTTGCAGTTTGGCGAGCACGGTGGCCAGATCGGCGCTGTCCAGATTGGCGACGAAATGAACCGTCAGCTCTGGATGATGGAATGCGGCCAAGGCCTGAGTTGCCATTCGCGGACCGAGATCCGAGCCACCAATGCCGATGTTGACGATATCGCTGATGGGCTCGCCGGTGGCGCCGCGCCAATGTCGACCGTGTATCTGGGCAGCAAAATTCCGGATCTTGTCGAGTTCGGCAAGGACTGCCGGCATGACGTCGCGACCGTCGTACAGAATCGGCGCTTTGCCAGCCGGTTGTCGCAGGGCAATGTGCAGCGCGGCACGATTCTCGGAGTGATTGATTGTCTCACCGGCGCGCATGCGAGCGATCCAGCCCGGCACATCGGCAGCCTGCCAGAGCTCGTGCAGTTTTGCCAAAGTCTCCGCCGTGACGCGCTGCTTGGAGTAGTCGAGCAGCCAGTCATTCCAACGCAAGGAAAAGCGTGAAAAGCGCTGACCGTCGGCGGAAAACAGGTCGCGCAGCCGGGTATCGCGTTCCGCCTCGGCTGTTTCTTTCAGTGTCTTCCAGATCGTTTGGGTGGCCGGGTTCATGGTCTTCCGTTCAAAGCCAGAGCATCATTCCCATTTCGAAAGCATGAGGCAGCAAGGGGTGGGTTGGAAACACCCGTATCCGATATTCCATCTTGCCGCACTGGTCCGGCGTCAGGTCGAGCGAGAACAGGTGTTCGCCGTTCTCCAGTGCGCGCTCGTGCCGAAGCTCATAGCGCCGTGCGCGAGCCGACGTCGGTTCGCCGGGACGCGTAAACACCATCTCAACCGTGAGGTCGTCCGGTGTCAGTCCGTCAAGTTGGACGGCAATTGAAAAATGCAGCGCTTCTCCATAGCGGATGCGGGACGTCTCCTGATCGATTCGCCGCATTCCTATGTGAGGCCAGGAAGCGCGAACACGTGCCTTCCAGTCGGCGACGCGACGCGCCCCGGAGAAGTCCTCGTTCGAATAGCGCCGCCATTGTTCGGCGGCAGGTGAATAGAATTTCTCGGCATAGTTGGTCAGCATGCGCTGCATGTTGAAGCGAGGCATGATCGAGGCGATGGACTGTTTGGCCATTGCAACCCATTCCGGAGAATAGCCGAGCGACGTGCTGCGGTAGTACATGGGGATCACGCTGTCCTGGAGCAGTTCATACAGCGTCCGTCCTTCGTCGCTGTCGCGCTGGGCCGCATCCAGACCCTCGGCCGCCGGTTTGATCGCCCAGCCGTTCTTGCCATCGTAACCCTCTCCCCACCAGCCATCGAGTACCGACAGATTGATGCCGCCGTTGATCGCCGCTTTGATTCCGGAGGTGCCCGACGCTTCCAGGGGATAGATCGGATTATTGAGCCAGACGTCGACTCCGGCCACCATGCGGCGGGCCAGATGCAAGTCATAACCTTCCACCAGAAGTACACGACCTTCGAACTCGCGCTTTTGGGAGAGTTCGGCGATCTGTCGGATCAGCAGTCGACCGGGTTCGTCCGCCGGGTGCGCCTTGCCGGCAAAAATGAACACCACCGGCCGTTGCGTGTCGCTGATGATTTCACGCAGCCAGTCGAGGTTGTTGAACAGCAGTGTGGCCCGCTTGTAGGTGGCGAAGCGACGCGCAAAACCGATGGTCAGTACGGTCGGGTTGCCCGGATCCGCATAGCGCAAAACGCGATCCAGGTGCGCTTCGGAACCTTGGTTGCGTAAATGCTGCTGACGGACCCGACTGTGCACCAGGTGCAACAACTGCGCTTTGAGCGATTGGCGAATGCTCCAGAATATCTGGTCCGGAATCCGGTGCACGCCGTCCCAGCATCCCTGATCGCTGAGTCGATGTTGCCATCCGAGCCCGAGATGGCGGTCAAAGGTTTCATACCAGTCGGTTGCAAGAAACGTGGGTACATGCACGGCGTTGGTGACGTAATCCATCGGGTTTTCGGCGGCAGTAACCTGCGGCCACATGTCGGCACAAATACGTGAGGAGACCTCGCCGTGGATGCGCGATACTCCGTTGTGATAGCGCGAGCCACGCAGGGCCAGCGCCGTCATGTTGAAGTCGGTTCCGCCGCCACTGCCGCCTCCGACGCGCCCCATGTGGAGCAGGGTATCCCGATTGAGGCCGACCAGCTTGCAGAACTCGCCAAAGTAATGCAGAACCATGTCGTCAGCGAAATGATCGTGTCCCGCAGGAACGGGGGTGTGTGTGGTGAATACCGTGTTGGCGGACGCCGCTTCAAGCGCGGCGGAAAAGGGCATGTTCAGAGCGACCAGATTGCGGATGCGTTCCAGTACCAGAAATGCCGCATGACCTTCGTTGATGTGCCAGACGGTTGGTGCCAGACCCAGTGCTGCAAGCGCGCGCACGCCACCGACACCGAGGATGATCTCCTGCTCGATACGCGTGCGGCGGTCGCCGCCATACAATTGATGCGCGATACCGCGATCCGCTTCGGTGTTTTCTTCAAGATCGGTGTCGAGCAGAAATAGCTTGTTCTTGCCCACGCTCGCGCGCCAGACCTTGACCCACACGACGCGCCCGGGGAAGTCCACGCTGACTCGCACGTCCCGCCCATCTTCTGCGCGAACCGGTTCGATCGGCATATCGTCAAAATCGTTGTCGCCGTAGTGTGCAGTCTGGTTTCCTTCACGGTCGATGGTCTGGCGAAAATAGCCCTGTCGGTAAAGTAGTCCAACGGCAACAAACGGTAGGCGCATGTCGGATGCACCTTTGCAATGGTCACCGGCAAGAATGCCCAGGCCACCCGAATAAATCGGCAGACTTTCATGAAAACCGAATTCGGCGCAAAAATAGGCAATCAGATCGTTTGACTGCAGCGGAGGTTTTCCCGGGAGTTCCAGGCGGGGTTCCGACTGATACGAATCAAAGGCGGAAAGCACCCGATTCATGGTGCCGAGGAATACCGGATCGTCGCCGGCGTCGCCGATTCTTTTTTGATCGATACGCTTGAGGAAGGCCTTGGGGCTGTGATGGACCGCTTTCCACAAGCCGGCGCTCAGGCGCGCAAATAGCGAGCGGGTGGGTCGGTCCCAGCTGTACCAGAGATTGTTGGACAGTTCGCCGAGACGCGTCAGACGCTGGGGTATCTCGGGATTAACTTCTAGTTGGTAGCGTGTGCCGGGCATGATCTTTGGTGGTAATAATTGAAGAACGTGAGCGATTGATTCTACGTTGCAGTGATCACCTTGAGCAAAATGCTCTGTTCGGTTTCGGCCAGCGGCGTCCAGGTCAACCTGATGCACACCGCTTGCATGACCTTTTCGAAGCCCGCTTCGGACTGTGAAACCGTACGATGGGGCGCAGCTTCGAGGCGCATCGGTTGCGTGGAATACAGCGTCAAAGCGCCGCCAAGCTCGCTGTCTTCGAGGGTGATCTGCCGCAGGTCATCGAATGTCTGTTCCTGACCGAAGCCGCCGGGAATGCTGCCATCGGCCAGTACATAGCGGCCACCAAACCCATCGCAACTGGGTAGCGAAATATTGAGTTCGGTTTCGATCACGGCAGGCAGGTTGCTGCCCGCCGCTCTAAATCCGACACGCAATCCGTCATCGTCAAGGCAGTACGTTTTTTCGATGAAATAGTTTTCTGAATGGGCGATCCAGCATCCCTCTCGTGAGGCTGAAACATAGTGTTCGAGCGGGCGCAATACACCGCTGACATCGCTCGCGCGCTCCAGAAAAATCCCGCGCGGACGTTCATCCGGCGTGGCGTCTTGCGACTGTATCGGTTGCAGGAAAGCGATGCGGTCGTGGGCAGAGGCGATACCGTTGTTTTCGGCATGCGTCGTCTGCGCCTGATCGATTCGGGTGTGGTAAGCCTCGGGATAGGCGCGCAGCGTGTCGCCGAAGTTATGCGCGAGCTTGAGACTGGAAAATTCAACCAGTGCGGCGTTGCCATCGTCGCGCACAAAAACCTGCACGTCCTCGTTGCGCAATATCAGCTCGAGATGCCCGTCATGATCAAGATCGATATTTTCGCTGGCGGCTGGAGGCGTCAGTGTATTCAGCGCCACCTCAAGGGCCAGCAGGTTGTTCCATACGGCGCGGCGCAGATGCGGCAAATAGAGCCCGCCAAAAAGTCCATGCCAATAGGCGTCGTTGGCCTGTGCCCGATGCAGGTTTTCCTGCATGGCATCGCTGCGTTGTGCCGGTGGCAGGTCTGCCAGCCGCCGCGAAGCACTCAGCATGCGTTTGTGCATCCAGTTGGCCTCGGCATAGCGCGACATGAAATTGCGCCAGATGCCGCCGCGCAGAAAGGGCTTGTGCGCTTCGAAACGGCCCGACGATTTTTCAGTCTCGATCAGATCGTGCAACGCCAGCGAGCGTTCGGCCGGAAGCGTCCATTCGTTCATTTCGATGTAGGACGTGGTGGGCAAATAGACGATGCCGCGTGTTCTTTCGCGCGCGTGATAATCGGCAAAGGATTCAGTGCGGATCAGATCCGATCTGAGGACGCCTTCAACAAACTGCGTCAGCCAGCCTTTTTCGAAAACCCACTCATAGGTCTCGGGCCAGATGCCGAACTTCTCGATATCGTCGAAATAAATTGCGGCGCGATGACCCTGGCGCGCCAGGTCTTCAAGCCAGGCCACCGCGTCTTCGGCTTTTGAGAACGGCAGACGGTAGCGAGCTGCTTCGGAAATTGGAAACAAGTCGAGGTATTTCCCGTCTTCTTCCGTGGTGTAGAAACTGTCGAGTCTGCTGCCATCCTCACCGGCACACAGAAAATGATAGTCATCGACAGCAACGTAGCGGATTCCGGCTTCTGTCAGCGCCGGTATGACCGAGGATTCCCAGACTCTTTCTGTCAGCCAGGCACCGCTCGGACGTGTGCCGAAGTGTCGCTCGATCTTGTCGGACAGCGTGATGATCTGCGTGATCCGATCGCAATGCGGTATTGCCGCCAATACCGGCTCACAGTCGCCCGAGCCGAACCACTCGACCTGGCCACGCTTCGTCATTGCCGTCAGGCGCTGCATGTCCTGGGGAAAGCGCTCAAGCAATACATCCAGCAGCCAACCGGAAAAGTGCACACTGAAACGGAATTCAGGATATTTCTCCATGACACGCAGGAACATGCCGTAGCTGCGGACATGGGCGTCGTCGATGACTTCCGGAAAATTTCCGACAGGCTGGTGGGCATGAACTCCAAACAGAAGGGTGATGGGCATGTAGTATTTTTAGTGAGCAGGGGTGGAGGCGCGGCGCATGGAGCCGTTTTCGGCAGTGGTTGATCCGGCGCATATGGACGTTTCGAGCTGCGATGGTGGTGCCAGCTGGAGAAGTTGGTACAAACGTGCCAGATTGTGTCGATACAAGCTGTCGAAGTTGGCGACGGCGGCAGACGGGTTGTAGTCGCCGAACCACCAGAACCAGTCGGAACTTTCGCAAATCGCCAATTGCGCTTCTACCGCAGCGATTTGTTCGACGTTGAGCCGGCCACTGGCAATGACGCGATCACAGCTTTGTTTGGCCTCGCACAACAAATCCCAGCCACGGTTCTTTGCCTCGTCGCCGATCCAGGTTGACAGCGTTCCATAGACCCAACTGCCGGCGGTCAGGCGCGGCAGCACCGTAGTGGAGGGTGGTGTTTCGCGTGCCAGAATTTCGGCATAGGTGGTGGTGCGGATGTTTGGATGATCGGCAAGCAATCCGTAGAGATCATCGAAAAAATAGTATCCGTTATACGGGTAATGCTCCCAGGCGTTTTCGCCGTCGAGAATAATGCTGACCACGGGAATTTCGTCATCGGCGGCATCCTCGAGTATCTTTTCGATCTGGTGCACGAGGTGTCCGGCAGCGTCGCGCCCATGCCATTTGGCATAGTCGAAACCGATCAGGTCCGAGAGCCGCTCATCACGGAAAAACAGCGTCAGTCCGGGCGCCTGTTCCATACGCCAAGGGTGATAGGCGGCACGCGGGTCGGCAATGTCGCCGGCCGAGAGGCTGTTGTTCAGCCCGCCCTCGCCGCTGGCGATCCAGCGGCAGCCGGATTCCGCCAGATGCTTTACGAAGTCGGTGGACACGGCGCCTTCTGCGGGCCACATGCCGACCGGTGCGGCGCCAAAGCGCCTGGCGTGACTGGCGCGGGCGTCTTCTATTTGACGAATGACGCGGGTGCGGCCACCGGGATAGGCGGCGGAAAAGGGAAGCGCCGCTTCGGGCACGCTTTCGCGCGCGACAGCAAAATCGAGCAACAGCGGTGACAGCGGATGGGTTTGTGGCGTAGAAGAAATCTCTACCTGGCCGCTTGCGGCAAGCGCTCGCCAGCGCGGGATCAAGCCGGTGATCACCTTGCCGATACTTTCCAGAAGCCTGCGCCGGTCGTTCGCGTCATAGCCTTCACCCTGGCTCATCAATTCGGCCAGAAGCGGGTCGCGACGACGCTCGGTCTCGCCGGTCCACGCCAGGTGGTACCAGGTGACGAGATCGGAGAAATAGCTGGCCGAGAGATAGCGATAGGCCGGCTTGTTCTTGTGAGCGAGCAACTGGTAGAGATCGTGCAGCCGCTCATATTGGGGAAAGGGGGCCAGCATCGTGCTGTGATTACTGCGAAAACAGGTGGTCAGCAGCAAGTGCCGGTCTTCTTCGCTGAGGGTTTCCAGATCGGGGGTGGCCAGAATGCGCAGCAGCGGATCGCGAAACTCGCCGCTGGCAAACTGTTGCACGTAGTCCTCGATCTGATCGAGCAGCACCGGGACCAGGTTCACCACGCAGCGAATCCGAGGATGGCGTTCGAGATGCGCCGCCATGTCGTTGTAGTCCTTGATGGCGTGCAGATAGACCCAAGGCAGGACGAATTCGCCTGCGGCCGTGATTCTGCTCTCCGGCATGGACGTCCTGGCCGTGTCGCCATCGCCGAGTTTTTTCGGTGAATCGAGACCAGCTGTTGCGCCATGGTCGCGATAGTCCGGCTGGTGCATGTGCCAGAGAAATACCAGATCAAGCGTTTTCATGTTGTGTTCGAGCGTGGTGTTAACGTGAAACAAGTCGTTCGGAGCGACGGGTGCGAGCCGAACGAAGCGAGCTGACCGGTAGCCCCGCCCTTGGGCGGGGATGGGGGTGGGGGACCTTCAATGCGACTTTTACGTGTTTCATCATCGGGGGTGCCGGATCACTGCATGAAAGTTAGCGGATATGGTGAACTTGCTGGCCGAGCATTTCCGGAGTGACCAGGGCGATGCCTTTTTCGCTAACGTGGAAGCGCTGGCGGTCGGCGGCGATGTCGTAGCCGATGGTCATGCCTTCCGGGATGCGGCAATGTTTATCCAGTACCACCCGGCGCAGTTTCGCATGGCGTCCGATATCCACATCAGGCAGGATAACGGACTCTTCGATTTGTGCGTAGCTATGCACGTTGACACGCGAGAACAGCAAGGACTTCCGTACCACTGCGCCACTGATCACGTCGCCGCCCGAAACCAGCGAATCGACCGCCATGCCGCGGCGCCCGTCATCGTCGAAAACAAACTTGGCAGGCGGCAACTGCTCCTGATGGGTCCAGATCGGCCAGTCGTCGTCGTACAGATTGAGTTCCGGCGTGATCTTGGTCAGCTCCATATTCGCTTCCCAATACGCGTCGATGGTGCCCGCATCGCGCCAGTAGGGAATGCCGGTGCTGTCCATCCCGACACAGGAGTTGGCAAAATTGTGGGCAAAGACGCGGTAGCGTTCCAGACAGTGGGGAATGATGTTCTTGCCGAAATCGTGGGAGGAATCCGGCTCGTCGTGATCGCGGATCAATTGCTCGTACAGGAAATCGGCGTTGAAGATGTAAACACCCATGTTGGCCAAGGCCCGGTCCGGCCGCCCCGGCATGGGTGGTGGATTGGCCGGTTTTTCGAAGAACTCCGATATGCGCTGCTTTTCGCCGACATGCATGACACCGAAGCTGCTGGCTTCTTCCAGCGGTACGTCGATGCAGGCCACGCTGACGTCCGCTTGCCGATGCACATGTTCGGACAGCATACGTCCGTAGTCCATTTTGTAGACGTGATCGCCGGATAACACCAGCACGTATTTGGGTTGGCTGCGCCGGATCGGGTCGAGATTCTGGAATACGGCGTCGGCCGTACCCTGGTACCAATTCTCGCTTAGTTGTTGCTGCGCGGGCAGAATGTCGATGAATTCGTGAAACCGGCCGTCCAGAAAGCTCCAGCCACGCTGCAAATGCTGGATCAGGCTTTGCGCTTTGTACTGTGTCGCCACGCCTATTTTTCGGATACCCGAATTGACGCAATTGGACAGAGTGAAGTCGATGATGCGAAATTTCCCGCCAAAGGGCACCGCCGGTTTGGCGCGCCAGTCGGTCAATTGCTTGAGGCGGCTGCCGCGCCCGCCGGCCAGCACGATGGCAAAGGTTTTTCGCGTCAGTTCGCTCTTGTTCATAGGCAATCTTTCACGCTTGCTGCTGTCCGGATGTCGTGTTTACCAACCTGTTTTCCAATACTAAGCATGGTCTTGTCTCCGTTGCGGATCGAGTGCCGCACGATTGTGATCAACTTTCGAATATATACCCGAGTCCGATTTTGCCGGTACGCACATTCCGAATGAGCCTGAACGGGGCCGTTCCAAGGCTCCGGCATTCGATCCTTCAAGCCGCCACCGTCCGGTCTTTCACCGCATGCAAATTGCCTCTTGAGCGTACCGCACGCACCTTTCGGGACCCGGACCCGATCAATTCGCGTCTGCAGCGCTGCACTGCGAAATTTGTGGTTAACCGCCCAGCAGCCCCGCTGCCAGTAGCCGATCAATCTCGGCTTCGGCCTGAACCCAGTCGTCGAGCGGGTTGCCCGGCGCAAAACCGCGGCGTTCGGCGATGTGATACGCGGCCACTTCGACGTAGTGCTTGCGCTGGTCCACCGGCACCACTGCCGGCTTTTTTTTGCGCGGCGACCGCGCCGGCTTTTCGACGGAGGGCCTGGCCGCAGCCATCTTCACTGCTGGAGACGTTTTTCCCGTCGTGCCAGGTTTTTTGGCCGTCTTGGGTTTGGCCGTTGGCGGTTTGACGGGCGTATCCGAAATGCTCGGTTTTGTTGGAGCCGCACGTTTGCCAGCGGAAACTGGCACGTTCTTCTTGGAGCTCACCATTCTGGATCCTCCTTTTGTTGAAATAATCACACTTGCATGGTGCGCTCACCGTATGACAAGTTATTGACATTCGTCAATGATCACTCCTGCGAAAAACCGAACGCACCGTGCAATCCGAGGAGAGGCTCGGTCGGGATAAAAATGGGCTGCTGTTTCGCGATATCGGCATGTTCAGCCTTGGCGTTGAACGCGTTGAGAAAACCACTGCCCGACAGTATCGGAATCAGCCTGGAGATGATTCCACCGGCGAGAAATACGCCACCACGCGGCAGACAGGCCAGGGCCATGTCGCCGGCGATCGCACCGTAGGTGGAAAGGAACAGTTCCACTGTCTGACGTTCGACGCTATCCGGTGAGGTCAGTGCGCGCGCCGTGATGTCTTCGGGCGCCAGGACCGTGCCCGAGATGAATTCATGAATTGCCACGATCCCGGGGCCGGATACAACGCGCTCCCAGGTGACTCGGCCATGCCGAGCACGCAAAAATTCCCATAGCGCCATCTGTCTCTCGTCGGCGGGCGCGAAGGCGGCATGTCCGCCCTCACCGGCAATGACCCGCCAGTGTCCGTTTTCGGGCAAGACAACGGCCATGCCGAGGCCGGTGCCGGCCCCCAGGACGAGGCAGGGTGCCGCTGCCAGCGGCTTGCCCGGCTGCACGACGAATCGCTGCGATACTGAACTGCCAACGGAGCCCAGTGCAGCGGCTGCAAAGTCGTTCTCCAGTCGCAGGCGCGGCAGCTTGAAGCGTTCGGCCAGGGCCTGGCTGTCAATGGTCCACGGAAGATTGGTCAGACGTGCTGAACGGCGGTCGTCGGCAATCGGTCCCGCCACGGCAAGGCAGCCGCTCGTGATGCGGGATGGATCGGTCTGTGCGTCCGCGAAGAAGGCGGCGAGCAGAGCGGCGAAGTCGGAAAAGTCGGCGTTGGTGTAACGGCGATCTATGACCAGTTCGCCCTCGCGCTTGATACCCAGCAGGGTTTTGGTGCCACCGATATCGCCGCCAAGGATCATGTCGAGCCTGATCCAGTGCGCGCGGCGATGTTGCTCACGCTTCGCTCAAACCGCAACCGGTGCGGGAATATGGGGGTGAGGATCGTAAGCCTGGAGCCTGAAGTCTTCATAGCAAAAGCCGAAGATATCCTTGACCGCCGGGTTCAAGTGCATTGTGGGACGAGCGCGCAAGTCGCGTGATAGTTGCAGCCTGGCTTGCTCGATATGATTGGTATAGAGATGGCAATCGCCTCCGGTCCACACAAAATCGCCGGGAGTGAGTTCGCAGACCTGCGCCACCATCAGCGTCAATAACGCGTAAGAGGCAATGTTGAATGGCACGCCCAGGAATATATCGGCGCTACGTTGGTAGAGCTGACAGGACAGCCTGCCATCGGCAACATAGAACTGAAAAAGCGCGTGGCAGGGCGGCAATTTCATTTGCGGGATATCGGTCGGATTCCAGGCCGAAACGATGTGCCGCCGGGAATCAGGGTTCTTCTTCAGTCCTTCAATCAACTGAGCGATCTGATCGATTTCATTGCCATTGCTCGCTGGCCAGTGGCGCCACTGGTGACCATAGACCGGACCGAGATCACCATTGGCGTCGGCCCAATCGTCCCATATCGATACACCGTTTTCCTTGAGGTAACGGATGTTGGTGTCGCCCTTCAGGAACCATAACAACTCGTGGATGATCGAGCGCAGATGCAGTTTCTTGGTGGTCAGCAGCGGGAATCCCTCTGTCAAATCAAAACGCATCTGCCACCCGAAAACCGAGCGGGTCCCCGTGCCGGTGCGGTCTGATTTCTCCTGACCGTGGTCGAGGACGTGGCGCATCAAATCGAGGTAGGGGCGCATGGCAGATGGTGGCGGGACTTATATAATCTGCGATCAATTTTACTGGAATTGTTCGTGACCTTGTCCCACACGCGCGCAGCCAGCACACCGGTACCCACCCTTGAGGGGGCTTGGTCGCGTCATTCTGCTTCGCCAATAGCCTGGACCTGATTTCCAAAGTTTTGAGACAGGAATGACAAGGTTCAAACGAGACGTTATCCTGTCGACGACACACTGAAAAACCAACATGCTCGGATTCTTTTCCAATAAGTCATCCCATCCTCTGGCGGACGCGCGCGAAGCCAAGCGCATTCTTGCCGAGATCGCCAGTCGCGAGCCGCAAGGGGCCGTGGAGGACGCGGGTGCCTGGCTGGAGTCACTCACTGCCGACGAAAGTTTCAAGCTGGCTGCCCGGCTCGATCTGATTTTCAAGCTGGATGAGGCTGCGGTGGCACAGGCGCGACGCCTCGGCCGCGACTATCCTGCGATGAGCGGCGCGGGTCGGGCGCAGGAATCCAGGCAGTGGGAACTTGGCCATAGTTATTGGCAACAACTTGCCATGACGTATCTGGATGTTCTGTCCCGATGTCGCAGCTCGGAGAAGGAGCGGGATACGGTCCAAACGCAGTTGCCTTTGCTTTTCGCCCGCCTGATCAACGCCCAAGCGGTTCTGCTCAAGTGGAAGCAGTTCCGTTACGGGCCGGTCGATCCTGAATTCTGGCGCGATATTGGAGGCATCTATCTCGCCGCCGTAGAAGCCAAAGTCGCTCAGAAGGCGCTACGCTTGTACGCCAATAGCCCGGAAACAACTATTGAGGCAGAGTATCTCCGAGTACTGGTATTTCAGGCCACGTCGATGGGCAACCTCCAGCCTCTCGAAATAGAGCTTGGCGAGCGACTCATCGCTTATTTTCTGCCCTTCTTTTCGCTGATCCGGGAATTGCGACCGGAGAATGTCTATTGGGTTGACGCGGCCAAGCCGCTGCCACCGACACGGTTGGCCAAGTTGCCGGAAGTGAGTCCGACCCTGCGTTTCTTCAATGGCACGCGGGCCAAGGAGGCGGTCGAAAAAACGATCGATCAGATTCGCAGCGAAGGGCGCGTGCCGGCGGG
>JAIPCS010000017.1 GCA_021738105.1 Sulfuritalea sp.
TTGGTGCCTCGCGTAGCTGAATCGTAGCCAGCGAGAACGGAGTCCAACCGCGAAGCAGCAACAGCAAGGCTTTCCGGCGCAAGATGGGCATATCGCTCCACCATCGCCCCGGTACGCCACCCACCCAATCGTTGCAGTTCATGAGTCGGTGTGCCCGCCTGTCGCTGCCAGGTCGCCCAGGTGTGCCTCAAGTCATGCCATCGGAAATCTTCGATGTCTGCCCGTTTAAGGGCCGCATGCCAGGCTTTCGTATTGACCGAGTTGATAGGCTTGCCCCGGAACGTAAAAACCCGCTCAGAGTGCTTTCCTGTCTGTCTCACGAGGACGGCCAGCGCCACATCGTTCAACGGCACGGAGATCGGGCGGCGATTCTTGGATTGCGTGCCCTTGACCCAGGCATGACGCAATTCCAGATTCACTTGCCCCCACTCCAGACAGAGAACGTTGCTTTGCCGTAGTCCGGTTGCCAGAGAGAACAGCACCAATTCACGCTGATGCTCCGGCAACTCGTCGAGCAAGCATTTCGCCTGCTCATGCGTGAGCGTCCTTTCGCGGCTTGTCGTTTCTTTAAAGAGCCTGATCTTCGGCACCTTATCGACCCATTCCCATTCGTCACGTGCCCGAAGCAGAATGGCCCGAACCAGCGCCAAATACCGGTTGGTCGTGCCCTTGGAGGCTTCTTTCAGCTTTGCCGACCTGATTCGGTCAATCACATCAAGCGTGATCTCGTCGAGGTTCAAGTCACCCAGATGGACATGAAGCCAGATCAGCTTCTTTTTGTCCTCCTGATGCGTTGCCTTCTCAGAAGTCTCTTCCAGCCAGCGAACAACCCCCTCACGCCAAGAGCGACTTGGCTTAATGCCGAGCCGTTCCTGATCCCACAGCGATGCCTTGAGCTTATCGTGGTACTCCGTGGCTAGCTTTTTGTCGGGAGTCCCAGTGCTTCGCTGTATAGGCGGTCCGCTGCGTGGCGTGAGTTTGACCCACCAATATGGGGAGTCCTTGCGTTTGAAGAGTGACATGTGATGCTCCTTTCATGTTCACCCTGCAACGCTCGCCGTGGGTATTGTGACCGGATGTACTCCACCAGGTCAATCCTCACGAACAGCCAGCGCTTGCCGATCTTGGCCCCCGGCACAATGCCGGCGTTGGCTTTGTCGAGCAAGGTCACTGGATGAATCTTGAGGAAGTCGGCGGCTTCTTGCAGGGTCAGCGTTTCCATGGATTCGTTACCGCTCAGCCAAAACGAATCGCGTTTCGCACGATCTCGATGCAGCTCAGGCGAACTTCCAGCGGCTGCCTTCCGATGATGTGCATACAGCGATAGAACAGCAGAGGGTTGTAGTTCTGGGGACAGCACCTTGCCCGTTTTGCCTCGCCAATCATGTGGAGCAGTTCGCCCAGTGCCCAGTCGATGTCGTCGACGTCGAACTCGGGACTATTCCCCGGCAGGGTTGATGTCGAGTCCATCGCTCAGCCCCAGGAACAGGCCCAGCCTGCCATGAACAGTGGATCGACCCAGACGAAGCCCACCGATCCGGCCCGCTGCCGTAGCTGGTCGATTAGATAAGCGGATACCGCTTCCCGCAGATGTTCAGGAATTGCAATGGATTCACTGGGCACCTGGATGCCTTGTGATGCACGATAGCGATGCCCGTAAAGTTCTCTGTGGCCTTCCTCGAAGCCTTTGGCCAGGTATTTGCCCAGGTAGGTGACGATGGACAGGCGACGGTTCGTGCCACGCTTGGGCGGTTCAACATCGATGTTGCCCTCGCCGACGATACGCAACCAGAGCTTGCGCAGCAGAACCACGTCCTGGCGACCGACCACGGCCAGGTGCCAGTGCCAGGCCCCGCGTTTCTGTTTCTCAGGAACAGCAATAAACACCCAGCCGGGCAAATGCGTCCTGACCGCGCGAATGTAACGGCTCAAGTCATTGCAGGCCTGTTTGAAGTCGGTGACGTTCTCTCGATAGGTCAGGGTCAGCAGGTGGTCAGCCTGTGCGGAAAGGATGAGTTGCCGCAATCGGGAACGCGCCCGACGAACCGCACGCATCTGATTTAGCTCGGCCTGATCGGATACCCCGCGACCGGCTGACCGGAAAGGAGGGCGGGCAGGAACAAATGACCAACCCACCTCACACAATCCGCCCCCGTAGTCCCGAAGGATCACCGAATAGCGGCCTTGTTCTTTGTCGAGATATGTCCTTTTGTCAAGTCTAGGGGCGGCTGCGCCGCCCCGTCCGGCCGCTCGCTCCGCGATGCGGGCGGGCGGGCCGTCTTGCTCGCCCGCTGCCGTTGCAGAGGGCCGTTTCCTGGATTGCATTTTTCGTGACTCCTGTTGAATTGAAGGAGTCCGAAGAATCTTGCACAGAGCAAGAACAAGAAATTGGATAGTTGCAATTGGGACGGGCGCGGCAAACTTCCCAATTCTTTACTACGCTTGGTCAGGGAGTTAACGCCCAAGCGAATGAAGCATTCAGCCGGATTGTTTGGGCTTTCGTCCGGGTTTCCCGCGAATACCTTCGGGTGCCAAGTCACAAATGTGCTTGCGAATGGCGCTCTCTGTCTTGTTTGCCTTCAGAGCGGGTATAGCATTGAGTCGCCGGATCATGTCAGCAATCGAAAGTTGATCGTCCTGCGCCCATAGCGCCTTAGCCGCAGTTCGGATGTCTTTCCAATTTCCGGCCTGCACTTGGCGCTTGCCTGATTTCTTGGACAGCTCCTGCGCTTCTGAAGGCTCGGGGGCGTCGGGATTTGCTTCGGGTTCTGTCTCGGTGTCGGGAGTGATGGCAACCGACCGGAAGTCGTACATATCCAGATTCTCAGTCGCCATGTACTCGAACACGGTGGGCAACTCGTCGGTTTCCCTGGCAACAACCGATTTGGCGCCGTCGAGAATATAGTCTTCGAACGAAGGATCATGAAGATAGCCGCGGCTGAACAACGACCGTGGGATGCGTCGGCCTTCGAGCACTTCTTCCATGTCGTGTGGGCTAACGTAACAGAGCGGAATTCGCTTCCCCAGGGAATTCCAGATCGTCCGACCTATGGCTTTCAGCTCGATACGGGCTGGTGCGTGATCCCAGCAAAAGCCATCCTGGTAAATGTGATAACGGTAGATGGTTTCATCGCCCAAGGTTGTAATAGGCTCAAAGAGTACAGGGGCCAGCTCAAAGCGCTGGTCGTCGCGATAGTCCAGGCATTTGGTTGTCGTGAGAATGCGGAGAGGCGTGAGAAATTCGTTCTTCCAGGAAGGAAGTAGCCACAAAGTGCGTAAATGGTTGAGTAAGCGCTGCGGTTCCTTGTAGGTCGCGAGATACTCATAGATTCGGTCGTCGCAGCCTTCGAGCCATTGGCTGCGCACCGCGAAGAGCTTGGCAATCTTGTCGATCAGCTCGGGGGTCAGGATGGCCAGGAGCTTTTCTGGCGTGTGCAGGTCGTCGAGTCCGATCTGCGGCAGCAGGCGAGGGATTTGGGCGGCTTCGACGCCGTGCTCACAGAATACCAGGAGGACACGTTCAGCCGCGAGTGACACTGGTTTGCCAGGAGGCTGGCCCAGGAGTCGACGCAAGGATTTCTTGGGGCCGTCAAAGAAGCTGGGCATCGCTATTGGGATGTTGTTTGCATTCCGCGATTCTACCTAGTACGCAAAACCCCACAGGCGGGCGCCGCCTTGGCCATTTGGGGGCCGTCAGCGTCCGGCTGTGGATTTTTGCTAGCGTGGGGCAAACGGCGGGGATTGCGGAAATCGCCATGAGTATTCGGCCGCGCATCAAGGGTGTATCCTATTAGAATATTTTTTTTGGCATGCCCATTTTTTAGGAAAATTAGCATCATGCCTATCCCAGACTATCAAACGCTTATGCTCCCGCTCTTGCGTCTAGCTGGCGACGTGCAGGAACATCGCTTTCGTGACGCTATTGAGCAGCTAGCTGTCGAATTCGAGCTTACGGACGAAGCAAGAGTTCAAAACGGTCCTGACTCGTTCGCTGTCTGACGTTAAGTATCCCGCAGCCTAGATCTCTACCGAATGCTAATACGTTATGGAGCTAGTTGAATCCCGAACGCTCGGACCAGCAAGGCTGGAACTCCTTATTCATTTCGCGAGCCAGATCTCGTTTTCCAACTTCTGCCAACCCACTGGAGCAATTACATTCAGAGCAGGGCCTGGCTTTTTGACAAGTCGCGTGCCCCTTTTCAAGCTTTCTTATCCAGGCTACGATTTTGAGGCATGGGTTTGTGATGGGATGATATTCGTTAGCCGCAATGGTGTCAGTCAGCACAGCGAGCAATACATGGGCAACGAGGCCCGTAGGGTCGTCATTCAATGGAATATTGATTCGATTTCATGCGGAGTTTGGCCTTCGCGGAGTACTGAGGAAGTCATTGGCCAGCAGATTAAGACGGCTAGCACCCAAATTACCCTCCCACCCGCAGAGCTTGTCAAGCTTCTACGAACAGAGAACCTCTTATCCAACTCGTCCTATAAGAATATCGACGACGTATTTTCAACTGTGTTCGATTGCCTACGCCTATGTGAGCATGACATTCGACGCCACGGAGGTGAAAGATTCGTATGGGGTAAAGGTGGGGACCAAACGAGGCCTATTGATGAGTCGGAAATTTCAAGATATGTAGCATCGTTCCTTACCTCACACGGCGCAGCAAAAAACTTCGACGTAACGTGCGAACCCGTCGCAGGTGGTGGAAACGTCGATTTTTATGTGGTCGCACCGGTTTTGACTACGGGCTTAGCGAAGATCGCAATTGAAGCTAAAAAAGCTGATAGTGCAAAGCTCGCACACGGACTTCAGGTTCAGCTTCCAGAATATATGAGTCGTATTGGTACAACACATGGAATCTATCTCACCTACTGGCTCAAGTCCTCTAACTATCCTTATCCCGCGCAGCGGGACTTTGATGAGCTGGTCATCGAGGTTCTATACAAAATTCCTAAGCCCCCTAACGTTCGACTTGCAGCGCTAGACCTTTCGTTTGGTCCTCCGCCTAGTAAAGCAACTGCCTAAAGTGGTATTTCACGCGCGGTTAGCGTAGCCAGAACGTAGCTGGCTCAAATTCCCGTGAGTGGTTTTACTGCTATCTGGGGCTATTTGCTACGCGGGCGAGCGCTGCCGGGTATTGATTTTAAAGACCAAAATTAACGGCCCTGATTTTCATAATCCGGGGGTCGGTGGTTCAAGTCCACTCATCACCACCAGTATCTGGACGGCTCTCCTGATTTGGAGGGCCGTTCTATTTTGTACGGATTTGCGGGTGACAGGGCATCTGCGACTGGTTTCATCGCATCCGTGTTCGAGACCGCCCACTTCATCTGTTTTCGAATTTTTGTCGTTCGAAACAAAAAGTCGGCGCTGGTGGCACGGCGTCCGGGCAACGTTCCGCCTGTTCACCACACGGCGGAAATGACTTCATCAGCGTGTTCAGGCAAATCTTCGACGCAAAAATCGAAGTGCAAGAGGGTCAAGCGCGGGCGGTTCGCAGCGCAAACCGGCCAACCGCATGATCAAGGGACGATTTGTCGGGGATATTCGGGAACGGACTGAAAGATTACAATGACGGTACGCTTATGGAAACCGCCAATCTTTCCAACCACTTTCTGATCGCCATGCCCGCCATGACCGATCCGAATTTTTCTCGCACGCTGACCTTCATTTGCGAGCACAACGCCGACGGCGCAATCGGGATTGTGGTCAATCGTCCGATTGATATGAGTCTTGCCGGCCTGTTCGAACGGGTCGGCATTCCACTCGAGGACGAGCAGGCCGAAGAGCGCTTCGGTGGCCTGCCTGTGTACTTTGGGGGCCCAGTACAAACCGATCGAGGCTTCGTATTGCACCGTCCGGCAGGACACTGGCAATCCTCGCTGGACGTCAGCGACAACGTTGCGCTGACCAGTTCGCGCGACATACTCCTAGCCATGGGCAGCACCGGCGAACCGGCCGAAGTACTGGTCAGTCTCGGCTATGCAGGATGGACGGCCGGACAGTTGGAGTGGGAGTTGTCCCAAAACGCCTGGCTCACGGTCGAGGCAGACATCGGCATCATCTTTTCGGTCCCCCCCGAAGAGCGCCTTCCGGCCGCAATGCAATTGTTGGGGGTGGATTTTGCCAACCTGTCCGAAGTCGCAGGCCATGCCTGAGCGAACAACGGATTCTGCACTTTCAATTACCGGTTCGGTGCTTGCATTCGATTTTGGTGAGAAGCGCATTGGTGTCGCTATCGGAACGGTTTTGGACGAAGGTCGCCCCGGAACGGCACGTGCCCTGACCACGATCACCCACGAAACAAACGATGCGCGCTTCGCCGCGATCGGCGAATTGATCGGCGAATGGCAGGCTTCGCGTTTGCTGGTGGGCCGCCCGTTTAACGATGACGGCAGTCCGCATGAAATGACAGCGCGTTGCGAGCGCTTCGCCAATCAACTGCGTGGTCGATTTCGGCTTCCGGTCGAGTATGTCGATGAACGATTCAGCTCGACCGAAGCCGAAGCCAATTTGCGCGACCGGGGGCTTCCCTGGCAAAAACGCAAACAACAGCTTGACGCAGAAGCTGCATGCATTATTCTCCGGAGCTGGTTTGAACTTCTAGCCATTCATCAATCAACCAGTCACGCCAATGCCCACATCCCTGCCTGACGCAGAAGCACTCTGTACCGCACTCGCCGAAGCCATGCGAGCGCATGTTGATCCCTCCAAAACAGCCCTGGTTGGCATACACACCGGAGGCGTCTGGGTTGCAGAACGGTTGCATGCAGCGCTTGGACTTGAAATTCCCGCCGGCTCGATCGATATCTCGTTCTACCGTGATGACTATCATCGGCGAGGTTTGCACACAAACACCAAGGCGTCGCAAATTCCATTCGAGGTCGAGGGTGCACACATTGTCATTGTGGATGACGTGCTCTACACCGGTCGCACCATTCGTGCGGCAATGAACGAACTGTTCGACTACGGCCGACCAACCAGGATCGATTTAGCCGTGCTTACCGATCGTGCCGGTCGCGAGCTCCCCGTCGCGGCAACGTTTTGCCCTCATTCGCTGAGTTTGCCCGAGACACAAATGCTGGCGCTGGAGAAAACCAGTGAGGGTTTACTTTCGTTCCGGTTGGTCGAAAAAGACACTACTCAAGCAAAGTCTGACGTGAAGACCAATGGCATCCAGCGCAGAGGAGGCGACAAGAAATGAGCGCCTTGCGCGCCGTGCAGAATCCGCAACTCAACCAACATGGTGAGCTCACACATCTGCTGAGCATCGAGGGCTTGCCTCGCGATGTGTTGACACGCATTCTCGATACAGCGGCGCCTTTCTCGGTAGTTTCCGAACGTGAAGTAAAAAAAGTGCCCTTGTTGCGCGGTAAAAGCGTATTCAATCTGTTTTTTGAAAATTCGACGCGCACCCGTACCACTTTCGAGATTGCCGCAAAGCGACTTTCCGCCGATGTCATCAATCTCAACATCAATACGTCTTCGGCCAACAAAGGAGAAACCCTGCTCGACACGGCAGACAACCTCGCCGCGATGCAAGCCGACATGTTTATCGTGCGCCACGCTTCGAGCGGCGCTCCTCACCTCATCGCGCAACATCTGGGCACGACCGGACACGAACACATTCACGTGATCAATGCCGGTGATGGCCGTCACGCTCATCCGACGCAAGGACTGCTGGACATGTACACCATCCGTCACTACAAGACGGACTTCTCTCAACTTACCGTCGCGATTGTCGGCGACATACTTCACTCGCGCGTGGCGCGCAGTCAGATCCATGCGCTGCTCACTCTCGGAGTTCCCGAAGTTCGCGTAATTGCACCAAAGACCCTGCTGCCCACCGGCATAGAGCGACTTGGCTTGAGAGTTTTCAACGACATGAGAGAAGGCCTGCGTGGCGTGGATGTCGTCATGATGCTGCGACTACAAAGCGAACGCATGCAGGGTGCCTTGCTACCGTCGACGCAGGAGTTTTTCAAATCCTACGGCCTGACACCGGACAAGTTGGCGCTGGCCAAACCCGACGCCATCGTGATGCATCCGGGGCCGATGAACCGTGGGGTGGAAATCGATTCAGCTGTCGCCGATGGAAGTCAGGCAGTCATTCTTCCGCAGGTCACCTTCGGTATCGCGGTGCGCATGGCGGTCATGGCCATGCTGGCAGGGAATACGTGAGCATGAAAATCCACATCAGGAACGGCCGGCTGATCGACCCGGCGAGCAAGACCGACAAGCCGCTTGATTTGTTTATCGCGGCCGGCCGCATCGTCGGTGTCGGAAATGCACCCGTTGGCTGGGGCGTGGATAGCGCCAACAGCGTTCTGGATGCCACAGGCTGCATTGTTTGCCCCGGCCTGATCGATCTTGCGGCACGCCTGCGCGAACCGGGTTTCGAATACAAGGCCACGCTGGAATCCGAAATGGCGGCAGCAGCGGCCGGCGGTGTGACTCGACTGGCCTGTCCGCCCGATACCGATCCGGTGCTGGACGAGCCGGGTTTGGTTGAAATGCTCAGCCATCGCGCGCGCTTGCCCGAATTTGCCCATGTCCATCCAGTGGGAGCGCTGACGACGCAACTTGAAGGCCAGGCACTCACCGAAATGGCGGAACTGAGCGAAGCCGGCTGCGTCGCTTTTGGTCAGGCTAATCGCGCGATTGTCGACACGCAGGTACTGCTGCGAGCGATGATGTACGCGGCAACCTACGACTTTCCAGTCTGGCTGCAGGCTCAAGATCCCTTTCTTTCCAGAAAGGGTGTCGCTCACGATGGCGAAGTCGCGGCACGCCTTGGCCTGGCCGGCATACCGGTGGCGGCCGAGACCATCGCAATTGCCACCTTGCTGCATCTGGTTCGCGAAACCGGCGTACGTCTGCATCTGCGCCGCATCAGTTCAGCGGCGGGATTGGAAATGATTGTCGCTGCACGCGCCGCCGGTATCAATGTCAGCTGCGAAGTGACGATCAATCATCTGCACCTCACCGACAAGGACATCGGATTTTTCAACGCGCATGCACGTCTGGACCCGCCACTGCGCAGTCGGAGCGACCGCGAAGCATTGCGCCAGGGCTTGGCGACAGGCGCCATCGATGCGCTGATATCAGACCACACGCCGGTCGACGACGACGCCAAGCAAATGCCGTTTGAAGAAGCGGAAGCCGGTGCCACGGGATTGGAATTATTGCTGCCGCTGACGCTCAAGTGGGCGCTGGAAATGAAGTTGCCGCTGTCTACTGCGTTAGCGCGTGTTACCTCCGATCCGGCTCGCATTCTCGGCGTCAAAGCCGGCAATCTATCACTCGGTGCAGCCGCCGATGTCTGCGTATTTGATCCCGCCGCCGAATTGCTGGTGAGTCGCGAGAATCTCAGGAGCCAGGGCAAGAACACTCCTTTCCTGGGCCAGAAACTGCCTGGACGTGTGCGCTATACCCTGATCGATGGACACCTGGCTTTTGACGGAACTTTGAACTGAGCGCGTTTCCAGAGAGATTATTGCCCAGGCTCATCCACGAGTTTCGTCAGTCCATTTTTTCACCGGGAAGGTAGGGCGATAGCGTCGCTGGACCCCAGTGCAAAGGCAAAACACCTTCGCGATACAAAGTCTTGCGCGGATGCAATCGCAACAGACGCTCGGCTCCCGGCATGCCACTGAGTTCCGCACCCTCCCATATGATTTCCGCCACTGCGCAAACATGAAGTAAATCTCCCGTGGTGAAGTCGGTGAAAAGAAGCCCTGCAAGGGGGTTCAGTTGGAGATTGCCTAAAGAGTTGAAGAAGCCATTACCGGCGTAGTCTGGAATGAGCAGGCTGCCGTCTTCGAGAAGACGGATGAAACCAGGGCGGCCACCGCGATGGGACACGTCGACGCCTTTCGCGGGATCGCTGTTGGAGAGCGCGTCAGGATGCGCCGTTGCAATGTAAAAAGTATCTGCGGACACAACCATTGCGCGCGCCCGGGAATCAAGGCCTTCCATCCAATGATCTTCGCTTGTTCTGAGCATGGCCGCAGTAAAAGAGACCTCTCGCGCCTGGATGTACTTGGGGCAGTTGCCAAAGCTTTGACTCACCGTGATCGCAACCCGGCCGCTACCAACCTCAGCGACAATTCCATTGAGCCGGTTGCGTCGTCGCGTATGTTGCTGAATACCCAACAAGCCGAGCGGATGCCCGATCTGCAGCAATCCCTGAAACTGCTCGTCTGTTGCTGAATGAGCTGTTATCTCCAGTCTGCGCGGTGTCGGTGCCGTGATGAATCCGGCGGGTCCTGCCAATACTCCGACCCAAGGCTGACGCTCGCTATCAACAGCAGCCGCGATGACAAATGGCAATTGGCTGAAGAAATTGCGGTGCTGGTCCGACATGTAGTCGCGAAACACTCTCAACCCAACGACAGCTGATTGTTCACGTGTGCCGGCTCGCGCCTGCACCGTGGTTTCACCAAGATGATAGGGCGTCGAACCCTCTTGCGCTGGCATCATCCCGGCGACCGCGCCATGGCAACGAATCCGGACAGAGCTTCAATACGGCCAAGCCATGCACGTACGTTTGGATAGTCAGCTAGCATTACTCCGCCCTCTGGAGCATGTGCAACGTAGGAATAGTTGGCGATATCAGCAATGGTTGGCCGCGAGCCTGCCAGAAATTCTCTTTTGCCTAGCTCGATATCCATGACTTGAAACAGTGCATGGGCACGCGTTTCTGCATCGGGATTTACCTGTCTGGCAAAAAGGCGGGTAGCGCGAGATAGAGCAGGGCCAAAAGCGAGCGGTCCGGCGGCGACGGTGAGCCAACGCTGAACATTCGCCGCACCCGACGGGTCGCGCGGCAACCAGGTAGCTTCATCATATTTGCCAGCCAAGTACACCAGAATTGCGTTGGAGTCGGCCAGTACATAGCCATTGTCGTCGATCACCGGAACCTGACCGAAAGAATTCATGGCTAAAAACGGTGGCTTTTTATGTTCGCCACCGGGCAAATCTACCGGAAAATATTCCACTGGCAAATTCAATATGGACAGAAACAGCTCCACACGATGGCAATGGCCCGAAAGCTTGAAGCCGTGGAGCCGGATAGGAAGACTGGGACGAGGGTTAGCTGGCAAAGACATGACAATCTCCTGAGAACGATGAAGTGCGAAGATTGTCTGCTGCTTCAAGTCTGCAATAAATTGGGCAAAATGGAATTAACTAATCCACTAACTGGAGCAATCGCATCATGGACAGACTTCGTGCAATGCAGACTTTTGTGGCCATTGCTGATGCCGGAAGTCTCACCTCGGCAGCCAGGGTGCTGGGGGCATCCCTGCCCGCCGTTGTTCGCACGCTGGCGGCGTTGGAAGCACACCTGGGTGTGCGCCTGTTCAACCGAACCACCCGTCGTCTTTCGCTGACCACTGAAGGCCGCAGCCATATTGCAAGCTGCCGCCAGTTGCTGGCAGGCATCGATGAGGCGGAAGCCGCATTGCGCCGTGAAAACACGGAGCCTGCCGGAGCGCTTACCATTACGGCCCCCGTGCTGTTTGGCCAGATGTACATCGCACCGCTTGTTACCCGATTCGTCCAGCGCTATCCAAAGGTCACTTGTCGCTTGCTGCTACTAGATCGTCTGGTGGATTTAGTTGACGAAGGCATTGATGTCGGGATTCGTATCGGCGAACTCGCAGATTCGTCGTTGGTAGCGCGGACTCTGGGCGAAATCAGCCGCATCGTTGTCGCCAGTCCCGATTATCTGAACCAACGCGGAATTCCCAAGCATCCGCGAGACTTATTGGACGCAAACTGCGTGCGCTTCATCGGTGCCACCGCCCCTTGGTGGACCTTCCTTGATGGAAAACGAAAATTTACCCTGTCCGTCACGGGAAATCTTGAATTCAACCATGCAGCGCCCGCAGTGGAAGCCTGTGCAGCGGGACTTGGCTTCGGTATGTTCATTTCCTATCAGGCTGCCCCCTACCTGGCGGATGGTCGGCTGGTTCGCGTACTCGAAAATTTCGAACCTTCGCCGCGCTCGATCAGTGTTGTCTATCCCCACGCCAGGCTGCTACCCACCCGCACCCGTGTATTCGTGGACTGGATCAGGAAGGAGCTTCTTTTAAAGGAGATGACACCGACTCCACGCCAGCACCGAAGCAAGCCGGCAAAAAAATCGCGATCGAGCCCCCGAAACTAAACAGGCAAAACTCAAATCGCAACGAGGAGTTCAGTGAACACCGAACACTTTTCTTATCTTCGCGGGATCGACACCAGTCAGGCGCACTCTCTTGCTGCGTGACGCTTCGCCGCTTAAAAGGCGGACTGCAGATTTGGCAAGGCCCAGCTGATCAGCAAGAAATCCGAGCAAACAGCTGTTGGCCTTACCATCCACGGGCGGTGCCGCAAGCCTTATTTTTAGCGAATCGCCATGCAAGCCGGCCACTTCGGTTTTCTTGGCGCCTGGCTGAACATGCAAACGCAGTATCACCGCGTCGGACTCAGCGACCAGCCAGGTCATGACATCAGAATCATCGGAAGCACGTTGTGACGCAGACTGGCAATGACAAACAGGGCAATCTGCAAAATCAGCAACAAGGCCAGAGGCGACAGATCAACCCCTCCCAAAGCTGGGATAAAGCGCCGGAAAGGACGCAGCAGGGGCTGCGTCAAGGTATTGAACACTCCGGCCAGCGGCGCGTAGGGATTGACCCAGGAAAACACGGCGGAAACCACGACCACGCCAATCACCAGATACAAACCCACTTTCACCACTTCCAGCGCGGCCAGAATGGCCACAACAAAAGTCGGCGCTGGCGATACGGCAAACAACACACCCGAAAGGCCCAGCATCAACCCCTGATCGACCACCTGCCAGAGCCAGGCCAGCAACAAACTCGTCGTATCGAAGCCGAACAACGCCGGAACGGCTCGGCGTACCGGTCGCACCATCCAGTCCGTCGCAGCGATCACGAATTCGCCGAGCGGGTTGCGAAAGGGTGTGCGCGCCCATTGCATGGCAAAGCGTACCAGCAGCACCAGCGTAAACAGGCCGCAGACCGTATCGAGAATGAAGATGAATATTTGCGTGAGCATTGATATCTAGTCCTTGCCCAGAACTTCGCCGAGTTCTCGGCCACGGGCTTCGGCGGCTACGATGCCACGCTCGATGGCCTCTGCAATTCCACTGACCCCAAATGACAGCAAAGCCGCTTCGGTGGTGCCGCCTTTTGATGTGACGCGTTCGCGCAGTACCGAAATCGGTTCGCTGCTTTGTTCCGCCAGTCGAGTGGCGCCAAGAAAGGTTTCCACCGTCAACCTGCGCGCGGCTTGCGAATCGAAACCCAGCCTGATCGCAGCCGACTCCATTGCTTCGAGAAAATAGAACACGTAGGCCGGGCCGCTACCGGACACCGCGGTAACCGCATCCATCTGTGTTTCGTTTTCGATCCATACCGTGCTGCCCACTGCCTTCAGAATCTTTTCGGCATTGGTGCGTCCTTCGAGATCGACCGAGGGATCGGCGCACAACGCGGTTACGCCGGCACCGATCAAGGCCGGTGTGTTGGGCATGGTCCGCACCAGTTTGCGGTAGTCGCCCAACCAGCGCGAGATATCAGCCATGCGTAACCCGGCTGCGATGCTCACGACAAGCTGATTGCCGAGTTTGCCGCACAAAGGGGCCACGGCCTCCCTCAGTTGCTGTGGCTTGACCGCCAGCACCAACGCCTCGCAATTGAGTGCGGCGGTATCCACAGATGCGGTGCAGCGAACGCCAAACGCTTCGGCAATTTTTTCGCGCGCCGCATCAAATGGCTCGACGACCTGTATGCCCGCTGCAGAAAATCCTTGCTTGCGCATACCGCCAATCAAGGCGATCGCCATATTGCCACCACCGATAAACGTAATTTTCATGATCAATGCTCCAGAAACTCTATCTGCGATACGCCCGAGGGGGCATTCGAAGCATACCGGGATGAAGCTGAAATGAATACGCAAAACCGCTTGTCTGCAGCCCCATCACACCCTCGATCCGAAAATCGCAGTACCGACTCGCACGATAGTGGCCCCTTCCATTATGGCGGCCTCAAGATCATGCGACATGCCCATCGAGAGCGTATCCAGCTTCAATCCTTCGCTTTTAAGCTGCTCGCTTAGCCGGCGCAACATGGCGAATTGCTTTCGCTGTAACTCACGATCTTCACTCGGCGCCGGAATCGCCATCAATCCGCGCAGGCACATTCCCTTCAGGGCCGCTAAGGAATGCGCCAAAGCAGAGGTATGTTCCACCGCGCAACCACTTTTCGACGTCTCGCCGGAGACATTCACCTGGATGCACACTTGCAATGGCTCAGAATTGGGTGGTCGCTGTGCGGCCAAGCGCTCGGCAATTTTCAATCTGTCAATCGAGTGCACCCAGGAAAAGTTTTCTGCCACCAAACGGGTTTTGTTGCTCTGCAGCGGCCCGATGAAATGCCACTCAAGATCTCGCTCCAGACCCGGCCTCGCAAGCTCTGCCATTTTATCTACCGCCTCTTGCGCGTAGTTCTCGCCGAATGCGCGCTGCCCAGCCGCGACGGCCTCATACACGCTATTCGCAGGCCATGTTTTCGAGACGGCAAGTAACTGCACGGACTCCGGCGCCCTTCCGGCGGCATTGCAGGCAGCAGCAACGCGTGCACGCACAGCTTGCAAGTTGGCGGCGATTGATGTCATATAGAGGCTGTAAAGTATACAGCACCCCATCTACAGGAAAGCGCACATGGACATTACAGAACTGCTCACCTTCGTAGTCAAGAACAAGGCCTCCGATTTGCATCTGTCTTCCGGTCTCCCGCCGATGATCCGGGTCCACGGCGACGTACGCAAAATCAATCTTCCGCCGATGGAACACAAAGATGTTCATGCCATGATTTATGACATCATGAATGACGGGCAGCGCAAGGTTTATGAGGAGAACCTCGAGTGTGACTTTTCCTTCGCGATTCCAAACTTGGCTCGCTTTCGAGTCAACGCCTTTGTTCAGAACCGGGGTGCAGCAGCAGTTTTAAGAACAATTCCTTCGAAAATCCTGTCGTTGGAAGACCTCAAATGTCCAAAAATTTTTGAAGAATTGGCCGACCAGCCTCGTGGCTTGGTTCTGGTCACCGGACCGACCGGTTCAGGCAAGTCGACAACACTCGCGGCGATGGTAAATCACAAGAATGAAAGCGAATACGGCCATATCCTTACCGTCGAAGACCCAATCGAGTTCGTGCATGAGTCGAAGAAATGCCTGATCAACCAGCGCGAAGTCGGGCCGCACACCCTGTCATTCAATAACGCCCTGCGCTCCGCGCTGCGCGAAGACCCGGACGTGATTCTGGTCGGCGAAATGCGCGATCTGGAAACCATCCGGCTGGCGATGTCCGGCGCGGAAACAGGTCACCTCGTGTTTGGTACGCTGCACACATCTTCTGCCGCAAAGACCATCGACCGGATTATCGACGTCTTCCCGGCCGCGGAGAAGGAAATGATTCGCGCCATGTTGTCTGAATCGCTGAAAGCCGTAATTTCGCAAACTCTGTGCAAAACCATGGACGGCACCGGCCGTGTTGCCGCACACGAGATCATGGTCGGTACACCCGCCATTCGCAACCTGATCCGCGAAGCAAAAGTGGCACAAATGTATTCGGCAATTCAGACTGGGCAACAGTTCGGCATGCAAACCCTTGACCAGAACCTCCAGGATCTGGTCAAAAGAAGAGTTATCTCGGCCAGCGAAGCGCGCAGCAAAGCGGCCAACAAAGACAACTTCCCTGGTTAAGGCCTGGGAAGTTGTCTTTCGGAATAGTTGCGCCTACCCCTTCCGTCCTCTCCTCGAGGATAGAGGACTCTGTTAGATCGCCGCAATGCGGCTCAATTTTGATTGACGAGGTTTGCCATGGAACGCGATGAAGGCTTGAAGTTCATGTACCAGCTTCTAACCATGATGATGCAGAAGAAGGGGTCTGACTTGTTCATCACTGCCGGTTTCCCGCCAGCCATGAAGATTGACGGCAAGATGACGCCGGCAACCACGCAACCGCTATCGCAGCAGCACACGCAGGAGCTGGCGCGCGCGATCATGAATGACAAGCAAGCGGCCGAGTTCGAGGCGACCAAAGAATGCAATTTTGCAATCTCCCCCGCCAGCATCGGCCGCTTTCGTGTCAACGCCTTTATGCAGCAAGGGCGGGTCGGCATGATTCTGCGTACCATCAATGTGCAGATTCCGGAGTTTGACGATCTCAAGCTGCCGGCGGTACTGAAAGACGTAACGATGACCAAACGCGGTCTGGTGCTATTTGTCGGCGGCACCGGTTCTGGAAAATCCACCTCCCTGGCCGCAATGATCGGCTACCGCAACCAGAACAGCTACGGTCACATCATCACCATCGAGGACCCGGTTGAATATGTCCACGAGCATCGCAACTGCGTAATTACCCAGCGCGAGGTCGGCGTCGATACCGATTCATGGGAAATTGCCCTGAAGAACACTCTGCGCCAGGCACCGGATGTCATCCTGATCGGCGAAATCCGAGACAAGGAAGTAATGGAGCATGCCATCGCGTTTGCCGAAACGGGTCATCTGGCCATGGGCACGTTGCATGCCAACAATGCCAACCAGGCGATCGACCGCATCATCAACTTCTTCCCCGAGGAACGTCGACCGCAACTGCTGATGGATCTGTCACTCAATCTCAAGGCGGTCGTTTCGCAGCGTCTGATCCCTGTCAAGGAAGGCAAGGGCCGTGCCGCTGCAGTTGAAGTTCTCCTCAATTCACCGCTGATCGCCGACCTGATCTTCAAGGGCGAGATTCACGGCATCAAGGAAATCATGAAGAAGTCGAAGGAACTCGGCATGAAAACCTTCGACATGGCGCTCTTCGATCTCTTTGAAGAGGGCCGCATCAGCTACGACGATGCCTTGCGTTTTGCCGATTCAATGAATGAAGTGCGCCTGATGATCAAGCTGCATAGCAAGGATTCTCAGGCGATGGATCGCAACGCAGGCATCCAGCATCTGGATATCGTTTAAGCGGAATCGCCTTCCCGGATGCGTCGCCGGCTACCGGCGACGATTTCGATGTTGTACAAGCGACACTCGAGCGCACCGTTGAAAAGCGGAATCTTTCGCGACGTTTGCAGGCGGATGAGCTTGGGCAGGCGAGTGTCGGCCGAGAGAAACCAGCAGCTCCAACCCGCGAAACGCTGCTTGAGCGCATCGCCCAGAGTCGGATAGAACGCCGCCAGCTCTTCTTCGCTGCCAAGGCGCTCGCCATAGGGTGGATTGGCGACCAGCACCCCTTCTGGTGCCGGCGCCGATCGGCTCAGAAGATCCGCCTGTTCAAGGGTGACAAGATCATCGAGCCCTGCACCCGCAAGATTCTGTCGCGTCCGCGCAACGGCATCGGCAGATAGATCACTCCCAAAGATCGGCAAGGTGGAGGACTCGCGCCTGCGCCCCGCAGCCTCAATCTGCAGTTTGCGCCAGAGGCCGGCATCGAATGTTTTGAGGTGTTCGAAGCCGAAGTCTCCCGGCTCACGCGACAGTCCCGGCGCGTCATCAAGGCTGATCTGCGCCGCTTCCAACAAAAAGGTGCCGCTACCGCACATCGGATCGAGCAGCGGCGTGCCTGGCTGCCAACCTGACAGACGCAGAATGCCGGCAGCGAGATTTTCCTTGAGGGGTGCCCCGATCTTGGCCAGTTTGTGCCCGCGCATGTAGAGCGGTTCGCCGGAAGTGTCGAGATAAAGCGTGGCCTGCTGTTCGGTAATGAAAAGGTGGACGCGAACCTCGGGTGATCTGGTATTGACGCTGGGGCGACGCCCGGTCTCTGCACGAAAGCGGTCACACACTGCATCCTTGACCTTCAAGGTAATGAACTCGATGCTCTTCAAAGGTGAGCGGATTGCTGTGACATAAACGCGAATCGACCGATCCACGGAAAACAACCGCGACCAATCCACATCGTAGGCCAACTGGTAGATTTCGGTTTCATTTCGGTAGCCGCCTCGGGCAATCCGCCACAATACCCGTGTGGCTATGCGTGATTCGAGATTGATCCGGTAGCCGGTTTCCAGGCTGCCCTTGCAGCCTGCGCCACCCGGTACGGTATCAATCTCTCTGCCACCGACAGCGGAGAGATCTTCTGCCAGAAGGGACTCAAGTCCTCGTGGACAAGTTGCAAAATAGTGATTCAAGACTCGGCCTCGGATGTGGTGAAGTTGGACATTATGTTCCCATGATGAGGTGCCCAAGAGCCCAGTCGGCCCCTGCGGGCACTCACGATCAGAAAGGCTTCACGACGACCAGGATGCAGATGGCAATCAAAACCAAAACCGGGACCTCGTTGAAGAAGCGAAACCAGACATGGGTTTTAGATGAAACTCCACCGGAAAACTCTGCGAGCAGTACACCACACCAGACATGATAGGCGGCAAGACCGATGACCAGCATTGTCTTGGTATGCAACCATCCTCCAGTAAAACCATACCCAAACCAGAGCCACAATCCCAAGCCGATCGCCAGAACACCCAGCGGCGTTACAAAGCGGAACAATTTTCGCGCCATCAGCAGCAGGCGCTCCCTTTCGGCATGGCTGTCCGCAGGGACCATGGCGAGATTGACGAATATCCGCGGCAGATAAAAAAGACCGGCAAACCAGCTCACCACGAAAATGATGTGAAAGGCCTTTATCCAGAGCATGAGTTTTCCTCAATAGTCGCTGCCGAGATTCCTGCGGCTACGCTCGGATAGCGCAACCGTAACCGCAACTCCTGTTTCATACGCGTATTGTCCAATCGGCGTGATTCCTTCATGAACGACCACTGTACCGGAGCTACCAAGTGACGGACTTCATCGCGTGGCAAACGCGGCGCGCGGGGAAGCGCAAAGGCGTCCGCCAGCGCGTCGAACCACTCCCCCATCGCCAGCGTCGAATCATCATTCACGTTATAGACCCGGTTGGGCCGTCCCAGGTGAAGCGCTGCGATACATGCGCCAGCCAGGTCATCAGCATGAATATGGTTGGTGTGACTGTCTTCAGAATGTTCGATCAGGGGCAAGCGCTTGCGCAGTCGCTCCAGCGGCAATCGGTCGGCCGCATAGATTCCTGGAGCACGCAGGATGGAGACGCTGCAGATATTTCGGCGTCCGAACCGGCGCAAGCGCCATTCGGCATCCACTCGCCGTACCGCGCGCGCCGACTCCGCAGCCGGGTGCCGGGTTTCCTTTACCCATGCGCCTTGACAGTCGCCATACACGCCACTGGTGCTTATATACACAAGTCGGCGTGGTAGACTTTTGCCACGTTGCAGGCAGGCAATCAAATTCCTTGTGCGCGTATCGTCAAGCCCATTGGGCGGCGGTGGCGCGCTATGAATCACCGCATCGGAGATACCAGACAGTCGTTTCAAAGTGGTGGGCCGATCAAGATCGCCCGTTATTTGCTTGACGCCAAGCGCCGCAATTTGCGGATCACGTTGTCGCACCAGCGCCACTACCCGCCATCGCTTTACGAGTTGGGGCAGCGCGCGGCGCAAGACATCGCCGCAACCAATTATCAGCAATCTACGCATTGGACAATTATCGCATGGCCCCATTTCGCATCACGCTTCGCCCCAGTGGGCACGAATTCACTACCGACGGGCATGAAACTATTTTGCAGGCCGCCCTTGATACGGGTCTTACGCTTCCCTATGGTTGTCGAAATGGTGCCTGCGGGTCATGCAAAGGCAAGGTGGTCGACGGCCAGGTAGATCATGGAATGGCTCAGGATCAGGCATTAACACCGGTGGAAAGAGCAAACGGCCTAGCATTGTTTTGCTGTGCAAAACCTCTCTCCGACCTCGTACTCGAATGTCGCGAAGTCTGTAAAGCTGGAGACATCCCGGTCAAGATCATGCCTTGCCGGATACAAAAAATGGAAAGGCTCGCTGATGATGTAATTCTGCTGAGCCTAAAATTGCCCGCGAACGAACGCCTGCAATTCCTCGCTGGACAGTACATAGAGTTTCTGCTGAAAGACGGTAAGCGGCGCGCTTTCTCAATCGCCAATGCTCCGCATGATGATGGACTGCTACAACTACATGTTCGTCGTATCGACGGTGGCGAATTCTCGAATCACGTTTTCACCAACATGAAAGAAAAAGACATCCTGCGATTTCAGGGTCCGTACGGTAGCTTTTACCTGCGCGAAGAGTCGACAAAACCAATCATTCTGCTAGCAGGCGGTACCGGATTCGCACCGATCAAAGCGCTGGTTGAACATGCCATTCACAGCCAGATCACACGACCTATGGAAATCTATTGGGGTGCGCGCAATCGTAGCGGACTTTATCTATCTGATCTGCCAATGGATTGGGCTACTGCGCACGATCATATTCGCTACCAGCCCGTATTGTCAGATGCCGTGGCGGAGGATGCGTGGCAAGGACGCACCGGGTTCGTACATCGTGTAGTACTGGAAGACCACGATGATCTCTCGGCCTATCAAGTCTACGCATGTGGTGCGCCCGCCATGATCGATGCGGCGCGCGCAGAGTTTGCTGCGCACGGCTTGCCCGCTGAAGAGTTCTTTGCCGATGCATTCAGCTTCGCACCGGCACAATCGTCCCCTGTAACTTGATAGTTGCGCGCTCTTCTTGAATCCGTCGGGACATTAATGTCCGGCTTTACGTTTTAGTCGGCGCGGCGTGCGGGGATCTTAAGAGGTTTTATTCTCCAAGATAGGCTGCACGCACACGAGGGTCTGCGAGCAGGGTGGCCGATTTATCGGCCAGAGTGATTTTTCCGCTTTCCATCACGTAGCCGCGCGAGCAGATGTCCAGTGCAAGACGCGCATTCTGCTCGACGAGGAGAATGGTCACGCCTTGTGCCGCGACATCGCGCACCACTTCGAAAATCTTGTCCACCATGATCGGTGAAAGTCCCATTGAGGGCTCATCCAATAGCAGCAGAGAAGGACGACCCATCAAGGCTCGTCCGATGGCCAACATCTGCTGTTCGCCTCCGGAAAGGGTACCTGCGACCTGATGCTCACGCTCCTTGAGTCGCGGCAGCATGGCAAACACGCGCTCGATATCGGCCGCAATTTCCACTTTGTCGTCACGATGGTAGGCCCCCATCGCCAAATTCTCTGTGATGGTCAGGCGCGCAAAAATACCTCGTCCTTCCGGTACCAGTGCCAGACCTTTTCTGATCAGCGTATGACCCGGTACCTTTTCTATCCGCTCGCCGGCATAGTGAATTTCACCACTACAATCTACCATTCGCGCCAGCGCCTTCAGCGTCGAGGTTTTACCTGCGCCATTGGCCCCGATCATGCAGACCATCTCGCCTTTTTCGACCACAAAGGAAATGCCCTTGACTGCGGCGATACCGCCGTAGTGAATTTCCAGATTCAGGGCCTCAATGAGCGCTTGTGCCAATATATGCCTCTATGACTTTTGGGTCGGCGCGAACCACAGCGGGAACATCTTCGGCAATCTTTTCGCCATATTCCAGTACGGCAACTCGATCGCAGAGTCCCATTACGAGTTTCACATCATGCTCGATCAACAACACTGTCAGGCCATCATTGCGCACGCCCTCGATCAACACACGCAGTGCTGCCGTCTCTGTTGCATTCATTCCGGCCGCGGGTTCGTCGAGTGCAAGCAACTTGGGCTCAGTTGCCAGTGCGCGAGCGATTTCCAGTCGGCGCTGATCGCCATACGACAAGTGTCGCGCGAGATCATTGGCGCGATCCGACACACCCACGTAGTGCAGCAGTTCTTCAGAGCGGCGACGGATCGCTTCCTCTTCAGCGCGTTCAGAACGCAAGCGCAGCATGGCGCCAACGACCCCCGCATGTGTGCGCACGTGACGACCCACCATGACATTTTCCAGTGCAGTCATGTTGCCAAACAGACGAATATTCTGGAACGTTCTCGCGATACCCGCCTTGGCGACTTCATGGGGGCTTGAAAGATTCAAGGGTGCGCCGGCAAATATCACTTCACCACCGTCGCGGGGATAGAGGCCGGTCAGTACGTTGAAGAACGTTGTCTTGCCCGCGCCATTCGGCCCGATCAGGCCATAGACTTCGCCTTGGTTAATGGTTATCGATACATCCTTGAGCGCCTGAACACCGCCAAAACGCTTGCCGACACCGCGAGCCTCTAGCAGCGCAGCAGTCATTTTTCTACAGCCTCGGTATACTCGCGCCGATGCCGCGTCTCAGGCCAGAAACCGGCCGGACGATAGCGCATGGTGAGCACCAGGGCGCTACCAAATATCAGCATGCGCAACACTTCCGGCTCGACCAGCGTGCGGCCGAATAACGCCATTTGAGCGGGCTCTACCGTATATCGCAATATCTCCGGCACAAATGCCAGCACGATGGCACCAGCGACGACACCCCAGATATTTCCCATTCCGCCAAGCACGACCATCGCCAAGACCATGATGGATTCGTTGAGAATAAAGCTCTCAGGACTGACAAAACCCTGAATAGCGGCAAATATGCCGCCCGAGATACCGCCAAAGGACGCGCCCATGGCAAACGCCAGCAGTTTGATATTTCGGGTGTTGATTCCAGCCGCCTTTGCCGCCATTTCATCTTCCCGAATCGCCACCCAGGCTCTTCCGATACGCGAGTCCTGCAACCGGCGATTGATGATGATTACACCCGTCAGGACCACAAGAAGAAAGTAGTAGTACTTGATCGGCCCACTAATATCCAGACCGACAACCGTGTCTGTTTTGGCAAAGTTCAAGGGGCCAATTTCAAATGAATCAATCCGATTTACACCTTTCGGACCGTTTGTAATGTTGATCGGATTTGACAGATTGTTCATGAAAATACGAACGATCTCACCAAAACCCAATGTGACAATTGCCAGGTAATCGCCGCGCAATCTAAGGGTTGGTGCGCCGAGCACCATTCCGGCGACGCACGCAACCAAGGCCCCAATGGGGAGAATGAGCCAGAAAGGCAAATGAATTCCAAAATGTGGCGAGGCAAGCAAGGCATACACGTAAGCGCCCACCGCAAAAAACGCGATATAGCCCAGATCAAGCAAGCCGGCGTAGCCGACCACGATATTGAGACCTAGCGCCAGAAGCACATACAAAACAGCGAAATTAGTGATACGAACCCAGGCTGTTCCTGCCATGCCGAGAACAAATGGGAGAGCCAACAATGCGATACAAAGCATGATCAGACCCGTGCGGCCCTTCAGCATATTCATGCGCGCTCCGATACTCGTTCGCCAAGCAGTCCGGACGGACGCAGGACCAGGACCAGAATCAACATAAGAAAGGCAAATACGTCCTGATAGTTCGATCCAAATACGACAAAGTAGCCACCGTTCGCGCAGGACTCAGCCAGCATACTGCTGCTACCCAAGCCAGGCCAGCGGCAGAGGTTGGTCAAATCACCGATATAGCCTGTTGCCAAGGCCTCGACCAGACCGAGCAAAATTCCACCCACCATGGCGCCGGCAATATTGCCAATACCGCCGAGTACCGCCGCGGAAAAAGCCTTTAGACCGAGAGTGAATCCCATGGTGTAGTGAACGATGCCGTAGTAGGTGCCAAACATCACCCCGGCCACCGCACCGAGTCCGGCGCCAATGACAAAAGTTGCTGCAATCACCCGATTGGCATTGACGCCCATCAACTCCGCAACGCGCACGTTTTCCGCGGTAGCGCGGATGGCAATACCAAAACGGGTGCGATACACGAACCAAGTCAAGGCAGCCATCATCGAAAAAGACAGCAGGATGATGCCTATCTGTACGCCGGTAATTACCGCACCACCAATCGAAATTATCGGGTTCTCAATAATCTGAGGGAATGACATGGGGTTGCGACCCCAAACGAGCAGCGCCAAGTGCTGCAAAATAATCGACATGCCGATGGCGGTGATCAGAGGTGCCAGTCGCGGTGCATGGCGCAAAGGACGATAGGCAACCCGCTCAAGCGAATAGCCGATCAACATGCAGGTTGGGATAGCGGCGAGAACACCGGCAAGCAGAATCACTGGCGCAGGAAGAGTGCCTCCCGCGAGCGACGTAATAACTGTGAATGCCACCATGGCACCGATCATGACCACTTCGCCATGAGCAAAGTTGATCAGCTGAATAATGCCGTAGACCATCGTATAGCCCAACGCAACGACGGCGTACACACTACCTGTCGTCAGGCCGTTGATGATCTGCTGTAGAAAAATATCCATTGATAGTCGTAGCAAAAAAACGGGGAAGGCGCTTTAGCGACTTCCCCGGAATTTTTTTGCTATCGCTTACTTCTTCGGTTCAGCAGCAGGAGCCGGAGCAGCCGGAGCGCTCATCTTTGCATACTCGTCAAGCGACATCGACTTACCGCCTTTTATGATCGCGGTCGGCGCAACCTTCCCGTCCTTCAGTGTGAAGATGGTGATTTCCGCATCCTTGCGGTCACCCTTCGCATCGAACTGGATGTTGCCGCTGGCGCCGTCGAAATTGCTGGCGGCCAGAGCCGACAGATACTTCGCCGGATCAGCGGAACCCGCTTTCTCCATTGCGGCAATCAGCAACTTGGCAGCATCATAGGTAAACGGCGAGTACAGAATCGGCTCGATATTGAACGCCGCCTTGTAGGCTGCAAGGAACTTGGCACCCGCAGCCTGAACCGGAATACCGGCTTGCGAACAGACCAAGCCTTCTGCTGCTGCACCAGCCAACTCACCCATCTTGTCGGTACAAGCACCATCACCGAAGCCGAACTGTGCCTTCATATTCAGTTCGCGAGCCTGCTTTATCAGCGGGCCGCCAGTCGCATCCATGCCGCCGTAGAACACCGCATCAGGTTTCTTGCCCTTGACCTTGGTCAGCACCGCCTTCCAGTCGACTGTCTTGTCGGTCCCTTTTTCGCGCGGCAATACATTGATGCCTGCGGCCTTCAAGGTCTTCTCAACTTCGTTGGCTAGGCCTTCACCGTAAGCAGTGGCATCGTCAATGACTGCGACTGTTTTTGGCTTGTTCTGCAGAAGATAGTTGGCTATGGCGGGACCTTGCTGGTCATCGCGAGCCACCACACGGAATGCGACCTTGAAACCCTGTTCAGTGAAAGTCGGATTGGTGGCGGAGCCTGAAACTACCGGAATGCCAGCCTGATTGTAGATGGCCGAAGCAGGAATCGTGGTACCGGAGTTCAAATGGCCAACAATGCCTGCAACTTTGGCATCAACCAGTTTTTGCGCAACGGTGTTGCCAACTTTGGGATCGCCTTGATCGTCTTCAGCAACGAGCTCGAATTTAACTTTCTGGCCACCAATCATTGAACCAGCGGCATTGGCTTCGTCGATGGCCAAGCGTGCACCATTTTCGTTGTCCTTGCCGAGGTGAGCGATACCGCCGGTCAGCGGACCTACGTGGCCAATCTTGACTACCGTGACTGCGGGCGCAGCGGGTGCTGCGGCTTTAGGTGCGGCAGCTGGAG
>JAIPCS010000018.1 GCA_021738105.1 Sulfuritalea sp.
AATGCACCCCCAACCCCACAGGAGAATGCAATGAGCATCGACTATAACCAAAAAATACCCAACAACGTAGGCCTCTCGGACAACAAGACGCTGCAGCGCGCACTCGAACATTGGCAGCCCGAGTTCATCAACTGGTGGCAGGACATGGGGCCTGATGGCTCGCAGAACTTCGATGTCTATTTGCGCACCGCAGTCAGTGTCGATCCGTCCGGCTGGGCGCACTTCGACTACGTAAAGATGCCCGACTACCGTTGGGGTATCTTCCTCAATCAGGCCGAGGAAGGCCGCAAAGTAAATTTTGGCGCCCACAAGGGTGAGGCCGCCTGGCAGGAGGTACCGGGAGAGTACCGGAGCAATCTGCGTCGCCTAATCGTGACGCAGGGTGATACCGAGCCAGCGTCCGTCGAGCAGCAGCGTCACCTTGGCCTGACCTGCCCATCGCTCTACGACATGCGCAATCTGTTCCAGGTAAACGTCGAAGAAGGACGACACCTCTGGGCCATGGTGTACCTGCTGCACGCCTACTTTGGTCGCGACGGACGCGAAGAAGCCGAAGCCCTGCTCGAACGTCGCTCCGGCGATGCAGACAATCCACGCATCCTCGGTGCATTCAATGAACGCACACCGGATTGGCTCTCCTTCTTCATGTTCACCTATTTCACCGACCGCGACGGCAAATATCAGCTGTGTTCACTCGCCGAATCAGGCTTCGACCCGCTGGCGCGCACTTGCAAGTTCATGCTGACCGAAGAAGCGCATCACATGTTTGTCGGTGAGTCCGGAGTCGGACGAGTGATTCAGCGCACCTGCGAAGTCATGAATCAACTCAAAACCGATGACGTAGCAAAAATTCGTGCCGCTGGCGTGATTGACCTACCCACGATTCAGCGTTACCTCAATTTCCATTTCAGTGTGACGATGGACTTGTTCGGCGCCGACGTCTCGTCGAATGCAGCAACGTTCTACAACACCGGACTCAAGGGCCGCTACGAGGAAACCAAGCAGGACGATGACCACTTGCTCACCGATGCGAGCTACCCGGTACTCGAAGTCTCCGGTGGCGCACTCGCCACGATTCAGGCGCCCTATCTCAATGCGATCAACGAGAAGCTGCGCGATGATTACGTGACCGATGCCAAGTCCGGTATCGAACGATGGAACAAGATCATTCAGAAAGCTGGCATTCCGTTCAAGTTATCGGCACCCCACAAAGCCTTCAACCGCAAGATCGGCCCCTTGTCGGCGGCCAAAATATCCCCGGCCGGCACAGTGGTGTCAGAAGCTGAATGGACGCATCATCACCTCGAATGGCTGCCCTCTGTCGAAGACCGTGCCTATGTCAGCTCTCTGATGGGACGCGTTGACCAGCCGGGCAAGTACGCCAACTGGATTGCTCCACCGGCGCGCGGAATCAACAATCAAGCGATAGACTTCGAGTACGTTCGCTTCAATTAAGCCAGAGGGAGTAAGTATGGCTGCCAATATCGATGAAGCATCATCGGTGACGATCCTGCGCCAGCATTTGATCGATCCCGAGATTTGTATTCGCTGCAACACCTGCGAAGAAACCTGCTCGGTTGACGCAATCAGCCACGATTCAAGCAACTATGTGGTTGACGCGGCAAAGTGCAAATTTTGCTACAACTGCATTTCGCCATGCCCGACTGGAGCTATCGATAACTGGCGTCATGTTCAGGCGGACATGGCTTACCCCCTGGCTGAACAACTGCTATGGGATACCCTGCCCGAGCAAATCCCTCTCGAAGAGCAGCATTCTGCCGATACGGATGGATCATCCGTATCACTGCCAGACGATGTGGAGCGAATTGCGGCAGCGGCCACGTCCGGACAAGGTGGCGTTGCTCCGCCGCCCTGGTCGGCAGCCCACCCCTACGTCAATCTCTACTCGATTCAGAAACCGGCTGTTGCCACGGTCAGTGGCAACTTTCGTCTGACGGCTGAGGATGCTTCAAGCGATATTCGCCATATCGTGCTCGACTTTGGCAACGCTTCCTTTCCCGTTCTCGAGGGGCAGACGATCGGCGTTCTGGTACCGGGAGTCGACGCCAATGGCAAGCCGCATCACGTCCGGCTCTATTCGGTTGCCAGCCCGCGCGACGGTGAACGTCCACGCTACAACAATCTTTCTCTTACGGTAAAGCGAGTCACTTCCGATCACGACGGAACACCTGTTCGAGGCGTGGCGTCAAACTTTCTTTGTGACCTCAAGAAGGGCGATTCTGTGCAGGTTGTCGGTCCTTATGGAACCAGCTTCTTAATGCCGAATCATCCGGGCAGCAAATTGCTGATGATTTGTACTGGTACCGGTTCGGCCCCCATGAGAGCAATGACTGAAAGAAGACGGCGGAAATCGGCAACCGGTGAGAAAGGAAATCTGACCCTGTTTTTTGGTGCCCGTACCCCTGGTGAATTACCGTACTTCGGCCCGCTGACACGACTGCCAAAAGAGTTCCTCGATATTAACCTGGCATTTTCCAGAGTTCCGGATCAGCCTCGGCTATATGTTCAGGATCTTATTCGGACACGAGGCAAGGATGTCGCCGGACTTCTGCGAGATGAAAACACTTATCTTTACTTGTGTGGACTGAAAGGCATGGAGAAAGGCGTTGACGAGGCATTCAGCGATATCTGTAGTGAGAACGGACTTGACTGGAAGGAACTCAAGATGGAACTGCTGCAACACGGTCGCTACCACGTGGAAACTTATTGAATTGCTCAGCGGACTCGTTTGAGTCTCAAACTCTTCTGATTCTCAAAAAAAAGCCCACGTTGCGTGGGCTTTTTTCCGCTATCTAGCATTTGCCTCTGATTCGTCAAGAACCCACTGCCATCCAAGTCTGGCGCCATACTCCCAGCGCCGACTTTTACGATTAGCCCTAAAAGCTCAAGGCAAACAAGGCGATCGAAGGGAAGAATACCAACAGAGTAATACGCAATACATCTGATATTAGAAACGGAACAATACCCTTGAAGGTTTCCTTCATCGGAACATCTTCGGCCATGCTGCTGATGACATAAACGTTCAATCCGACCGGAGGAGTGATCAGGCCGACTTCCACCACCATCAGCGACAGGATGCCGAACCAGATCGCCTTGGACTGTTCGTTTAGGCCCCAGAAATCTGTACCCATGATGATAGGAAAGAATATCGGAATCGTCAGCAGGATCATCGACAGGCTGTCCATGATGCAGCCAAGTACCAAGTAGATGATGATGATGGTAAACAACACCAGCAGTGGCGACAGCCCCATTCCGGTAACCCATTTCGCGAGTTCGGCCGGTAGTTGAGTCAAGGCAAGGAATACATTCATGACATCGGCGCCGAGCAGGATGAAGAAGATCATCGCAGTTGCCTGAGCCGCGCCGTACATGCACTCCAGAAAGCCGTGTCCCTTTAATCCACCGGTTTTCCAGGCTACGTAGGCAGTTGCCAGCACTCCGATCGAGGCTGCCTCGGTAGGAGTGAATATTCCGCCATAGATGCCGCCAATCACCGCGGTGAAGATCAGCAATACAGGCCAGGTTCCTGCCAATGCAAATATACGTTCCCTGAACGAGTGTCTCTCACCGGCCGGGGCTTGGCTAGGATAAACGCGAGCAACGATGCCGATCACCACCATATATCCAATAGCGGCAATGATGCCGGGGATAAACGCGGCGACAAACAATTTAGCGATGTTCTGCTCCGTGATGATGGCGTAGATCACCAGCGGTACCGAGGGTGGGATCAGAATCCCGAGCGTGCCGCCTGCAGCAATAGCTGCGGTGGCAAGACGTCCCGAATAGTTGTGGCGCCGCAGTTCCGGCAGTGCGACCTGGCCCATGGTCGCTGCGGTCGCCAGCGATGACCCGCAAATGGCTCCGAAGCCGGCGCTGGCCCCAACGGCGGCCATAGCCATGCCACCACGCCAGTGTCCGATCAGCGCATTACCCGCACGAAACAAGGAACGGGAAAGCCCCCCATGCGTTGCAAATTGGCCCATCAGCAAAAATAACGGCACCACCGACAGATCGTAAATGGAATATCGAGCGTAGGCCGCGCTCTTTAAGTAGTTCATCAGAGTATCGAAATCTGCAAGCCAGACATAGCCGATGGAACCGGCCAGCAACATGGCCATGCCAATGTGTACTCTCAGAGCCAGCAGTAAAAGCATCAAACCGCCGATCAACAAACCTTGTTCAATACCGCTCATGCGGGCACTCCGGTGAAATCAATCCAGGCGGTATAAAGCGCGGCGCAACCGAGCAGAAAGAATGATGGAACCATTGGCAAATAACCCCACCAGGTCGGGATGTCGAGCAGCATGGACGCATCCCTGTTGCTGAGCATGTCATTGAAGCCGACGCCAATACGCCAGGTCAGGATGAATGCTGCGATGGCGAGCAGAAGACTTGCGATGATATCCAGGGTCTTGTTTGCCTTGGCCGGTAAAGCCGTAGTAAAAAAATCGACAATGATATGTCCGCGACAGGTCTGGCAAAAAGGCAGGCTCATTGAGACCGCTATCGCCGACATGATCTGCACCAGTTCGTAGTCACCAAGTATCGGGTGCTCAAAAAATGTGCGGCCAACAATACTGGTCAATGACATCAGCGCCATAAAAATCAGCATGATGCCTGCACAGACCGCAAAAAATCGACAAACTGTATAAAGTACCCGACCAATCAAGGCGTCGGGACGTTGTTGGCGATCAACAAATAGGGCCTCGGCCATGGATAACTCCTCGGTTGCGGAAACGGGGGCCGACCTTTGATTCAAACCCCAGGCAGAAAAAACCGGGTGCCGACGAAATCGACACCCGGATGATCCAGAACGAGAGTTACTTGGTGTATTTCTTGATCAGGTCACGCGCTGTTTGCAGCATTTTCTTGCCATCCTGACCTTGGCTTGTCATGGTAGCCGCCCATGCGTCGTCGAGATTTTCGGTAGCTTTCTTCCACTTTTCGAGTTCGGCAGCCGGAATCACGTTGATTGCGACACCAGAATCGACCACCTTCTTGCGTCCGGGAACATCGTCACCCTCTTGCGTGCGGCCCATGAATGCCGAGAAGTCCTGACCCGAATTTGCATCCAGCACCTTTTTCAGGTCGGGAGACAAGGACTCGTATTTGGCTTTGTTCATGACCACAAAAAACACGGTGGTATATAGGGCGTTGTACTTGGGATCGGTTTCAGCGGCGTACTTGACCAGTTCGTTGACCTTGACTCCCGGAGCAACTTGATAAGGAATCACGGCACCGTCAATCACGCCCTTGGAAAGTGCCTCAGGTACGGCCGGGACCGGCATGCCAACAGGTGTCGCCCCCATTTGTCCAAGCATTTTCATGATGGTCGGTGTGGGGCCACGTACTTTCATGCCCTTGAAATCTGCCTGGGTTTCGATCTTGTGTTTGTTGGTAAAAATCACACCGGGGCCATGAACATGAACCGCTAGGAGATGGACGTCCTTGAACATATCCTTGGCATACATTTGCTCGAAGTCCCAAGCTGCGCGACTGGTCGCGTCTGCATTGGTCATCATGAAAGGCAGCTCAAAGACCTGCAGTCTTTCAAAACGCTTGCCCATGTAGCCACCAACAACCCAGGTAATGTCGGCAATACCGTCTTTGGCCTGATCAAACAATTGCGGCGGGCTACCGCCCAATTGCATGGCCGGATAAATCTGGCATTTGAGCTTGTTCGCCGATTGTTTGGCTAGTTTGTCACACCAGGGCTGGAACATGCCCGTCTGAATGACAGATGTTGGGCCCAAAAAATGATGGACCTTCAAAGTCACCTCTTCTGCCTGCACCGCGAAAGCGGTTCCGGCGATCGATGCGGCGACCAGCGTTTTTGCCAGTAGTTTATTCATACGACTCTCCTCGTTGTTTTACTACAAGAACTGCTTTACAAAAATCACTTGGGTTTGAAAATGGAACAAATACCATTCAACTATTCAACAATCTCACCAACACCGAGTACCGCGATAACAATCGCTTATCCGGCAGTTATTCTGGCGAATAATACCATTCTAGAATGCACTATAAATCATATTACAAAAAAAATGGAGGAATAATGCAGATCTCTTTGCGGCTTCTATTTGGATCTCCGATCGATCACCCGTCTGGCTTTTCCCACCAGAGTTCGCTCGACCTTATCCGTCTCAACAACATGAACATCGGCGGTAACCCCAACCAACGTCTTGATTTTATGTTGCATTTCTGCTCCGATTTCACGTCTGCGATTTTCCCCAATAGTCTCTGAAAGATCACTGCGAACCTCGACATATACGTCAAGTTTGTCCAAATGACCGTCACGAGACACTTGCAATTGATACTGAGCGCACAAATTCGGGTTCTTCAACAGGATTTCTTCAATCTGGGTCGGAAACACATTGACGCCGCGAATAATCAGCATGTCATCGCTTCGACCGGTAATTTTCTCCATTCGCCGCATGCTTCGCGCCGTTCCCGGCAATAAACGTGTCAGGTCGCGTGTACGGTAGCGAATGATCGGCAACGCTTCTTTCGACAACGACGTGAACACCAGCTCGCCCATTTCACCATCCGGCAGGACTTCTCCGTTTTCCGGATGAATGATCTCCGGATAGAAGTGATCTTCCCATATGTGCGGACCATCCTTGGTTTCGACACACTCGCAGGCGACTCCCGGCCCCATCACCTCCGACAAACCGTAGATATCGACTGCGTCAATCCCCAGACGCTCCTCGATCTCTTTGCGCATTTCGTTGGTCCAGGGTTCCGCGCCGAATATGCCGACCCGCAAACTGGTTTCGTTCGCCTTGATACCCTGCTTGACCATTTCGTCGGCAATCGTGAGCATGTAGGAAGGCGTCGCCATGATGATGGTCGGCTTGAAATCCTGAATCAGTTGCACCTGCTTTTCGGTTTGACCACCCGACATGGGTATGACTGCCGCACCCAGACATTCACCACCATAGTGGGCTCCCAAGCCACCGGTAAACAGACCGTAGCCATAGGAGTTGAGAATAATGTCGTCAGCCGAACCGCCACATGCTCTCAGTGAGCGGGCCATCATGGCGGACCACATTGAAATGTCGTTTTTGGTGTATCCAACCACCGTTGGCTTTCCCGTGGTCCCCGAGGAGGCATGAATGCGGATAACGTCACGCATTGGCGTTGCAAACATGCCGAAAGGATAGGTATCGCGCAAATCCAATTTAGTCGTGTAGGGAAATTTGGCGAGATCCGACAATTGTTTCAGATCATTCGGATGAACGCCAGCAGCATCGAACTTCTGCTTATAGTGCGGCACGTTGTCATAGGCATGCTGCAATGACCATTTCATGCGCTGCAACTGCAAGGCCTGAAGTTCGTCCAAACTGGCTTTCTCGATTGGCTCCAGTTCGCTGCCCGGAATATCTTGCTTGCTCATTTTTCTATCCTCAGTGTTCTTTTAATGTCGGCCGGTGGGCTCAAGCTTATCAAGCTCACGGCACCTCCATCAACGCTCAGTTTTCCCGATGCGCCATCTGCTTCACGAATGCGAGATTCTCCACGACCTTGCCCTGAATGTGTGAAATCTGATCCGGGCTCAAATGGCGAAAACGCCCCATCGCCTTCAGATACTCGGTAACCGGCAAGGGCTCGTCAGCCGAATGGGTAAAGTGAAGACCGTCGGTCGGGTTGTACTCCCACAGCATGACAAAGTTGGTTTCGACCGCCTTGCGTGCCACTTCCATATTCTGATCTGTAGGGAAGCGCCAGCCTGTGGTGCAAGGCGAGTACACATGCAGATAGGCGAAACCGCGTTTGGAAGCAGCAATGGCCTTGTCCAGTTTGTCGTACAAGTCTTCCATGTAGGCGGTGGATGCGGTTGCAACATATTCACAACGATGGTTAACCATGATCAGCGGCAGATTTTTTGCATCCTGGGTTTTACCCTGTGAGGGCATACCGCCCGACCCCTGACCGATGGGAGTGGTTGATGTCCAGGCACCATACGGTGTGCAGCTCGAGCGCTGCATTCCGGTGTTCATGTAACCTTCGTTATCGACGACCATGAACAGTATCTGTTCGTTGCGCTCCGCTGCGCCGGACAAGGACTGGAAACCCACGTCCGAGGCACCACCATCTCCGGCGATCGCCAGCGCGGTAACATCTCGCCCGACTCGTTTGTACTGGCGTTTGACACCTGCCAGCATGGCTGCCGTATTGGTTAGCAGCGGATGGAAAACCGGAATCTTGGTGCCTGTCGTGCCGTTGAAACCCACCGAACCCATGCCAGGCACACAACCCGGCGGCGTAGCCAGAACCGTCTCTGGCCCCACCCGACGCAAGGTATGGCGCATCAGCAACTCGGTGTTGCAGCCCTGACATCCGGCCAGACCTGGCGCAAACAAATCTTCCCAGTCGCCGACTTCGTTGTAGATACGCGAAGTGGTGATATAGGTCAGTGCATCGTGCGGACAGGCCGGCACACAGGCTGGCGCACCGTCACAGGTATCGCACTTGGCAACGTGTCCCGTACCGGCATCGAGAGCGATCCCTGCGTAGGCGCAGCCCACCGTACACAGCAAACAATCGACACACTTCGAGTCGTTCCAGTCAATGACACCGCTATCAAAGTTCTTGGTCAGGGCCCCTGCTGGACAGACGGAGACACACTTCGGATCGCCGCACTGGCGACACAGCGCCAGCTCAAACCCATCGGCCTCACTACCGGCAATCTGAATACGCGAACGCGTTTTGTCATCGGTGCCTGTTTTTGTCGTTGCGCAGGCGGTCATGCAATCGCCGCAGCCGTCGCACTTGGCTGAATCGAAGGCAATGGTGTTGTAGCTTTTTCCCATAATCGTCTCCTAGCGCCAGATTCTGGACATCAATTCGCGGCCGACTGTCAGCGGATCCGCCAGAAAACGCTCTTTGACGGCCGACAGATCCACTCGCCGCAGAATCAGCTGGCACATGACCCCACCATCGAAAAATTCATTGACCCCGTAGATTCCAAGCAAACGATCGTCCTTGAATATGGCCTTGAGATAGCGACCGCTGACGTCATCGAAGCGCGTCACGACCTCGCCACCTTCAGGCACCCGGCTTGACCCCACCGAAATCGCGTGACGGCCAAAGAAGTGATAGGTATTCAGTGGCACACCACCGGGATAGGTCTTTGCGCCGGGGTCGCCCGCCATCGCCATACCGGCAATGCGACCCTGCTCTGTCGCATCCGGCAAGATGGCATTCATCACCTTGTCTTCGGTATAGAAACCTTTGGCTTGCGCACAATCTCCTGCCGCCCAGACATTGGCGACATTGGTTTGCATGGTGTCGCTGACAAGAATGCCACGCTCATGCTCAACGCCTCCACCTTGCTCTCGAAGATAATCCATGTTCGGCTTGACGCCGGTGGCGACCAGCAGCAAATCGGCTTCCAGTGTTTGCCCATTTTCCAGGGTCAGAAGCGCGCCTATGGCCGAAGGCGCAAGCTTTACGACACGGCTGCCGGTCAAAATTGTGGCCCCGTTGTCGGTAAAGGCTTGCTCTATCATCTGCGCGGCGGTTGCATCGAAATAGCCATCAGTGAGTTGCTTGGCCATTTCGACAATAGTGACCGAGGCGCCAGCCTTGACCAGATTCTCGGCGGCGTGCATGCCCACCAGTCCAGCGCCCAGCACTACGGCATGTTTGGACTGCTTGATCGCAGCGTTGAGTTTAGTGGCGTCATCCAGCGTGCGAAGCACATGGTAGGAGACCTGATCAAGGCCGGGAATTGGCGGGATTGCAGGTGCCGCGCCGGTTGCCAGCAAGATTTTTTCGTAGGCGATCTCACTGCCGTCGGCAAGCTCTGCCGTATTGCGTTCAGCATGAAGCCTCTTCAGGGCCGAGCCGCGCCGGTACGCTACTCGATTTGCTTCAAAGAATTGCTCATCGCGAAGAAAAATGCTGTCTGCCGGTGAGCGACCTGACACAACATAGGGCAAGACGGTAGGTGAGTATGGCAAGTGAGTGTCGCGGGTGAGGAGCGTCAAACTGCCTTCCGCGTCGTGCCTGCGGATTGCGGTAACGGCTTCCAGTGCAGCGTGACTGCTGCCGACCACAAGATACTTTGTCTGTTCCACGGGCTTCTCCCTAGTCGCGCTCGTTGAGCCAGACGGGTTCTGTCGGCGCAGGGTGAGTGAGCAATTTTTCCGTCGTTTCGATAACACGATGAAAATGCTCGACGGTAATATCGGCGCCAGCCAAACCACCAATGAAGCTCATTGATGGCAGGATTGACCCGGTTTCGGTTACGTGACGGTAAAGCACGCCCATGGTTTCCTGATACATCGGCCCGCAGTTCCAGCGGAAACCGACGGAGCGATCAACCACGCCCAGCGCCCGAACCTTCTTCAATGACCTGAGCAAAGCTTCAACAGGATAGGGACTGAAGGTCTTGATCTTGATCAGTCCGACACGCTTGCCGGCATCGCGCGCCTCATCAATCGCATCCTTGGCGGCCCCGGTCATGCTACCCAGAGTCATGATTGCGTAGTCCGCGTCATCCAGTCGGTATTCCTCAACCAACGGGGCGAAACTGCGGCCGAAACGTTGCGCCCATTCTTCATGCACCTCCTCGATGACGCGCAGCGAATTTTGCATTCCGCGGCACTGTCCTTTGCGATAACGAACAAAGGTCGACGGTCCCTTGCCGGTGGTGCCACCAGTGAGTGGATCCACCGCCATTGGCCGGTGCGGGTCAAGCGCGACGTGCCAGTTGACATCCTTCACACCCATGAACGCGTCGACTTCAGCCTGATCTGGCAGTTCGACGCGTGAGGTGCCGTAGGAAAGGTAGTTGCCATCGAGACAGACATTGACGGGCAGCATCACGTCGTGATGCTCTGCAATCTTGAACGCCATGACGGTGGTGTCGAGCACCTCCTGCACGGTTTCGCAATACACCTGTACCCAGCCGACTTCGCGCACCGTCATTGCATCCTGATGTCCGCCCCAAACAGATTGCGGCGTGATCCCGTCTCTTGTGACGATGGACATTACGATTGGCAGACGCATGCCCGAGGTGCGAAAGTACGGCTCGAACATGAATGCCAAGCCTGGTCCGCAGGTTGCGGTATACGTTCGCGCACCGGCCAACGCCCCGCCCTGCAGTACGGACAACACCGAGTGCTCGCCCTCGGCATCGACGATGTCGGCATCCATGCGGCCGTCGGCGATCAACGACGCCACATGCTCGACCAGCGGGGACTGGGGCGTTATGGGATACACGGCCACCATGTCCGGGCGCGCCAAAGCAACCGCCAGGGCAGCCGCTTCGTTGCCCTCACAAAGAATGACCTTTTGTTTAGCTCGCGAGGCCTGAGTTGGCGTTTCAAGAGTGGCGGTCGTCATGATGCCTCCGGGAGTTGGATGCGGCGAAAAAACTCGGCGCTGGTGACACGGCTATCTGCACTCATGTCGCCTCCGCGATCATGGTGATGGCGCGTTGCGGGCACTCGTTGGCGCAAATGCCGCAGCCTTTGCACGTCGCCATGTTGAAATCAAACCAGGCCGCCTTTTCTTCGACGCACTGCACCGGACAATACAGCCAGCACACCGCGCATTTGACACACTTGTCGCGATCGACGACGGGCCGCATACTTCGCCAGTCGCCGGGAAGCATGGGGCTGACATCAGTGGCAACCGGACACAAGTCATCCGGGACATTGGCCTTGACCAGATCAAACAGGGGATAACTGGTGTGCCGACTCATGCTGCGACCCTCCGTTCGATGGTGTGCACTACCGTTTCGTCGTAACCGCGCTCAAGCGCAAGCATGTTCTGGGCGAGTCCCGCATCGCGAAAATCGGAGTGTTCCAGTGAGCGCTTGAGCGCATCGAGCGATACCACTCCGGTAGTCTTGGCGAACGCACCAAGCATTAGCGTATTCGTAATCGGACGTTTGAAAATTTCAAGTGCAATTGCGATGGCATCGCACAGACCAACTACTCCGACCGTATCCGCGATCACCACTTCTGCCAGCGGCTTGTTCGTGGCCTGCACCAGCGTACCGCCCTGCTTGAGACCACTGAAGATATCAACCGACTTGGCCAACGTAGGGTCGACGCAGATCAGGCAATCGGGCGTGTAGATATTGGTCAACTGGCGAATGACCTTGTCGCTGCAACGCAGGAAAGAAACCACTGGCGCACCGCGTCGCTCGAATCCGAAAGACGGGATAGACACCGCGTATTTGCCCTCTTCAAGCAGAGCAGTGGCGAGCATTGATGCCGCGGTAACGGCACCCTGACCGCCCCGGCCATGAAAGCGCACTTCGTACATCTTGCCTCCTTCGATCCGATGAGGCTGCACCGCCCCATCTTGTTGTTATTCCCTGACTTCGACTTTCCGGTCTAGGTGCCGGTCATTGTCCAACCCGGTTTGGCGGCAGTTCCCGCCACACCGCAGCCGCGTACCGGTAAATGTTTCAGAGCCAGTCCCTGCGTAAAAGCAGCGCGCAGAATCAAAGTAAATTTCATCGTCCAGCCAGCGGCAACCACCAAAATCCCTGCAGCAAACAACACACCGGACTGAGCCGGCATCCCGGCCAGCACCGCTACGATAGCAACAACCGGGAGCACGTGACCAAACATCACAAACCGCCCGTCAAACCCGCTCAATACGTTCAGTGCGCCATCGGGCGCGCCGTCGGTACGCAACCCGCCAAGATAGGACTTCCAGAAATAAGCCCGAATGGCGATCAATGCAATGGCACCGACAAGACTCCACGTTCCTATCGACTCGGATGACAGCGACGCTACACAAATCAGGAAGCCGATACCTTCCGCGAGGCCGGTTGAAACCATCAGTGAAATACTACGCGGATGGCGCCAGGTCGGAATACCCTTGTTGGCCGCCAGAATTCGAGCCTGAGTGTATAGAAAGGCCGCACCCAATGCACCCGCCACGACGACCAGTCCGGGCGCAGCGGTTAGCAGCGCCAGGCCCCCAACCGGGAAAAGTACCGCCGCTACCATCGCCTCACGCGTCATCCAGGACGTTGCAACATGCTTGTAAACATTGAGCGCACGCCACGGCCGGCCGATCTCGAACCAGACGCAGGTCAGCCCGGTGCCAATCAGTATCAGGCCCAACAGAACTGCCATCCGCGTCGTGCCGGATGAAAAGCCGGCAAGCGCCGTCCATAGCAGCAAGCTACCACCCGCGCCACCGGCGATAAAATTTGCTGCCGCCCGCCAGTCCCAGTTTCGCTGCTGTCTGGGTGACAACAGATCCGCTGATTTCTTGGTCAGTTTTTTCATGACTTGTCCCATATGTAATACACGCCGGGCTCGGTACCGAGTTCTTCGTGCATGCGGTAATGCTGCGTTTCATCCAGCAGCCGGCTGACATTGCTTTCCGGATCGTCGATGTCGCCAAACTCCATCGCGCCTGAGATACATGAATTGACGCAAGCCGGGGTCACTTCCGGATGGATACCGGGTGTCCGCCCGGTAACTGCCGCTTCATCAATGCGATCCTTGCAGAAGCTGCATTTCATCGATACCGCAACGCGTGCCGGGTCGAAGCGCGCCGCCTCCGAGGGCATGGCCGCATCGGCATAAGCGTAGTGCGCGGCATGAACAATCGAACGCGCATCGTAGGGACAGGCCATTACGCAGTTGGCACAACCAATGCACAGGTCGTAGTCAATCGCTACCAGACCATCGGCGCGCTTGGTCGTCGCCTTGGTCGGACAAACCTCTTCGCATGGTGGATTGGCGCAGTGCATGCAGGCCATGGGTAGAAACGTACGGCTGACATTTGGAAACTCCCCCGTCTCCAGATCAAGCACCCGCCTCCATTGGATCCCGGGGGGCGTCGCGTTGGCATGCTTGCACGCAGCGGTGCAGGTTTGGCAGCCGACACAACGACGCAGATCAATGCTCATCACATAGCGTGTCATGCTGGCACTCCTTCCACCTTGTGCAGTTGCACCTTGACAATATCCGACCCCGATCCGGTCGCGTCAGTCAGTTCGATAGACATCGGAGCGATGGTATTCAGGCTGGGCATGCCTAGATCTTTGGCAAAGGCTTGAGCCCAATGATCGAACTGCCCGAGGATGACCAAGGTATCGGGCCGGATTCCCTGAGCGAGCACGGCGGCGCCAAAAGTTGAGCCAATATGGGACCGAATTTCAACTCGATCGCCCTCGGCAATACCGTAGCGTGCGGCGGTTGTTGCATTGATGATGACCCCGGAATGGCCACGGATATTCATCGAGACCTCCCTCATCAACTCAATCCCAACATTGCCACCGGCGTGATACTGCATACTCTTCGTGGCCAGCAACCACAGCGGGAAGTCTTCGACCTTGGCCCCCGAATTCACCAGAGCGGCATCCCAACGTCCAGGTACATCGTGCCATTCCGGCAGCGCGGCATACTCAGACAATTGCTCGTCCCACCAGGTCATCTTGTGCTCGTGCAGGCGATTGCCGAGTTCCCGGCCAATACGCAACAGCCGCTCCTGATACGGCAACTCGTAGCGCAGGCCCTGTTTTTCCATGGTCGGCGACAGATACCATTCCAGTCGCGACATGGGCACGGTGTAGAAGCCGTGCTCCTTGAACCACTCCAGGTCATGCGTCTCCTTGCCTTTGGACAAGGATGTCGTTGCCGCGCGACAGACGGCGTCCCAGATAACTTCCGGCGCGTGTTCCTTAGTTGGGTCCAGACTGAAATCGTAATCCGTCCCCTTTAGCGGCGAAACGCCAGCGGCACCCCGGTTGATCGCTTCGTTATAGGGCTCAAGCAAACCGGTACGTTTGGCCAGTTCGGTGCTGATCCAGCTAAAGTCACGCGTGTCTCCCTGTGCAGCGACAGCGGGTTGGCGCAAAGCCACACCTTTGGAGTCCCAGAACTGCTCCATGAACTTGGTGCCGCCGACGCGGATCATCTGTACCGACTCCAGATCCGTCGCTTCGGGCAGCAACAAATCAGCCATGTAATTGGTTTCATCCAGCAGATAGGCAAACCCGACCGTGAAGGGGAAGGTCGAGATGGTCTTGACCAATGTCGGCGTATCCCAGAACGAGATTGCCGGATTCGTTCGATAGATGAACCAGACGTCGGGCAAGGTCGGCTTAGCCATCTCCGGCGAGGGCTGCTCGCGCTGGAACATCCAGGCCAGTTGCGTCGGACCGAGCGCCTGACTCCAGGCGGTATTACCCACAATCGGTACCAGCGTGCGGTGCATGTTGCGACCGGTGGGCTTGGCGACCCAATTGGCCTTGTCGGTCGGGTTGAACTTCTGCGCCATGAAGCCGTCTTCGCCTGGCACAACGCTGGTGTGACGATTGTCATGCGGACGATTCAGGCGCACCGTCGTTCCCACCGTACCACCCGGATTTTCGAGCGCGCCCACCAGAACTGCCAGCGTAGTACGTGCCCAGCAGCATTCGAAAGCGCCCCAACCATTGTTAACCGACTTGCCGAGAACGACGGCAACCGGCCTCAAGGGCAGCGTGACGCCATCGATCACCGTGGTTTCGCCGATGCTGGCTGCTTCGAGGTATTCGTTGGCAATGCGGCGAATCGTCTCCGCTGGAACATCGCAAATCCCCGATGCCCATTCCGGCGAATACTTTTCTATGTGTTCGACGAGTTTCGAGAATGCAGTGACACCTTCGACATCGCCCATCGCGGTGCAGGCATCATCCGCATTAACACTCACAGCGCCGCTGACCGGGAAGCGTCCCGAAAGCGCTGGCGTGGCTCCGGCAGTGTCGTGCGCCACCGCCTTCTTCTGATTCAAGTCCCAGATCAGCGGCTTCCTGCTTTCCGCATCGCGCAGATACAAGCCATCCGGACCCACCAGATACGGCGAGGACGTTCTGTCGCGCAAAAATGGAACATCCAGCTCATCTTCTTTGTGCTCAATCAGGAGCACGTGCATCAGGGCAAACATGAAGGCGGGATCTGTCTTCGGACGGATAGGAACCCACTCTGCCGAACATGCGCCCGTCACTGAAAGATGCGGTTCGACCTGAACCCTTTTGTAACCGCGAATACGCGCATCGGCATGCCGCGTCACGGCGCAGGGACCACCGGACACCTCGACGTTGGCGCCGAGGGAAATTACATAACGAGCAGAAGGGGTATCCGCTGCGACCGTGAATGAGCGATGCCAGAACTCGCCATAAAGGTGCTCGGAATGGACGCATTTGACGCCCTGCCCAGAACCAAAACTGAAATCAATTGGGCCCCACGATGCGAGAAAGGCAGGGAAACTTCCCATGTACATGGCGGGCGTTCCGCCATGCCCGAAGGACGCAGCCACGCGTGGCAGACCGGTCTCGTCCAGAACGCCTTTGGCTCGGGTCGCCTTGAGTTTCTCTGCAATCGTATCGAGTGCTTCGTCCCAGGATATTGGAACAAAACCCGGATCTTCATTGCGACCCTTCTTCGGATTTGTTCGCTTCATTGGCGTCAGAATGCGATTGGGGTTGTAGGTCTTTTGTATCAGACCATAAGCCTTGACACACGGCTTGCCATGCGCCGGATGAACTTTTTCAGCGGCAAAATTCGGCTCAACCTCAGTCGCAACTCCATCGACGACCTTGACCGTCATGAAATCGGGACCGGAAACGCAGTTATAGCAATACGTCGGCACATGCTTTACGGATTTCGACTGGGTTTCTTCCATGGTCATTTTCCTCACCTGCTTCCTTGCTTAATGAACGCGCTCGGGATGCGAATAGACGCAGTGCCGCTCGCCTCTGACAAATCCGATGAGCGTGACTCCCGACTCAATCGCCACTCTGACCGCCAAACCGGTAGGCGCTGATACCGCGGCCACTACGGCAATACCCACGACTGCCGCCTTCTGCACAATCTCGTAACTGGCACGACTGGTCATGAGGACGAAACCGTCGCCAAACCCGATGCGCTGCGTAGCCAACGATCCGATGAGCTTGTCGAGCGCGTTGTGACGGCCGACATCCTCGCGCAGCAGCTTGATCTCGCCATTGAAACTGCACCAGGCGGCAGCATGAACGGCACCGGTCAGATGAAACAACGCTTGCATTTCATGCAACGCAGCCAAAGCGCGCGGCAATGCGCCCTGGTGTAACTCAGCAGACGAAATGACGGGTGTGGCCCGCTTTGCCAACTGGTCGAGACTCTCAGTGCCACACAATCCGCAACCGGTACGTCCGGCAAGGGAGCGACGGTGTACCTTGAGCGCGTGGGCACGTTCCGCCGAAAGCTGCAGGTGTACTTCAATGCCATTGATCTGCTCAACAATTTCCAGATCATGAATTTCGCCCGAGCGCCCAACGATGCATTCGCTCAGACTGAAGCCGATCGCAAAATCTTCCAGATGCTGAGGCGTGGCCAACATCACTGCATGGGAGATACCGTTGTAAACCAGAGCCACCGGCACTTCTTCTGCCACCACTTCATCCGACCGGACGGCAATGCCTTCCGACCAGCGAAACGCGCTGTAGCTGTTTTGTGCCTCGATGCCGAACCCCGCTTCGTGTTGCATTGTCCGCCTCGCAAGATGATGCGCTGGTCAAATTTGACCCTACAGTCTTTACGATACACTTCGTAAGCTTTTTAATCAATACTTTTGTATCACATTAGAGTTGCCTTATACTTCCTGCTACGAGCGGCACGGCAGGCTTCCTGATAAATTCGCAGCTACCGCAATGACACCCAGTCACACCGAAAACAGGGCATGGTGCCGAACCTACGTATAGGAATACCGTGAAGAGCCGATTTGTCACCCAATGGATCAAGGACTTTCTGGATCAGCACCCGACCCGTGCCAACTCGCTGATCATCACCGTATACGGCGACTTCATTGCACCGCACGGTGGCACGGTTTGGCTGGGTAGCTTCATTCGCCTGGTTCAGCCGCTCGGTCTCAATGAACGCATGGTTCGCACGAGCGTTTACCGGCTTTCGCAAGAGAAATGGCTGGTTTCAGAGCAACTGGGACGCAAGAGCTATTACAGTCTGACCACGTCCGGACGCCGTCGCTTCGAGCATGCGTACCGCAGAATCTACTTTGCACCGCAGGATCTATGGACCGGAGAGTGGCAACTGGTGATGATCCCGACCTCGCTCACCGGTGCACTGCGCGACTCCTTACGCAAGGATCTGGCATGGGCCGGATACGGAACGCTGGCTTCCGGGATTCTGGCTCATCCTTCCGGAAACACGGATGCTCTTCTCGACATACTGCAGGAAACCGGCGCCCACGACAAAGTCGTTGCGATGAAAGCCGTCAATATCAGCTCCCTAAGCAGCAAACCGTTACAGGAACTGGTCCATGACTGTTGGAATCTTGACGCACTTTCGGCCAAGTATCTGGAGTTCATCGATCTGTTCCGGCCCGTGCTGCGCACCATGCGAGCTGCCCAAAATCTCGATCCGGAGCAGTGTTTTCTGGTCCAGACACTGCTGATGCATGCCTTCCGCCGCGCTCTGCTGAACGACCCGCAACTGCCCTCCCAGTTGCTGCCGGGCAACTGGAGCGGTGGTATTGCGCGCCAACTTTGTCGTGAGCTGTACAGCATCACGTATCCGTATGCTCAAAAGCACCTTCTCTCAGTCTGCGAGACTGCAAATGGACCACTTCCACCCGCCGCCGAATACTTTTATGAGCGATTCGGCGGGCTGACCAGCCCTGAAATCACCGGCAAACATTGATCAAGATCAAATTTGATGGATATCAACCGATACATATTTGATATTTTTTTGAATTAGTTTTGTATCTGTTATAGTTCTCCCCCGAACTCACCCGATCCATTGGGTAACGCCACGGGAGTCAATGCTATGCAGTGCACGTCAAAAACCGGAAGCAACGCTACAGCACCCGAACTCAAAGCGCTGGACCTGTTCCGTCAGGCTGCCGCTGACGGGCGCAGCAAGCTGAACCCGGCGGAGCTGAATCTCCTGCTTTCCAGATTGGGGATAAGGCTGGTGCAGGAGAAAACGACTGCCGAAGACTTGTTCGCAGTCGATCTACGTGTCAGTTTGAACAACACCCGCGAGTTCGGCCTGGTGCTCAGCGCCGGCATGGGCGGTGCGGACGCCGAGCTTGACGAGAGCAATTTCAGTAAAGACCGGGCATCGGTTTACGCCGCTGCGACACTGACCGATGCGGACAATTTTTTTGATCTGTTCAAGCGCACGCTGGCCTATCAGAAAATCGCAGCAATCGCCGAGAGACGCGGCGTGTCCCCTCCCGACCTCCAACTCAAAACCTGTTTCGCACAGCTGTTGACTTTGGCAGTCAGCCAGTCTCAAGACAAACCAAGCCCTACTTTCGTCCTGCAAAGCCTGGAGCTGAATCCGGCCTTCATCGGCGAATGCCTGACTGCCCAGGTCGCGGAGTGCGAGTTCGCCTTGCCACCGGCCGGGCGCCTGCCCCGCCCCATCCACAAAATTGAAAAACTGATTCATCCGGGCTCAATAGGCGTCATAGGAGTCTCGGCCAGCAACATGAATTTCGGCCGGATCATTTTGCGAAATTTGTTGGGTAGTGGCTACAGCAAGGAACAAATGACCATCATTCGTCCCGGTGAAACGGAAATTGACGGTGTCAAATGCGCTGAAAGTCTGAAGGCTCTTGAACACAAGCTCGACCTTCTGATCGTGGCCGTGGCCGCAAGCGCGGTCTACGAGCTGGTCGACGAAATCATTGAAACCGACTCGGTCGAATCGGTCATGTTGATCCCAGGCAGTCTTGGAGAAACCAAGGCCAGCCGCGAACCCGCTGCCGCATTGGCTGAACGCATCAACGCGGCCCACGGCAAGCCCGATGGTGGTCCGATTTTTCTGGGCGCCAATTGCCTGGGTGTGGTTTCGCATCCAGGCAACTACGACTCCTGGTTTATTCCGCTCGAACGCTTACCGAAGCCAAAGAAGAAGCCGGAAAGAAATTCAGTCATGCTGAGTCAAAGCGGCGCCTTCATGATCACCCGTTTGAGTCAGAACCCATGGCTGGACCCCCGCTACATGCTTGCGCTGGGCAACCAGACCGATCTGACCCACGGCGATATGCTCAGTTATTTTGCGGATCTTCCGGAGATCGAGACAGTCGGCGTCTATATCGAAGGGTTCAAGGATGGCGACGGTCTTGATTTTGCAAAGGCCGTACGTAAAGCAGTGCTTAATGGAAAGCAGGTCGTGGTTTACAAATCCGGCAAAACCGCTCCAGGAATGGGCGGTGTCATGGGCCATACCGCATCGATAGCCGGTGGCCCGATCTTGTTTGATTCTGTCATACGACAAGCGGGCGCGATCGTCGCCGAAGACTTCAACAGCTTTGACGATTTGTTCTACATGGCCGGAGCACTGCACCAGAAGACAATAGCAGGCAATCGCCTGGGTGCGATCAGTGGTGCGGGTTTCGAAGCAGTGGGCATGGCCGACTCGATTGAAGCGAATAGCTTTGCGATGGAAATGGGGACGCTGAGTCCCGCAACAGTCGAGAGACTCGAAGAGATTTTGCTTGTCAAGAAACTCAATGCCCTGGTGGAAGTCAGAAACCCGATAGACATCAACCCGGGCGCAGATGACGAGGCCCATCTGCAAATCGTCGAAGCCTTCCTCCAGGACGTCAACATAGACGCGGTCGTGGTCGGGCTCGACCCGACCGCACCCTCCGTTCGCGCTTTGGGGCAGGGCAAACTGAGGCCCGGCTTTGACATCACCGATCCGAAAAGCTCCGTGCATCTGATGCCTCCCCTGGTGAACCGCAATACAAAGCCGGTAATCGGTATTGTTGACGGCGGACATCTTTACGACGCCATGTGTGCAGGCTTGATGGATCAAGGCGTTTGCGTATTTCGCAACTGTGCACGAGGCACCAGAACGCTGGTGCGCTACATCGAAGCGCGCCTGTATGCGGATACGCTCAGAGAGCCGAAAAATTGTTGAAATCCAGTACATAGACAAACCGAACGCGTGCATTCAGCCTTTAACGAAAAAACCACATCAATCGAGGACACATCATGAGCGAAACATTACAAGCAGGACTCACCGCCACCCGTCACGTTGACATCGACCGCGACAAGACCATCAGCTTCATGGGTGACGAGTGCAGGGTTTACTCCACACCCAATCTGCTCTATGACATCGAAATGGCCTGCCGCGACTTGCTGCTGGCACATATCGAACCGGGTAAGGATTCGGTCGGCACCCGGGTTGAACTGGACCACGTCGGCGCCACACTGATGGGCATGTGGGTGGATGTCACGGTCACGCTTACCGAAGTCAACGGCCCGGCCGTTTCTTTCGAGTTCTCCGCACGTGATTCGGTCGAAGAAGTCGCTCGAGGCAAACACAATCGATTTATCGTTGGCATCGAGAAGACAGCGCAGAGGCTCAAGGCAAAGCTTGCCAAAGCGGGCTGAAAGACGGCAAAAGTTGGGCTACCGGATAGTTCCGGACTATTTCCGGAAAACTCGGCGCTGGTGAAACGGCAGGAATCGGCAAACAATCAATAGGACAAAAGCAGGAATAGAAATTTACTAAGTAGATCAAGTGATTAAGCGTTTGCGCCCGTCTGCAATACAATGCTCGGGCCATGATTGAACACCGTATTTTTGACCGCCGTCGCCTGTTGCTTATCCTGAGCCTGTTGCTGCTGGCCGGATTTTTCGCGACCACACTGTTTGGATATTTCGTTTCGAAACAAGCAATTCACGACGCCATCGTCGGTCAGGATCTGCCACTCACAGCGAGCAATATCTACTCGGAAATCCAGAAGGATCTGGTCCGACCGGTGCTGATTTCATCAACAATGGCGCAAGACACGTTTTTGCGTGATTGGGTGCTGAAGGGCGAACGCAACGTTGAAGAACTGGCGCGCTATCTGCGCGAAGTCAAAAAGCGCTACGGCGCCTTCAGCAGCTTTTTCGTCTCCGACAAGAGCGCTATTTATTACACCGGTGAAGGCGTTCTCAAGCGGGTTTCCGAAAAGGAACCTCGCGATGCCTGGTACTTCCGGGTGCGCGACATGAAAGAGGATTATGAAACCAACGTTGACCCTGATCTGGCAAATGCCGACGCACTGACCATTTTCATCAACTATCGTGTCTACGATTTTTCCGGAAACTACATCGGCGCGACGGGCATAGGACTCACTGTGGATGCGGTACGTCGCCTGATTACTGAGTATCAACAACGCTTCCAACGTACCATCTATTTCGTCGACACCCAAGGCAAGGTAGTGCTTTTCGGCAATCAGACCGGCCTCCCATCGGATTTGCGCAGCAGCCCTGGGCTGGGCCCGCTTGTCGACCAGATTCTCCAGAAGAAAGTCGGTTCTTACCAATTTGAGGCCCACGGTGCCAACCACATCCTGCACGTAAATTACCTGCCCGAGCTAAAGTGGTATCTGTTCGTCGAGCAAAATGAAGACGCAGCGCTCGCTGGCGTCCGCCAAACCCTGTATTTCAATCTGGCGATCAGTCTTGCAGTAACCCTGATTGTGTTGCTTCTGGCTCATCAGGTTCTGTCCAGATATCAGCGCGGCATAGAAGAAATGGCCGCAACGGACAAGCTCACAGGCTTGCTCAACCGACATGCTTTTACCATTCTCATCGACAAGCTATTGGCTGAGCACAGACGTGCACCACAACCGATTTCCATGTTGCTCTGCGACATCGACCATTTCAAGAGTGTCAATGATCAACACGGTCATTTGGTCGGTGACCAGGTGTTGGGCGAAGCAGCAAAGCTGTTGGCGGGAGGCTTGCGAGAATCGGATCTTGCGGTGCGCTGGGGCGGGGAAGAGTTCCTTCTGGTACTGAGGAACTGCGATTCTGCCGAAGCCATACGCATTGCAGAAAATCTCAGACAAAAAATATCAACAGCACCCTTCGATTTGAATGGTCTCCGCATACCCGTGACCATAAGCATTGGGGTCAGTGAATATGCCGATTCCGAGTCTCCCGATCAGACAGTCGACCGAGCCGACTTCGCTCTGTATACCGCCAAGATTTCCGGACGCAATCGCGTGGAACCTGCGCAGGTACAAGAGACTACCTGATCCCTTCAAAGCAGCCCGGGAAAGCAAGCTTTCATGGCAGGTACACTTGGGGAAACAGCTACTCGGACAACTCTTCCACAAATCCAAAGCGCCGAAAGTCACGCACTCGCATGGGATATAGCACGCCGTCAAGGTGGTCGCATTCGTGCTGCACCACCCGGGCATGGAATCCGTTGACCGTGCGCTCTATCGCTTCCCCATTTTCGTTCCTGCCGCTGTAGCGCAATCGACTCCAACGCGGCACCCAGCCGCGCAAGCCAGGAACGGAAAGACAGCCTTCCCAGCCGGATTCCTCTTCGTCCGATAGTGGTATCAATTCCGGGTTGATCAATACGGTATCAGGTATCTCGGGCGCATCGGGATAGCGGGGATTGGACGCGCCTCCGAAAATTACCACGCGCAGATCGACTCCAATCTGCGGCGCCGCGAGTCCGGCACCATCAAGATGCGCCATAGTGTCGCGCATATCGTTCAACAATGCCGTTAGACCCGGTGTGCCGAACTCTGCCACCGGCTGTGCCACACGCAGCAAGCGCGGATCTCCCATGCGAAGTACTTCGCGAATCACTTTTCGCAGACTCCTTCAATAATGCGTCGCACTCTCACCATGGCCAAATGCAGGGCGGCCTCGAGGGTGTCAAACTTGATTCCATGAGTGGAATCTGCCCTGCCTGCCGCCCAGTTGGATACTACACACAGCGCCGCATACGGCAGTTCAAGCTCTCTCGCCAGCCCGGCCTCGGGCATGCCGGTCATGCCGACAATATCCGCACCGTCCCGCTCCAGTCGATCAATTTCTGCCGCTGTTTCCAGACGTGGGCCCTGAGTGGTGGCATATACCGCTCCATCAATCACGTCCTCACCTACGTTTCTGGAAACATCCAGCAAAAGCTTGCGCAGTTTCGAGTCGTAGGGTTCGGTGAAATCGACATGTATCACCGGACCGTCCCCTCCTGACTGAAAAGTCATCTCGCGCGCCCATGTGTAGTCGATGATTTGATGTGGCGCGACCAGTGTGCCGGGACCGAGATCGTTACGGATACCTCCAACCGAAGCAACCGAAATGACTTGCGTCACTCCGGAAATTTTCAGTGCATGAATATTTGCACGGTAGTTGACCAAGTGTGGCGGGATGGTGTGCCCATGTCCGTGGCGGGCCACAAAAACCACTTCCTGGCAGCCGATTCGACCGAAAGTGAGCGGACCGGATGGTTCGCCATAGGGGGTACGCACCACTTCACGATGCGAAACGTCAAGGATTACCAACTGTGTCAAGCCGCTGCCGCCTATGATGCCGAGCATAAAAAATCCCCTGAAAATTCAATCGGAACGGAAACCCCTGCGTGATAGAATATGCGGTTTTTCCGCACCGCACCAACGCCAATCACCTCTATGTCCCGCGCCCTCAGAAACATCGCCATTATCGCCCACGTTGACCACGGCAAAACGACCCTCGTCGACCAATTGCTCCGTCAGTCCGGCACCTTTGCCGCCCATCAGGCTGTTACTGAAAGAGTAATGGATTCCAACGACCTCGAAAAAGAGCGCGGAATCACCATTCTTTCGAAAAACTGCGCCATCGACTTTGAGGGAACCCATATCAACATCGTCGATACGCCGGGACACGCTGACTTCGGCGGCGAAGTCGAACGCGTGTTGTCGATGGTCGATGGTGTATTGCTGCTGGTCGATGCCGTCGAAGGTCCGATGCCGCAAACCCGCTTTGTCACACGAAAGGCGCTGGCGCTGGGCTTGAAGCCCATCGTGGTGGTCAACAAGATTGACCGTCCGGGCGCCCGCCCCGACTGGGTCATCAACCACACCTTCGATCTGTTCGACAAACTCGGTGCCACCGAGGAACAACTCGATTTCCCGGTCGTTTTTGCCTCCGCGCTGAACGGCTTTGCAATGCTCGACGCCACCAAACCCGGTACGGACATGCGTCCGCTGTACGAAGCCATTATCAAACATACGCCGCAGCCTGATGTCGATGTAGACCAGCCTTTGCAATTGCAGATCTGCTCGCTCGACTACAACAGCTATGTGGGCCGTATTGGTATCGGTCGCATCAAGCAGGGTCGAATGAAAGTGGGTCAGGAAGTCGCTGTAATGTACGGTGACGAGGCCAAGGGCAAGTCGAAAATCGGCCAGATCATGATGTTTACGGGGCTGGAAAGAGAACAGGCAGCCGAAGCCGAGGCCGGCGACATCGTCCTCGTTACCGGTATCGAACAGGTCGGAATCGGCGTCACCATCTGTGACCCT
>JAIPCS010000019.1 GCA_021738105.1 Sulfuritalea sp.
GGTCCGCGGATACCCTGATCGTGGTTTTCTCGGTTAGCAAGGGTTTGACTGCCATGGCGCTCAACCTGGCGGCGGAACGCGGCAGGTTTGAATGGGATGCGCCGGTGGCCGAGTATTGGCCGTCCTTTGCACAATGCGGCAAGCAGTCGATTACGGTGCGCCAGTTGTTCAACCATCAGGCCGGCCTTGCTGCCATAAGCCTGCCTCTCACTCTGACGCAGTATTGCGACCCGGCACAACGCCTTTTCATACGCGCGGTGCTGGAGCGGCAGGCACCCGCCACTCCCGTCCGTCAGGCCTATCACGCTTTGAGCTTTGGCATGTACGCGGATCATTTTTTTGAAATCGTTTGCGGCGAGTCGGTGGCTAGCTATCTGCATCGCGAATGGCTTGACCCCCTTGAGGCGGATATTTTTCTGGGAACACCTGCTGCACAGGACTCTCGTGTGGCCAAGCTTTTTCCGGTTGGAAATGGTGTTCGATTGGGGCATATGTTGTGGGCGGCAGTGCGCGGCGGTAGTACAGAGGCGAATGTCGCCCGGTCGATATTGCGGGGCGGCCTGGCCAAAAAGGCGTTGACCAACCCCTCATCGCCGGACGGAATGGCGGATTACAACCGCGAACCGGTGCGGCGCTGTTTCCTTCCCTGGGCATCGGCCACGGCAACTGCGCGTGGCCTGGCGCGTGCTTATCTACCCTGGTCGCTCGGCGGTGTGTGGCAGGAGCGAACCTGGGTAAGCCCGACAACGATGGCGCAAGTGATCGATCGTCAGTCCTGGAGTGAGCGGGATCAGGTGCTGGGCAAGCCTCTGGGATGGTCGCAGGGTTTTTTGAAGGAAGAGAACGGCGTTTTTTCCCCCAACGCGGAATCATTTGGCCATCCCGGTATTGGCGGGCCATTGGGCTGGTGTGACCCCAAGGAACAACTCGCCATAGGCTACACGCTTAATCGCAGCGACTGGCGCGTACGCTCACCACGCGCGCTCGCACTTTGTGCCGCCATTTATCAATGCGTGTAGCGGGTCGGCGAGACTGAGAGCGTCCAGACAGCGTGCGCTACAAGTACCTACCAGGTGGTGACAATGGAGCCGATCAGCAAAGCTGCCATGAAATAGTTGAATGCCTGGCGGCGCGCTGCCTGTGCAAGAAAGGCCCGGAGCTTTTCGCCCAACAATGCCCACGAGCCCACACAGGGCAGATTCACCATGCCAAACAGCAGTGAGGACGCGATCACCACTGCCCAGTTGGCATTGGCGGGAACATAGGCGCTATAAAAGCCGAATACCATCACCCATACCTTGGGATTAACCCACTGGAACAATGCCGCACCGACGAAGCCCAGCGGTTTGCCTTCAATCTTCAGTGCTTTAGTGTTGGGTTCGCCACTTTGCGAGATTCCCCATGCCAGATACAGCAGATACCCGGCGCCCAGCCATTTCATGGTCGTGTAAACCCACGGGAAGCTGATGAAAACCTGCTGCAAGCCAAATCCGGCCAGCAGCAATATCACCACCAGACCGATGCAAACGCCTGCCAGATGACGCAGCGTCGCAACAAAGCCGAAGTTCACTCCCGAGGCCAGCAACATCATGTTGTTGGGACCGGGTGTGATCGATGTGACGAAGGCAAACAGCAGCATCGAGACAACTACGCTTGGCGCCAGGACTTCCATTTCTCACCTCTGTTCAACAGGAGGTTGCAGCATAAGGTCTGATATCGATACAATCAAAAAATTGTCATAGATACATCTCCCGAAATCGTCCAATGCGAGTCAGTCGATACAAAACCCTGGTGGATGGCTTTGCCCAGCAGATTCATGGCGGGCAACTTCCCGCAGGAACTCGCCTGCCAACACACAGGGAGCTTGCCGCCCGGCACCGGATTGCGTTGGCCACCGCAAGCCGTGTATATGCCGAGCTGGAACATGCCGGTCTGGTGACCGGGGAGACGGGGCGCGGCACTTTCGTGCGCGATATTGCCAATCCGCCGGGCTACGGCCATACGCAAAAACCCTTCGAATCGGGCGGGCTGGATCTGGCATTCAATTACCCGACCACGCCGGGCCATGCCGACATGCTTCGAGCCGCATTGCGAGAGCTATCGTCTTCAGGCGAACTGGGATCCTTGATGGCGGCCCAGCCTGCGGTGGGTCGCGCGACGGAAAGAAGATTTGTCGCCGACTATCTGCACACCAAAGGCATTCAGGCCGGTGTGGACGACATCGTGCTGGTCGCCGGTGCACAGCAGGGTTTGGCCACCACCGTAATGAGCCTGCTGCGACCGGGTGATGTCGTGGCGGTGGACGAGTTGACCTACCCCGGTTTTCTCGCTCTCGGAAAACTTCACAAGCTGGACATGCACGCGCTGCGCTGGAACTCGAGGGGGCCGGACATGGACGCGCTGGAACAACTCTTGCGCAAACGACCGGTCAAGGCGATTTTCTGCATGCCGACACTGCACAACCCGAGCGGACTGGTAATGGAGCTCGAGGTGCGAAAGAGAATGATCGAACTTGCCAGACACCATGACGTATGGATCATCGAGGACGGCTCATATGCATTCCTGATCGAGAATCCGCCGCCACCCATTGTGACGCTTGCAGCCGAACGTACCGTCTATGTGTCTGGCCTGAGCAAAATTCTGGGTGGCGGCATCCGCTTCGGATTCATCGTGACGCCGCCAGGTTTGCAAGCGAAGTTCGAGAAAACCTTGCGGGCCATGGTCTGGAGCAACGCGACACTGATCTCGGCACTTGCCGGGCGCTGGCTGGACGACGGCACGGTGCATCGGCTGGAAGCCGACAAGCGTCGTGAAGCCCGGCGGCGACACAAACTGGCAATCAAAAAGCTGGCCGGTCTGGAGTTGGTTGCCAACGAAAACTCGTTCTTCGTCTGGGTCAAGCTACCGGAAAGCGTTCGGGCTGAGCAGTTGGCGATTTCCCTGTCTCAAAAAGGCATTCATGTGGCAACCTCGGAAGCCTTTGCGGCCTCCGATGTCTATCCGCATGCGGTGCGGCTGAGCCTGGGTATCGAATCCATGGAAACGGTGGGCAATGCCCTGGACGTTATTCGTCGTGAAATAGAACTGGCCAGTTGCTTGTGAGCCAGGCGTTCTAAAACGCCGTATCACCAGCGCCGAATTTTACGGATCGTGTAAAGGTGATTTCGGCAATGTCCAGGCTTTAAACCTCAGGTCAACTGCTCCCTTTTTCAATCACGAAGGACCTTCAATCCATTGCGCGGCGCATTCCAGCGCGGCGGTGAGATTGCTGCGGGCAGCCGCTGTGATCTCTTCTCCAAGTTCAAAGCGCTCGCCGCGTATTGCCAACAGCCAGCAGGGCGGCGGCTCGCCATCGTCGATGTCGGCAAAAACCTTGAGCACGGCTTGCGGGCTCATGGCGTGGGTGGTGAAACTGGTGTCGCGCGCGGCTTCGATGCGAGTGAGCGAGCAGGGCGTCGGCGAATCGAGACTGGCATCGACAAACAGCACGCGTTGCCGGCCCTGAAGGTCGAGCGCGTGCTCCACCTGCAACTGAAAATCGGTCAGGCATTCGACGACACCCCATTCGGGGTGCAGCGTCGCAAGCGCAGTGAAGTGCTCGACGAACAGCGGGCCCAGGGCATCGTCACCCCGGCTGGGATTGCCCCAGCCGAAGACCAGCGTCGGTGCAATCAAACCACGACTCGCGTCAGTCCGCGATGATCGCGCGTGATGTCGTCAATAATTTCACCGTCAGGGCCGATCAGCGCGACTTCAAGCGGCATCTGCCCGAGCGCGTGGGTGGCGCAGGACAGGCAGGGATCGAAGGCGCGGATCGCAATCTCGATGTGATTGAGCAGGCCTTCGGTGATCTCGCGGCCATTCAGGTATTTCTTCGCCACCTCGCGTACAGCGGTGTTCATCGCCTGGTTGTTGTGGGTGGTGGAAACGATCAGGTTGGCGCGGATGACCTGGTCGTTTTCATCGACGCGATAGTGGTGAATCAGCGTACCGCGCGGCGCCTCGATGACGCCAACGCCGCGTTCCTGACGCACACCGGTCGCCATCAAGTCGGAGCCGGTAATGTCGTCGTCGTGCAGCAAGTCCTTGATGCTTTCCGCTGCGTGCAGCATTTCTATCATGCGCGCCCAGTGGTAGCCCAGTGTTGCACCGGTGACGCTGCCACCGTCGAAAGCCAGGAACTCTTCGCGCTCCCTGTCTGCCAGCGGTGTCGCGATGTTGTCGCACATCACGACCCGTGACAGCGGTCCGACGCGGTAGGAACCCTCTTCGGGTCCCTTTGACTTGAAGAAAGGGAACTTCATGTAAGACCAGGGTTTGACGTCCTCGGCGATGACGTCCCAATAGCGACCGTAGTCGTAATGGTCGAACAAAATGTTGCCGTCGATATCGCGCGCGCGCAGGCCGCCGTGGTAAAGATCCATCGCCCCCGCGGGATTTACCAGACACATGCCGGCAGAATCGAAACGGCCGAAGGCGTTGTACTCTGGCAGGTTCTGTTCGAACAGCTGACGAATCAGGCCAACTGCATCGCGACTCCAGGCCACCATCTGGTAGGCATCCTTGAGCAATTCGGCGCGTTCGCCGGAGCTCAGCGATTTGTTCACGCCACCCGGTACCGAGCCCGTGCCGTGCACCCGCTTGCCGGCGGTCATGCGGATGACTTCCTGTCCGTATTTTCTGAGCAGCACGCCCTTTTTGGCGATTTCCGGATGGGCGGCAATGACGCCAACGATGTTGCGTGCGGCGACGTCGGAGCCGAAACCGAACAGCAGGTCGGGCGACGACAAGTGGAAAAAGTGCAGGGCATGCGATTGCAGGATCTGGCCGTAGTGCATCAGGCGGCGAATTTTCTCTGCCGTTGGCGTCAACTGCTTTACGCCGAGAATCATGTCCAGCGCTTTCGATGCCGCCAGATGGTGCGACACCGGACAGATGCCGCACAGGCGTTGCACCATGACCGGCACTTCCCAGTACGGCCTGCCTTGAATGAACTTCTCGAAGCCGCGAAATTCGACGATATGCAGGCGCACCTGATGCACCTTGTTTTCTTCGTCGAGCAGGATCGTTACCTTGCCGTGGCCTTCGACGCGGGAAACAGGATCAATGGCGACGCGGCGGAGTTTTTCCGGGGAGACGGCGGTTTCAAGTTCGAATTTCATGGAAAGCCTTTCACCACAGAGACACAGAGACACAGAGAAAAAGCAAATGAGATTGGTTTTGCATCTCTCTGTGCCTCTGTGTCTCTGTGGTTAGCAGTTTTAGTCGTAATGCAACAGGCCGTGCCCGAGATTGGGCGTGCGGCCGGCGAGCAGGTCGGTCAGCAGTTTCCAGAACGCATCGGCCGGCGGCGGGCAGCCGGGCAGGAAGTAGTCGACCTTCACCACTTCGTGGATCGGATGCACCTTGTTCAGCGGCAGGGGCAGTTCCGGGTCGTTCGGAATGCCATGGCTACCCATCAGGTACTCGGTCTGGTACACCTCTTCGAGGATGTCGCGCAAATCAAGGTGGTTGCGCTGCGCGGGCAGGCCGCCATTGATGGCGCAGGCACCGACGGCGACCAGAATCTTGCAGTTCTTGCGAAACTCGCGCAGCACATGCACGTTCTCCGCATTGCACAGCCCGCCTTCGATCAGGCCCAGATCGCAGGGTCCGCAGTGCTTGATGTCGGTCAGTGGCGAGCGGTCGAATTCGATGTGATCGAGCAGTTTGAGGATGCGTTCGTCGATGTCGAGAAAAGACATGTGGCAGCCGAAGCAGCCCGCGAGACTGGTGGTGGCGACACGCAGTTTTTTAACGGGAGGTGCCACCGCATTCGTCGGCGTGTTCATGGCTTGGTCTCCGATGCCTGCTCGCTGATGGGCGCTTTGTCATACTTGCGTTTGCCAATGGGGATGGCGAAACCCTTGCGCTTGGGCAGGATCACGCCAACCGGGCAGATACTGGCAGCGCGATCGCTCAGCGCGATATCGGTGTCGCCAAGTTGCCCGGATTCGCTGTTGATGTGCACCTTGCGCCCGAGGATGCCGCGCCCACCCATGTAGAACACGTTTTTCTTGTCGACTTCGCGCGAGGCGACCACGCACAGCGAGCACATGATGCAGCGGTTGAAGTCGAGCAGGATATCCGGGTGCGAGGCGTCGACAGGACGGTCGGGATAGAACATGTCGAAATGCGGCGACATCATCTTCAGCTCGTAGGCCGTCGCCTGCAGGGTGCAGTTGCCGCTTTTCTCGCAAGAGGGGCAGAAATGGTTGCCCTCGACAAAGAGCATTTGCAGCATGGTGCGACGTTTGTCATCGAGCTCGGTTGTGCGGTTCTCGACGGTCATGCCGGGCTGCGCTTCCATGGTACAGCTTGAGCCGAAACGACCATTGACCTTGACAGTGCACAGTTTGCACGAGCCGTGCGGTGCGAAGTCCGGGTGCCAGCACAGATGCGGAATGTAGATGCCGCTCTCGGTGGCCGCCTGCATGATGGTCTGGCCCGCGGTGAAGCTTATGTCTTCACCATCAAGCTGAAAAATGTTGTCGGTGTTGGTATCGGCCGGCAGGTCGGCCTTGGCCAGCGCTTCGCGCTCGTTGGCCTGCACCGAAATATCGTTGTTGCTCGTTTTCATGCGTCTGCCTCGTCGGGAAAATGTGCGGCGGCGTCGTCGCGGCCGGTCATTTGTCGCGCTTGCGACAGCGCGGCATCAAGATCAAAAGCCGGCTCGTAGTTGAGCGACATGAGTCGGCGTTCATAGGCCGGGCGAAACTTGTTTAGCGTATCGAACACAGGGTTGGAGGCGGTGTTGCCCAAACCGCAGTGACTGGCGCCCTGCATCAGTCGATGCAGCTTGAACAGTTCATCAATGTCGTAGGGTGAGCCGTGGCTGTCGGAAATTTTGTCCATCAGATTTTTTACGAGCGTGGTGCCGACCCGACAGGGAGTGCAAAAGCCGCAGGACTCATGGGCGAAGAAATGAGCAAAATTGCGAGCCACCTCGAACATGTCGCGGGTTTCGTCGAAAACCATGAAAGCGCCTGCGGTGGGCAAATCTTCGAAGGCGATCTTGCGGTCGAATTCTTCTTCGGCAATGCAGATACCCGATGGACCTGAAATCTGCACTGCCTGGGAATCGGTGGCACCGCAGTCCTCCAGCACCTGGCGCACGCTGACGCCCCAGGGGTATTCGTAGATGCCGGGCCGCTCGCAATCACCGCTGACCGAAAGAATTTTGCTGCCGCTGGATTTTTCCGTGCCGTGCTCGGCGTACCAGGCTCCGCCATGGGTCGCGATGAGGCATGACGCGGCCAGGGTCTCGACGTTATTGACGGTGGTCGGCTGCTCAAGATAGCCGTGTGTTACCGGGAAGGGCGGGCGGATGCGTGGCCGGCCGGGTTTGCCTTCCAGCGATTCGATCAACGCGGATTCTTCGCCGCAGATATAGGCGCCGGCACCGAGGTGAATCTCGATGTCGAATTCGAAGCCGCTGTCGAGGATGTTGCTACCCAGCAGTCCTGCCGAGCGCCGTGTCGCCAGCGCCGAGTTCAGTGGCTCGAGCAGGTAACGATACTCGCCGCGAAGATAGATCAGGCCTTTCTTCGCGCCAACTACCAGGCCGGCGATGCTCATGCCCTCGAACACCAGATCGGCATAGGAGTTGAGCAGCACGCGGTCCTTGAAAGTGCCCGGCTCGCCTTCGTCCGCATTGCAGACCACATAATGTGCCGGGTTGGCTCCGCTACCTGAGGCGTTGCGGCAGGCCTCCCATTTGAGCCCGGTACCGAAGCCGGCGCCACCGCGCCCGCGCAGTTTTGCGGTCTTGATCTCGGTCAGCGTTTGTTCCGGGCCGCGTTCCAGCGCCGCCTTGAGGGCTTGGCCCGGTTTCAGATCATGGCCCAGCAGAATGTCACGGCGGCGAATATTGTCCTCGATGGCGAACCACTCCGCTGGCCAGTCCGCCAGCGGAGTCTGGTTGCGGATCAAGCCGACCATTTCGCCCAGGCGTGCCTGTGTCATGCGTGTGATGGCGCGGTAATTCACCAACAGCGCCGGCCCCTGATCGCACATGCCGGTGCATGACGTTGTGTTTACGCTGACCAGGCCGTCCTCCGAAAGTCGGCCCGGTTCGAGCCAGAGTTTCTTGCACATCGCGTCCATCATGTCGGTGTTGCCCAGCATGCGGTCGGTGATGTTGTCCGACCAGAGCACGCAGTATCTTCCGCGCGGCCGGGTGTGGAAGAAACTGTAAAACGAGGCTGTGCCGCTCACCATCGCGCGCGGCCAGCCAACCGCATCAGCGATACGGGTCAGTGTGGCCGGGGACAGCCAGCCAAGTTCCTCTTGTACCTGGCGCAGAATTTGCATAAGACGGATGCCGTTGCAATTATTGCCGGCAAGAACACGATCGATTGCATCAGTTTCAGACATTGCATTACCTCTTGAACGGTCATTCCTGGCCTTGATGAGGATTCAAGCTTAATCCGGTCCATTTTTTGTTGCTTAACCTAGGTCAACAGTCTGTTTCTGACAAATGAATATGAAGAAATTGGCTGAGCTGTCGATGTGTTGTCACCAGTTTGTCGAAATATGAACGTGAAATAAGTCACACATCCCGTTTTCCTGTCCCCAAGAGGGCTGATTTTTACAGTCTATGGTATCAAGCGAACATGTCATGAACACTACCAGTCCGTTTTCCGCTCTCGGCAATATCCGCGATACCGGCGAGGTGGAGGCGCAGGTGCGCGATATCGTGAAGGCATTCGCTCCGTCTCACGATCTGTCGCGCATTGCCGATGCTTTCGATTTGCTTGACCGTGCTTTTGACGGGAGGTTGCCGGGCTACCAGCCACTCAAGACCCCGTATCACAATCGTAGCCATACCAACGAGGTGGTGCTGTGCAGTGCCCGCATGTTGCATGGCTTGTATCTGGCGGGCAAGGGGCTGGAGGCCGATTACATCGATGCCGCGCTGATTGGCGCCCTGATGCACGATGTCGGCTATCTGATGAGCGACGAGGAAGCCAGCGGCACCGGCGCTCAATTTACCGACAGCCACGTGCTGCGCGGCGTCGAATTTACCCGCCGGCATCTGCCCGGGCTGCCGCAGGATGTCATGGACAGCACCACCAAGGTCATTTTGCTGACCGATCATCGCAAACATCCCGGCTGGGTCGAGTTCGACAATCCGCAACAGCAGCGTGCCGCCTACGCCACGGCGACTTCCGATCTCATCGGCCAGATGGCCAACCGCGAATATCTTGAACGTGTGCTGCTGCTCTACTCGGAATTTGAAGAAGCGCAAATGGGCGGGTTTGCCGATATTCATGACCTGCTGGAAAAGACCGGTGCCTTCTATCGCATGACCAAGGGCCGCCTGGATCAAGACCTCAATGGGCTTTCTGCGCATCTGGGTCTGCATTTCAGTCAGGCGCAGGGCGCGGATCGGAACTATTATGTCGAATCGATTGATCGCAATTTGAACTACCTGGAGCAGGTGGTAGCCATTGATCGATCGCACCGTCTCGACGCCCTGAAACGCGGCGGTGTGGTTGAAAAAATCCGACAACTGTCACGTTGAAACTTATATGGAACGCATAACCATTTCGCTGGATGCTGATCTGGCGGCTGAATTCGACCAACTGATTGCCGAGCGCGGCTACCAGAATCGATCCGAGGCCGTTCGCGATGTGCTGCGCGCGCATCTCGAGCAGGCGCGTCAGACGCGGGGCGACGCGAGCCACTGTGTTGCCAGCCTGTCCTATGTCTATAACCATCATGAGCGTGATCTGGCCGAGCGGCTCACCGCTTTGCAGCATGGCCAGCACGACCTGACCGTGGCAAGCATGCATGCCCATCTCGATCACGAAAACTGTCTCGAATGCGTGATCCTGCGCGGTCCGACCGTCGCGGTGCGGAGTTTTTCCGATGCGCTGATTGCCGAGCGCGGCGTGCGCCACGGTCAGCTCAATCTGATCGATGTCGAGCTTGATTCAGGGCGAGAGCATCAGCATGCCTATCGCCCGGCGGGAAGCTCTCTCGGACATGTCCATCTGAAACCCAAGACTTAGTGCCCGGTCACCTGGAAGGCGATGGAAAGTCAATTGATCACCACGGAGTACACGGAGAGCACGGAGAAAAGCGAACCGGGTTTTGAGCCTTGATTTCTCCGTGTACTCCGTGGTGAGATTTTTCAAGTTGATTGACTTCCGGATCGGGCGCAAGTGGCGGTAGCGGATCACCTGGTACTTGCCACCCGCGATCTTGAACAAGGTACGACGTGGCTTGACGATCGCCTGGGCGCAAGTCTGGTCGCCGGTGGCCAGCATGAGCGCATGGGGACGCACAATCGCTTGCTTGGTCTGGGCGAAGGTTTCTACCTTGAGCTGATTGCCATCGATCCGCAGGCCCCGGCGCCCAATCGTCCGCGCTGGTTTGAACTGGACAGACTGTCGCCCGAGTTGGACCGGCCGCGCCTGATTCATTGGGTGGCGCGTAGCGACGATATTGAGCGCGAAGCAGGGACGAGCAGCGAGGCGCTGGGAGAAATAGTGCCGATGGCGCGCGGCGATTATCGCTGGCGCATAACCGTTCCGGCAGACGGCCACCTGCCGGGTGACGGGCTGGTGCCTACCTTGATTCAATGGGATGTAGCGTTCCACCCTTCACAGCGGCTGCCGGAGACTGGGTGTCGGCTGATGAAACTGGAGGCTTTTCATTCACAGCCGGAGCGGATCAGAAGCGCACTGGCGGCGCTTGATCTGTCTTCACGGCTGGACGTGCACCCCAGTGAAGCCGGGGAAGCGGCGCAACTGGTTGCCTACCTTCGAACGCCGCGCGGTCTCGTGGAACTGGACTAAGCTCAGCCGCTGGCCGGCGCTCTGGCCTCGACCATTCGCGATTCACGCGCCAGCCAGGTGCCGATGACGAAGCTCGCGGCCAGCAGCGCAATCACCGCAACGCCGACCAGCAGTTCCTTGCCTTCATACCATTGCGAGACATCGCCATCGAGCCAGCGGGCGAGGCCGAAGCCGGCCACGGCGAAGCTGATTGCCGCGACCATCAGGCCCATGACGCGAGAGGCGATGCGCGCGCGATGGTCGGCGCGACGCAGCAGGCGGGCGATCCACAAGCCGTTGGCGCCGTCGGCCAGCAGCATGCCAACGGTGAAGGCCAAGCCGAGCGCCAGCGTGTGCGTGAGCCCGCCGTGCTGCGTGGCCGTGACGGCGAACAGCGCGGCTTGGCTCATGGTGTCGAACGACAGCGCGAACAGCGCACCCACGGCGGCAATGGCCAGGGGGTGGGAAGTGGCATGCAGGGGGCGCAGCAAGCCCGCCTTGATGCCGACGGTGGCGACCATGGCGCCGGCCGGGGCCATCAATACCGCGCGCAAATTGAGGCTGCCGAGCAGGGTCAGGAAACCGATGGAAATCCAGGTGCCCAGGTCCTCCATCCATTCCGGCACCTGCCACTTCGCCGACGCCAGCCCGACGCCCAGCGCGATCAGCATGACGATGGCTCCATGGCCGAGCGAGAACAGGGAGCCGCACCAGCGGGCACGGTGCGGCGACAGGCGCAGGTTGTAGCGGGTCAGCCCGTCGATGGTGGCAAGGTGGTCGGCGTCGAGGCCGTGCTTGGCGCCCAGGATGAAAACCAGGGCAAGAAGGGCGATCCATTCGTTGGGCAGATCCATGGGTGGCAGGCCTCGTCAGAGTTGATAGTATGAAGTCTATTAAATTTTTCATACAATTTCCATGCCTGTCGGAAAATTCAAAACAAAGTTATCTTATTCAATGGGTTGCAACAAACGCCTACACTCGGTATTGGTTAGCTGCTAATCGTGGCGCTAGCGTTTCTATCCGCCGTTGGCCTGTCTTCAATTTGCCAGCTTTGTCACGACGATGCTCCGCTGTGCCGGCGATACGGCTAGCAGTCCGATATCGCAGGCGGCAGGCCGGGTATCCGTGAATGCCGTGCATCGATGTCTCTTTGGCGAAGCACCGCTTTTCTTTTGATCAAGAATTCGCGCGATGTGCTAAGGTCTTCGCCCCTCCTGGCCCGGCCCTTTTCACTGAATGACTGCAAAATCTGGTTCAACTAGCGACACACAAGACGCACACGTCGGGCAGTTCAACGACGCAACTTTGCAGCGAGGCCGGGCCTATGCCGCCGAAGGTCGTGCAACTGTGGTGCGCATTGAGCGGTCTCCGGGAGAGATCCATGTCGACGCCCGGGTTCAGGGCACGCGCACGAGGCCGTACGAAGTGGATCTATGGCTGGAAGTCGATGCGCAGGGTGCGATCATCGACGTCGACAATTCCTGCATGTGTCCAATGCGGGAGAACTGCAAGCACGTTGTTGCCGTGCTGCTGAGTCTGGATCAGGAAACCGATATCGCAGGTTTTGTGGGAACGGGAAAGCTTTCCCGCCATGAGGCCGAGTTTCCAGAGCCCTGCGCCGCCACGCTCGAGTGGTTGGAGTCGCTGGAAGAACCGAAAGCCAGAACCGCGCCGGCGAGAAACTCCCAGGCACGCGTGGTCTACCTGTTGCATACGGGCAACCCACCCAGTCTGGCATTGGGCAAGAGCAAACCCTTGAAGAAAGGCGGCTTTGGCAAGCCCGGAGTGTATCGCCCGCAACCCTACGACCTGGGTAACGAGCGCAGCCATCGGGACTTCATTCTTGACGAAGACATTGCGCCGCTGCGCCTGTTTCTGGCGTTACAGGCTGGGGGTGGATATTTCTACAACGAGGCGGTCGATCTGACAGGCGAGATGGGAGCCTTGCTGCTCCGCCTTGCGCTGCGCACCGGCCGGATGCATCTCGACGGACTTGTCGAGCAGCCTTTGCAGCCCGGCGAGTCCCGACCGCTCAAGCTGGGATGGACGCACAATGCTGCCGGACTGCAGCAACTGTACTTCGACCTGCCACGCTCGATGCAACTGATCCCCACCTGGCCGCCGCTTTACCTCGATAGCGAGACGGCCACTGTTGGTGAGCTTCAGTCGGACCTGTCCGATCACTTGTTGCAGCAATTGATGAAAGCACCGCCGCTGAACGAGGCCGATGCGCCCTTGGTGCGGTCGCAACTGGCCCGGCTGGCCAAAGAGCAACGGCTGGAGCTACCCTTGCCGGAGGCGCCGGAAGCGGTAGCGGCGGGCAAGCCGGTAGCGCGACTGTTGCTCACCCAGGGACGCTTTCGCCATGCGAGCATGAGCCGGCTGCACGATGAGTTGGCAATTGCCGTGCCTTACTTTGACTATCCGCAGGGCTTGACCGTGGTGGGAGCCGAGCAGCCCGTGCCCTTCATGCGGCAGCGAACCGGCGGCCAGTGGCAAACCCTGCAGCGCGACCTGGAGGAAGAGGGCAATGTGTGGCAACTGCTGCACGACGCAGGTCTGGAAAGCTGGCAAAGCAGTCTGGGCAACTACCAGCGTCTGGAAGGCACCGAAGATGGCCTGATGCCGCCGCGCAGCGATGCGGTGGGCTGGTTGTCGTTCCTCAACGAGGGCGTGCCGGAAATCGAAAGGCAAGGCATTCCGGTCGTTTTTGCCGAAGATTTTCCCTATTGCATTGCCCAGGCCGAAGACTGGTTCGTCGCGGTCGAAGAAACTGTCGGCAGTGACTGGTTCGATCTCGATCTGGGCGTGACCGTGGCGGGTGAGCGACTCAGCCTGGTGCCCCCCTTGCTGCGCCTGCTGCGCGAACAGCCGGATCTGCTCGGGGTCGTGCGCGGCCTTGAAGACAACCAGACATTTCCTGTCGCGCTGGATACGCGGCGCATCCTGCCGGTGCCTGCAGGTCGGCTCAAGGCCTGGCTGCTGCCGCTGCTGGAATTCCTCGACGAGGACCGGCCACGCCTGTCGCGCCACAACGCCGCGGCACTGGTCGGGCTCGATGATTTGCCGACACACTGGATCGGCGGTGAAGATTTGCGCACATTGGGGCAGCGCCTGCGCGATTTCTCGGGCATGACCCATTGCCCGCAGGCGCCGGGATTCAACGCCACCTTGCGTCCCTACCAGCAGATCGGTCTCGACTGGTTGCAGTTCCTGCGCGAATACGGGCTGGCCGGCATTCTTGCCGACGACATGGGTTTGGGCAAGACGGTACAGACACTCGCCCATATGCATCTGGAAAAAGCCTCGGGACGGGCCGACCGACCCAGCCTGGTGGTTGCCACCACCAGCCTCATGGCCAACTGGCGCAACGAAGCCGCGCAGTTCGCCCCCGGGCTCAAGGTGCTGACCCTGCATGGCAAGGATCGCGCCGAGCGTTTCCATGAAATTTCCGGGGCCGATCTGGTGCTGACGACCTATCCCTTGCTGGTGCGCGACCGTGAAACCCTGCTGGCGCATGAATACCACCTGCTGGTAATGGACGAGGCCCAGTTCATCAAGAATCCCAAAGCGCAGTCACATCAGGTGGCGCGCAGTCTCAAGGCGCGGCACCGTCTTTCATTGACGGGCACGCCGCTGGAGAACCATCTGGGCGAACTCTGGGCGCAGTTTGATTTTCTGATGCCGGGTTTGCTGAGCAATGCCAAGCGTTTCACCCAGGTATTTCGTACCCCTATCGAAAAACTGGGCGACGAGGATGCACGCCATCGACTCAGCGAACGGGTGCGCCCCTTCCTGCTGCGCAGAACCAAGGAGCAGGTGCTCAAGGATCTGCCGTCGCGTACCGAGATGGTGCGTTGGGTGGAGATTGAGGGCGGCCAGCGCGACCTCTACGAATCCCTGCGCGTGGCCTTCGACCGCAAATTGCGACTGGTGTTGACCGAGCAAGGTGTGGGGCGCAGCCAGATCATGATTTTCGACGCGCTGCTCAAGTTGCGACAGATTTGCTGCGATCCGCGCCTGGTCAAATTGCCCGCCGCCGAAGCCCTGGTCAAGAAGGGCCATGCCCATTCGGCCAAGCTGGCGACGCTGATGGAGATGCTCGAAGAATTGCTCGATGAAGGCCGCAAGGTCTTGCTGTTTTCGCAATTCACCTCGATGCTGGGCCTGATCGAACTCGAACTTGAAAAGCGCGGGATCCTGTATTCAAAACTCACCGGCCAGACCCGCGACCGCGAAACGGCGATCGACGACTTCCAGCAGGGGCGTGTGCCGCTATTTTTGATCAGCCTCAAGGCCGGCGGTACGGGCCTGAACCTGACGGCCGCCGATACCGTGATCCACTACGACCCCTGGTGGAATCCGGCGGTGGAAGAGCAGGCCACGGCGCGCGCGCATCGCATCGGCCAGGACAAACCGGTGTTTGTTTACAAGCTGATGACCCAGGGCACGGTGGAGGAGAAAATCCTGGCCCTGCAGAATCGCAAGCGCGGGCTCGCCGATCAGTTGATGAAGAAGGGCGGCGCCGGAGGCGAAGGTGGCGGGCATCTGCTCAACTCGAGCGATCTGGATGTCCTGTTTCAGCCGCTGGCCTGAGTCCATCCAAGCGCTTCAGTCAGGCTGAAAGACAGGCCGCTAGACGGGCCGATAGACGGGCCGAATCGCCCTCCTGCTTTAGTTTCTGCGTCACATGCCGTTGACCCCCCATAGCGGTGTCGATGGCGTTCGTCCGGAGTCTGACGAATCTGCGGCTGCCGCATGGCACGGGGGCCTGAATGGACGACGAAACTCAGGATCAGGAACAAGAAGAGATCGAGCAGCCACCAACGCAGACGGCAAATCTGAAAACCAAGCTGTCAGCCGTGGTCCTGCGCGTGCTCGATGGGGGTTTGGCGGCTCTGCAAAAACTGCGCGCCCGTATTGCACCGCCTGCAGAAGAGGGCGAATCTGATGAAGACGAGCGCCGGCCCCGTCGGCCGGATCATGACGAGACAGAGCCGGCCGCAGCCGCCGTAGCAGGCAAAAAGTCCTTCACGCGGCGCGCATTGACGGTGCTGATGCTCCTGCTGCTCGGCGTAGCGGTCGGCACGGTGATTTCCCATCGCATGTTTTCAAAACAGCTCGATGGCAAGACAAAAGTGATCGAGTACATGCAGGTCGAAGTTGACGAGACGCGCAAGGACGAGCTTCGCAGCCAGAAGTTCCGGGACGAGCAACAGCGACAGATCGGCGAATATCGTAGGCAGTTGCGAGAGATGCAAGTCATGGTCGAGGAGTACGAGAACGATATCGAGGACTACAAGATCGCGATCGAGGAAATGAGCAAGCGACCGGGTGCCGTGAGACGAGCGAGCAGCAGGACCCCGACGAGAGGCCCGGGGGTCGGCCCATCGGCGCGCGCATCGGGGGCTGGAGCCGGCAATCCAATGAAAGCCGGCAGTTGTGTCACGGGCACTGCAAATCTGAATGAGAACCTGCTGAGTTGCATCGAAGCCTTCAACGGCAAATAGGGTCGGGCCGGTTCAGCCGCGCCGCACACGGCTCACACGGCTCACACTGCGCATGCCGAGCATGACGCCTATCACCAGCAGGACGATGCCTGCCAGCGTTACCCCACCCGGCGCTTCGCCGCGCCACCAGAAGGCGTAAGCCAGCGCTGCCAGCGTCTCAAAGACGATCAACTGCCCCGAGAGCGTTGTCGGCAACAGTTTGCTGGCCCGGTTCCACAGCAGCGTGCCGAGCCAGGAGGACAGCAATCCCAGGGTCAGCATCAGTCCAATAAACCGGGCCGGGTCGGGTCCCAGGGGCCAGACAAAGCCGGAAGGTGCTTCCTGCAGTGCGCTCACGGCAGCAAAGCCGATCAGTGCCAGTGGCAGCGTGGCCAGCCCTTGCGCCGTCGCCCAGGTTCCCGAGGCGAGATGCGGCCGGGCTTGCAACCAGCGGGCATTGCGTATCGGATACCAGGTCCAGCATGCCACGGCACCGATTGCCAGCGCGCCTCCCAACAAATACTGCTCAAGGCCGCAGCTGGCATCGATACGCATCATCTCCTGGCGGTTGACCAGCAGAATACCGCAGGCGATCACCAGCAAGGAAGGCAGTAGCCGCCTCCAGGCCAGCGCTTTTTCGCCGAAGTTGGAAGACACCGCAATGACGATGGGCAGGGTGCCGATCAGCATCGTCGGAAAGGGTGCGTCGGCAAGCTGGATCGCGGCGGCGAGCAAGCCGTAGTAAAGCAGATTGCCGATCAGCGCGAGTTCAAGGGCGCGCAGCCAATCCTGACGATCGAGCTGGCGCAGGCGCGATCCGTCGCGCAACGCCAGCGGCAATGCAATCAGGCCGAAGGCCAGATAGCGACCTACCGAAAGCAGCATTGGCGGGTAGTCGATCAACATCAGCGGGACCACAAATACCAGGCCCCAGGCCAGCCCGGCGCCGAGTGCGCAGGCGACCCCTTGTACAAGAAAACTCGGGTTCATGCGGCACATTACCACCTGATTCCAGGCGCCCAGTATGGTCTGCTGCGAACGAATGGCTCACAGCGATCGTAACGACCCACATTGGGCTGACGTATATGGAATCGGGAGTGTCTTCAGCCCGGCCAACCCAGTCGCCGCGCACGGTCGATGAGTCGCTGCGCGTTGCGGTAGGTTGGCACTTCCACCCACAGGCCGTCAACCAGCGCCCGTTCTTCGCCGCGCGACCGCGCCGCCTCGAAGCCGGCAACCATCGCCGTGGCGCGACGCAATTCATCTTCGCTGGGGGTTAGCGCCACGTTCAGCGGCTGTGCGTGATCGGGCCGCACCAGCGATTTGCAGCGGTAGCCCAGGCGGCGCGCGTAACCCGCCTCGCGCACGGCGCCCTCGACATCGCTGAAGGTGTAAGGCGCGTCAATCGGTTCAATCGCGGCAGCCCGGCATTCGAGTACAAAGCGCCGTCGCGCATGGTCCAGTTCCACCGCGTCGGGCTGGCGCTCGGCGCAGAGATCGGCGGCCAGATCTTCGGCGCCGAGCAAGGCGGCGCGAATGCGCGAACTGCCGCCGGCAATCGTGCGCACATCCACCACGCCCAGTGCGGTCTCGCATACCGGCAGAATTTCCGTGGTGCCCAGCTTGATTCTCAGCGTCTCTTCCCAATGCGTCAGCGCCGCATGCAGCGCCTGCATCTGTGCCGCGCTGCTCGCCATCGGGTAGGCGACGATATCGGGGCGGGCCGGCATGGCGGCGGCCAGATCAACGGGGCCATCGGCATCCAGCGCGTTGATGCGTACCGCGACAATCCGCCCGGCATCGCGCCAGCCTTGCAGCAGGCCTGGCAGACCGCGTCGCGCTTCTTCACGACGTGCCGGAGGCGTGAAGTCTTCGAGATCGACGATCAGAACATCTGCGCCACTGCCCTGCATCGCCTCGTGCGCATCGGCATTGGCACCGGGGCCGAACAGCCAGGTGCGTCTTAGATCGGGGTCGGGTATGGGCATGGGGTATCGATTCGATAAAGAGAGGGACGGATTAGTGCACGGCCAATGATACTCAAGCTGGAGATGGGTCAATAGTCAGTTGTGGGATGCAACTCGATCTTGCGCCATCAATCCGTTGGCAAAGCGCGGCGGGGCAGAAAAGTCGGCGATGGCGATACGGCGATGGGAGAAACTCTTCGCTTGGCGGCTCTCGATTCGTATCTGAGGCAGGCTCATCCATTCCCTGCTGCGAAAATGCACCGCCGTATCGCCATCGCCGACTTTTCACGTCCCGTCATTCCGGTGGCAGCCGGAATCCAGGGTTTTATTGAAAACTTCGCCGCATCGCCAGCGCCGACTTTTCGACCGTGCCCTCAACAAATATGCCGGGACTCGCCCCGGCGGGCGAGTTACTTTCTTGTTGCACGACGAGAAAGTAACCAAAGAAACGTGCCCACCTCCCCGGCCCTTCGGGCTGCCCTCGCTGCGAAAGGCCCGCCGGGCCGGTCGCTAAACTAGCCGGCCAAAAACCGGCCGTCGTCGGACAACGCGACCGGACAACTCCCGGCGAACCTTTCTCGCTCGGCGGCTCAGAGGGGGAGAAAAACCGCCGCGCTTGTGAGATCGCGACGAAAAAAATCCGAAGCTGACCCCAATAATTCTGTGGGAGTGGGGTTGGCTGTCGGCTTGGGCGCCCGGTTCATTGACGCTCCCAGGGTTCAACCTCACCTGTTCGCACGATAAACACCGGATGCGGCTCCGGTACTTCAACAGCCAGCCACTTCCGATAAAGCGCAGGGTTTCGCTCTTTCAGCTTGGCGCGGAGATGCGCCCATTCATACGCGATCTGTCCGGACGTGACAGCTAGCGTCACCGCTTTCCGTGTGGGCTTGATTTTGCTTTTGTCGAAAGCGTACCCGCGCAACTCGGCCTCGGCATGGATTGCTTTTAGATACCGCGAAATGGCCGCGAGTGGCGCCGAGTGGTTCTTGAAGCGGTCCAACTGCGGGTGATTGCGATAACCCCGTGTTTCGCCGCGCAGAACCGCCTGAGCCAGAAGGGTTTCCCGCCACAGCGCGACCAGGCCTTGGGGATCGAGATACTTGGGATGCAATGACCAGAGGCGCATGTCTTATGTCTCTCTACATTTGAAATCACAGGTGCGGCGCGGCTTCATCGTGCAGTGTTCAGCGACCGAAGGGAATGGGGGCGACCGGCGGATTGGGCTGTACCACTATACGCAGCGAGTTCCTGCAAAACCTCGGGATGACGCTCGGCGACCCGGAATAGGGTCTTTGCCGCGCCGGATGGTTCGCGGCGACCTTGTTCCCAGTCCTGGAGCGTGCGCACAGAAACACCAAGCAGTGCGGCGAAGGCGGTCTGAGACAGTCCCGACACCAGGCGGGCGCTAGCAATTGCCGAAATCTCCGGGCGATGTACGCGCGCGGATACCGGCCTTCATTTCGCGCACCGACGTTAACAGTTCAAGATCAGAGGCGCTGCGCGGCTTTATGGTGCAGCGTCCTCTGGAACGCCCGATTCGGCCACATACCTATGCGCTGCGGGAATGGCGCGCTACGTACTTACGCAGCACACCATCCATGCGAGTTTGCCAACCTTCGCCCGTGGACTTGAAGTAGGCAACGACCTCTGGGCTGTAGCGCACCGACACCAGCAGCTTCTTGTTTTCGGACTTTGGTCGCCCACGCAACGATCGCAAGGGAACCATAGCCTTCAGCTGCGCAGGTGTGAGCGGCCGTGCATCAGGATCGCTTTTGGCTGCTGCAGTAATGGCCTTGTCTTCAGCCGCGGTAGGCATGCGAACGGCAGGTCGTTTAGAAACTTTCGACATAGTGCTTTACCTCCCGACGGTTGGCGCGGCGAAGGCTGATGATCCTTCGCACATCACCACGATCTACAAATGCCACGTAGTACAGGATTTCGGTATTTGGAGCGAGCGCGATCATCCGCATCTCGTTGTATTCAATCCGTTCATCAACCCACACCAGCGCGGCTTCCCAATCGAGTTCGACGGCCATGAGCAGGGACACGCCGTGCTTTGCTTGGTTTGCCTCATCCTTGGCTGGATCGAACTAAATACGCATGCATTACTGTAGCTACACTAATTGCGATTGTCAAACGGGCGGTGGTGCGCGCTTCTATGGGGCCCAACGAAGTTGTACTGACCTAAAACTCGGCGCTGGTAATACGACGATCGGAAAAACTCGGCGCTGGTGACACGGCGACTGAATCAACATGAAGCTGAAATGACGAATGGCGCGATGGAAATCGCGCCATTCAGAGGATGCTTTGCAACTCGAAAAGGGGTTTTTCTACAGCTTCAACGTAGAGGTCATCGGCGGAACGCCGCAGGCGCGGAGTCCGGTGGACCGCCGGGTTGAGGGTTAGTCGCCATGGGACTTGGATTGCCTGGAAAAATGTTGCGCGGTGTCGCCGACAAAATTGATGAGGCTTTGCTTTGTTTCCTCGTAAAGATTCAGATAGTAGGAACCGGATATGTCATCTGCGGTGAGGTTGTTGATAACAGTAGACATGTAGTTGAAGTCAGCAAAACTCCGGTCAACGGTGTTTTTGACAAAGACGTGATAACCGTTGTTTTCGTCGAACTCCTCAACAAGTGGAAGACAGAGCGCGGCATTGATGTTTGCTGTAGCGGTGTAATACCACAAGCAAATGTAGCAATTGATGATTTCCCGCCGTGCAGCGGCGCCAGAGGTGTCTTGGGTAGGAACTTTGAACTGCAAAAAGATAGCAGGCAATTCTTTGAGCGCTGTGGACAGAGCACTGGCTACTTGGGAAGTGCCGTCTTCCCGGTGTGTCGTTGCATATTTTGTGAGTCTGTCCAGAGTTCGCCCGTTGATGGACTGCAAAGTCTCGACTTGCGCCTTGATGGCGGCAAGGGCAGTTTCGACGCGAGATTCGGTATTTTTCCCTTGCGAGTAGAAGTGGACTGCTTGCCAGATAGCAACAACGGCGAGAATGATTGAAGCGATGCTGGCGGCAACGCTGAAAGTGTTAGCGTCCATATGCTCTCCAGATGTTGTTAAACCCCCAACGTAGAGGTGGCCAGCGCTGCGCGGCTTCATCGTGCAGCGTTCAGTGACCGAAGGGAACGGGGGCGACTGACGGGTTATGCTACTCCACGATATTGGCAATGGTGTTGGCCAGTCAAATAGATAAGATGAGAATTATTCAGCGCCATGAAGTCCGGGTCAGGGACGTTGTCATCAAGAACCACAAAATCATACCGTTTAGAACTGGAATATCGTGTGATGCCTCCGCCACCGCCATAAGATAACGCCAAGGCGTTCTGATCTAACTCAAAGTGCCACTTATGCCCGTCTACCGCGTCTTGGATATGAGCAACTGAGCATGATCGCGTGAATAGCGCTAGATCAATGTCATGCGCCTCAGCCAGTGATCGCTTTGCGCAGGAGCCGAATAGGGCGACTCTGACTAACTCATCCCCAAGGAGTCGATGCAGCTGTAATACGTCTTCAAGGATGCGTGGATCTAATGTTTTTGTTAGATTGTTCAATTGTGGGATAGCTTTTGCCATTGTGATCTCCAGGAAGTTGCGCATAGACATAGTTGCCAGATACGCCGATAAGCACTCCGCCCAAAAAGGACCCAACAAGTTGTGTTGCTTTAGCAAAAATTCGTGAACCAGATTCAATCTGAATTAGCGGCGAAAAGACTTGTCTTGCGCGTAGGCCGTCAGGCTTCGTAATTTCGACTTCGGTGCCAGACGTCGGATTGGACAATTGCCTTGGCCACGCTTGAACGATGGTGCCGTTTGATGCTTTAAATCGCATCGCAAATGCGGCGACTGGGCACGAGTACCCAAGGTCATATCGAAATAGGAACTTCTTAAAGAAAAGTACCCTTTCCATGACTAGGAGCTTGTCCTCCTTTTCGTGTCCTGATGTTTCAAGTTCAACTACAAGCGCTAATTGTGTACCGATAGGATACCTCTTTCGGAGGTCGATCCAATGGACAAGATTTGACCTTTCATCGAGAAATGTCTCATACCCATAACCATTCTGGTCGCCCTTGGCGTGCAATATCTTTCCTCCAGGGCACCCGGTGACTTCCCACCACCAATCATCACCTTCGTGTGCATCGCGAACCTTGCTAAGAGAGTATGACTTCGTCCAGGTGGCAATCCTTGTCTTCGTATCAAACTGAATTGATATGCGTAGATCATCTATCTCAAAACTACTCTTGTCGCTAGTAGGAAGCATCGACGCCGGGGAAAATAGTTCCCGAAACTTGGAATTGGACAATCGTTGATAGTTCATTACCTTGCCTTGCTAGAGGACACTGGTGAGATGAAAAGACGTATAACGTGGAGCTGACCGGCGCTGCGCGGCTTTATCGCGCAGCGTCCAGCGGCCGAAGGGAGCGAGGTCGAGCGAAAGGTTAGAACGCACTAGGCGTCCTCGGTGTGTTTAGCAGAAGCCACTGAAAGAAGGCTTGGCCACGTTCTGTGAGTGAGGCCAATGAAGAATTTTTTTCCCAAGGCTCTATCAGCCCAAACGCGCGTGCCTCGGAAGCATTCGGGAGACCCTTGAATTCAGCATATGGCTTAGCCAAGAGATAATTGCGACTGTGAATTAACTCATCAATAGTGCCAGATTCGAGAATTGCACGAAATTCTTCATCCTGCTTAGAGGCTGGGTTGTTTGACCGCAGTTGATCAACCTCTTGGCGAAGTTCAGCCAGTTGCTGCTCTTTGCGAAATATCTCTCGATCTTTTTCCAGGAGTTGGCGCTGAGTAGCGACATCACCCCCTTGCAAACTTAAATACTTTGACCAAATAGCGGAAACCAGCTGCCCAAGCTGTACGGATGAATAGTCTTTTGGCATTAGATGAAGTAAGTCATCTGTCAATTCTGGGTAACGACCGCTAATAGCCTTGTAGGTATCGTCAGAGTCAAATATTGATATGATTTTTCTGAGATCAAAGTCATTGCCGCGAGCGTGCTCGTCGCGAAGAACATGCTTAATCTCGCGATCTACCCAAGATGACTTTAAAGAGTTTTCGGTAAAAAAGATTAGGGCAACGTCGGCTTTGTCGAGCCCATCCCGAAAGATGGACTTGCGTAAGTTGTCACCTGGAACGATCTTTCTTTTGTCGAGCCATACGTTGATGTAGCAGTCTTCAAGGTCTCTGACGAGCGGCTCGATGCGGGTCGCCTTGTCTTCCGACGAGTGGCTAACAAATACGAGAATTGAATGGCCCATTGGTATGCCTCGGGAGATATGTGCGTTCTAACGAGGGTGTAGGAAAACCCCCTGAGGGGTCGAGTGTGCAGGATTGCAGGGGTCCCTTGACCATTCACCGACTGGAGATCGGCCCGTGGCGAGCGTTTTAAGAGGTCGATTTATCTGCATGGCATTCAGCAAATTCACAAAGGGGTTTTCCTACAGCCTCAACGTAGAGCTAACCGGCGCTGCGCGGCTTTATCGCGCAGCGTCCAGCGACCGAAGGGAGCGAGGTTGAGCGCCGGGTTAGGGCTTGGGCCTGTCGTCACGAGGAAGTCTTGTGACTGAGCACAGTGAACTCCCACACCCACGAAGCCAAACCCAACGTCAAATAGATATCGGCTAGGGCAACATTTCTGGAGATTGGGAAAACGCTTGCTAAAAGTGAGGCCAAAGAACATAACCGTCGATCGTTCGAGGAACAGAGGTCCGTCGTGGCGGAAAACAACGCGATTGCTTCATAACTTAGCCAGACTGAAAGTGCACCGAGAAGAGCAACGCGAGCCCATCGCGGCAAGAGTTTAGGCTTCCAATAGTCTGGCCATACTTTCATCTCGCGGGCCCTAACTTTGTTATAGGGAGACAGTTTTGCGCCCTAACTCCGGCGCCTGCTGCATAACTCCTTGCCGCGAGGAAACCGAACAACCAAAAGGGGTCGGAGACATTTGACTTTGGCAATTCGGGCGAGTTACTTGCGAAAGTGGCGTTGGGCACGGCGTTTCTTCCTGTGCGGTGGCGGGTATTCCGAACGAATGTCGGCGAGAATAGTCCTGATCCATGCCGATGGCAAGGCCGGATGCCATTGCAATGAGTCCACAGGCCGGGGGTTGTCGCTACTTGCCTTGCTCTGCATTACCTTCGGGTTGTCACCATCGCCAGCGCTTTGCGTCCCTTCGGGAATTTTTTGCTTTTCAGCACAGCGAAACCCGCGCGACGTATTAAATCCCCCTCTGAGCCGCCGAGCGAGGAAGGTTCGCCGGGAGAAGTCCGGTCGCGTTGTCCGACGACGGCCGGTTTTTGGCCGGCTAGTTTAGCGACCGGCCCGGCGGGCCTTTCGCAGCGAGGGGTGAGTGCGGGGTTTCACAAGGCCATCTGCATGGCCTTGTGCCGCGCGAACGGGCGAGACTCTGGCGAGCCCTCCGCCCGCAGGGCCG
>JAIPCS010000020.1 GCA_021738105.1 Sulfuritalea sp.
AAAAAGTAGGAATCGTCGCGCCGGACCCGCGTGCAGGCTGCGAGGCCGATGGTATCATGCAGACCTCGACCTTCAGTTTGACACAGACTGCCATGCGGCAAGCCGAAATTTCACGTAACACTCTTGAAACCCGCATCCGTGTCGCACTCGATCTAGACGGCACCGGGATTTCCAAACTTGCTACCGGCGTTGGTTTTTTCGACCATATGCTGGATCAGGTTGCGCGTCACGGCATGATTGATCTGACCGTCGAAGCGCAGGGAGATCTCCACATCGATGCGCACCATACAATCGAGGATGTCGGCATTACGATGGGGCAGGCGTTGGCCAAGGCACTCGGGGATAAAAAGGGATTGCGTCGCTACGGCCATGCCTATGTGCCGCTCGACGAGGCCTTGTCGCGTGCGGTGGTTGACCTGTCGGGCCGGCCAGGGCTGGTTTTCAATGTGCCGTTTACCCGTGCCGCGATAGGCGAATTTGATGTTGATCTGGTGCGAGAGTTTTTTCAGGGGCTGGTGAATCATGCTGGCATGACTCTGCACATCGACGCGCTGCGCGGCGAAAACTCCCATCATCAGGCTGAGACGGTATTCAAGGCCTTTGCCCGTGCGCTACGCGTCGCGATTGAGGCTGATCCGCGTGCTGCGGGCGCTATTCCTTCGACCAAGGGCACGCTCTGATTCTTCCATGAGTATGGTAGTGGTAGTGGATTACGGCATGGGCAACCTGCGTTCAGTGGCTAAAGCCATAGAGCATGTTGCGCCGGAAGCGGTTGTTCGGATCAGTTCGGATGCAGCAGAGATCGCTGCCGCCGACCGTGTCGTGGTGCCGGGCCAGGGTGCGATGCCGGATTGCATGCGAGAGTTGACCTCACGTGGCTTGCGCGAAACCGTAATTCGCGCCGCCGCAGATAAGCCCTTTCTGGGTATTTGTGTCGGCCTGCAGATGTTGTTTGGTCATGCAGAAGAAGGCGGTGTGACGGGTCTGGAAATCCTGCCCGGCAATATTCCCAGATTTCCACAGGCGGCCATGGTGACTCCTGACGGTACTCGACTGAAGGTTCCGCACATGGGCTGGAACCAGGTTCAGCAGGCCGAAAGTCATCCGCTTTGGGAGGGTATCGATGACAGCTCCCGCTTCTATTTTGTGCACAGCTACTATGTCGAACCGCAAACGCCAGATCTGATTGCGGGTTCCACGTTTTACGGGATACCCTTTACCAGCGCGGTTGCCCGCGCTAACATCTTCGCTGTTCAATTTCATCCGGAAAAAAGCGCACAGGCCGGTTTGCGGCTGTTGAGCAACTTCATGCGCTGGAATCCATGATCCCAAGCCCCTGCCTTTATTGATCTCCACTTATCCCTATGCTGCTGATACCCGCGATTGACCTCAAGGATGGACACTGTGTTCGATTGAAACAGGGCGCAATGGACGATGCCACTGTTTTTTCAGAAGACCCAGCTGCCATGGCCCGGCACTGGATCGACCAAGGCGCGCGGCGCCTGCATCTGGTCGATCTGAATGGTGCGTTTGCCGGCAAGCCGAAGAACGAAAGGGCAATCAAGGCTATTCTGGACGAAGTTGGTAACGAGATTCCAGTACAGCTGGGTGGAGGCATTCGCGACCTGGATACCATAGAGCGCTGCCTCGATGATGGTATTACCTATGTCATCATCGGAACTGCAGCGGTAAAGAACCCCGGGTTTCTGCACGATGCGTGTGGTGCATTTCCAGGACACATCATCGTCGGGCTGGATGCCAAGGATGGCAAGGTCGCGGTGGACGGCTGGTCCAAGATGACGGGCCACGACGTTATCGATCTGGCAAAAAAGTTTGAGGACTACGGCGTTGAGGCGGTGATCTATACAGATATCGGACGCGACGGAATGCTTTCCGGTGTGAATGTCGAGGCCACCGTGAAACTGGCGCAAGCTTTGCGCATTCCCGTGATTGCCAGCGGTGGCATTGCCAGCCTGAAGGACGTTACAGAACTCTGTGAGGTGCAGCTGGAGGGGATCTCTGGTGCCATTACCGGCCGGGCGATTTACGAAGGTTCGCTGGATTTTCGTGAGGCCCAGTCCCAGGCCGACAAGCTTTCGGGTCGTTGATGCCCGCTTTTCATGCTCGCAAAACGCATTATTCCCTGTCTTGACGTTAACGCCGGCCGTGTGGTCAAAGGTGTCAATTTTGTCGAGTTGCGCGATGCCGGCGACCCGGTCGAAATCGCACGTCGATACGACGAGCAGGGTGCTGATGAAATCACATTTTTGGACATCACAGCCAGTTCCGACGACAGGGATCTGATACTGCACATCATCGAAGATGTGGCCACACAAGTCTTTATTCCGCTGACCGTGGGCGGAGGTGTAAGGCAGGTAGAGGATGTGAGACGTTTGCTGAACGCCGGCGCCGACAAGGTCAGCATGAACACGGCGGCGGTGAACAACCCACAACTGGTGGCAGACGCATCCTCCCGAGTTGGTTCGCAGTGCATCGTTGTCGCAATCGATGCGAAACAGACTACCGAGGGACGATGGGAAGTATTTACCCATGGGGGGCGCAGAAATACGGGCCTAGATGCCATCGAGTGGGCGCAAAAGGTAGAGAGTCTGGGCGCCGGCGAAATACTGCTTACCAGCATGGACAGGGACGGTACCAAAGCGGGATTTGATCTGAAGTTGACCAGAGCAATCGCCGATGCAGTAGGCATTCCGGTAATCGCCAGCGGCGGTGTCGGCAACCTGCAGCATTTGGCGGACGGTGTCACGGAGGGGCGAGCTGACGCCGTTCTGGCCGCCAGCATCTTCCACTACGGTGAATACACCGTGCGTCAGGCCAAGGAATTTATGCGCGGTCAAGGCATTGAGGTCAGGTTGTGAGAGTGGAAGGTAGCTCGCAATGGATTGAAGAGATCAACTGGGATGCTCAGGGTTTGGTGCCGGTGATCGCTCAGGATGTGAAGACTGGCGAGGTTTTGATGTTTGCCTGGATGAACCGCGAAGCGCTGTTGCTTACGGTAGAAACAGGTCACGCCGTATACTGGTCCCGGTCGCGTGCGCGCTTGTGGCACAAGGGCGAGGAATCCGGACACACGCAGAACGTGATAGAGCTACGCGTCGATTGCGACATGGATGTGGTTCTGCTGAAAATCGAACAAATCGGTGGGATTGCCTGCCATACCGGTCGTCGGAGTTGTTTCTTTAACCGGCTTGAGACTTCGGGCTGGCGGGATATAGAGCCGGTACTCAAGGACCCGAAGGAGATATACAAGTGATTGATATGGAAGTTATGCATCGAATTCAGGCGACCTTGCTTGAGCGCAAGGGCGCCGCACCTGAGTCGTCCTATGTTGCCAGTCTGTATGCCAAGGGCACTGACGCGATCTGCAAAAAAGTCGCAGAGGAGGCTGCCGAAACCATTATGGCGGCCAAAGATGGAGATCGTCTGCATCTCGTTCGTGAGGTTACGGATCTGTGGTTTCACAGCTTGATCTTGCTGACACAGTTTGGTATTGGTGTTGACGACGTGCTGGTCGAGTTTCGCCGCCGGGAAGGTATTTCCGGAATTGACGAAAAGAAGAGCCGGGGGACTGAAGCATGAGCGGATGCATTTTTTGCCGGATCGCACGCGGTGAGATTCCTTCGAAAAAGATTTACGAAGACGAAGAGATATTTGCATTCCACGACATCAACCCGATCGCGCCGGTGCATTTCATGATCGTGCCGAAACAACATATCGCATCGCTGATGGAGGCTGACATGAGTCATCAGATGGTGCTTGGCCGCCTGCTGGCCAAAGCCAACGACCTGGCCAAGAGTCAGGGTCTTGAAGAAGGTTTTCGCACCATCATTAACACCGGGAGAATAGGTCATCAGGAGGTGTATCATCTTCATGTACATATTCTGGGCGGCCCCGAGCCATTGGGGTCCATGCTAAAGCGCAAGGCACCCTGAAACTAACTGAGCGCAAGGAGAAAATATATGGGAGCTTTCAGCATTTGGCACTGGCTGATCGTGCTGGTCATCGTCATGTTGGTGTTTGGCACCAAGAAACTTCGTAATATGGGCGCCGATCTGGGCGGAGCAGTCAAGGGCTTCAAGGACGGCATGAAGGAAGCTTCGGCCGACAAACCTGCGGACCCGCAGCAGGTTACTGGCGAGACCATCGACGTTGAAGCGCGTCGGGAGAAAACAAAAACCTGATCGCCGATGGGTGAAGCGGATTAGCGGCTGTAGCTGCGGCCGTTCGCTTTTCGATATTTATTCTCACCCCACTTTCCAACGACGCCTTGTTCGATATTGGCCTTTCCGAGTTGATGCTGGTTGCCGTGGTAGCGCTGGTCGTCATCGGCCCCGAGCGCCTGCCCAAGGTCGCCCGCGCCGCCGGGCATATTCTGGGTCGTCTGCAGCGTTATGTCAGCGATGTCAAAGCCGACATAAATCGGGAGATGCAGCTCGATGAGTTGAAGACGCTCCAGAAACAAATGACCGATCAGGTCAATAGCATCAGCGCTTCCGTGACCCACGAAATGCGTGAGGTTGAATCTTCGGTGGGCGAGGCCATCGAACCTTTGAAAGATGCCGCCGCTGTGTCGCCTGAGCCAGTTGTCGGGGAGGATCACGATACGGATTCATCTTTGACGCCCAACCAGTCCCCGGAAGTTGCGGTGAAAGAAGCGACCAAATCCTGATGGATGAAGAACCGGAAACTTTTCTCTCCCACCTGGTCGAGTTGCGCGACCGCCTGATTCGCGTCCTAATCATTGTCGGCTTGGCATTTGTTCCGCTGGCGTTTTTTGCCCGTGAACTTTACGCATTGCTCGCCGCCCCACTGCTAGCTGTATTGCCATCCGGCGGTCAGATGATAGCAACCGATGTGGTTGGCGTGTTCCTTGTGCCGATGAAGGTTGCGTTGACTGTCGCCTTTTTGGTTGTCCTGCCCTATGTGCTGCACCAGGTATGGGCTTTTGTCGCGCCGGGACTTTACGCCCACGAGAAGAAACTGGCGCTACCGCTGCTGGCTGCGTCGGTGATATTGTTTTTTGTCGGTATGGCGTTTGCGTATTTCGCCTTTTTCCCTATGGTTTTCGGCTTCATGTCGAAGATTGCACCCGAGGGCGTGGCATGGATGACAGACATCGAGAAATACTTTTCCTTTGTGCTCACCATGTTCCTGGCGTTTGGCGTTACTTTTGAAGTACCCGTCATTGTGATCGTTCTGGTTAAGATCGGTGTGGTTGAGGTCGCCAAGCTCAGGGAAATCCGGCCCTATGTCATAGTCGGCGCATTCGTGGTCGGTGCAGTATTTACGCCTCCCGATGTGATCTCGCAGTTCATGCTGGCAGTGCCGATGTGGTTGCTTTATGAAGCGGGGATTGTGTTGGCAAACATGATCGTTCGACCCGGTCCGGTAGCGGCGGAGGGTTCGGACTATCAACCGCCTTCCGATTCGGAAATGGATCAGGAACTTGATCGCGCAGAACAGCAGTCGCGCGACCAGCAAGCCTGACCGCCATTTGTGGCTTGGTCGGCGCCCAACCGGATTTCCAGTGATGCCGAGGTTCGCAATCTCGCAGCATCCTCCATGGTCAAACTTTTCGACAGTCTGTATGAGGGCGCTGTCGTCATAGATCAGGAAGGACGTATCACCTGGATCAATGACAAGTACAAGGCCCTGATCGGCTGGAACGGAAGTGAACAGATCGAAGGGCGTCTGATCGAGGAAGTGCTACCCAATAGCCGCTTGCGCAATGTAATGGAAACCGGGCAGGCTGATCTGTTGGACGTTTTGACGCTCGGCCGACGCCAGATGGTGGTTTCGCGAATTCCATTGCACGGTGAAGCGGGCAACGTGATTGGCGCCTTGGGCGTCATTCTCTACGACCGGCTTCAGTCATTGAAGCCCATTGTTTCCAAATTTCAGCAAATGCAGTCGGATCTTGCCGGTGTGCGCAAACAACTGGCGGAAGGGCGGCACGCAAAATATCGCTTTAGCCAGTTTGTCGGCGCCAGCCGTCTTGCGCTCGAAACCAAGGAGCAGGCGCGACGGGCCGCCGAGCGCGAGGGCACGGTGTTGCTGCTGGGCGAGACGGGAACCGGCAAGGAACTCCTGGCCCATGCCATTCATGCCGCAAGCCGGCGTTCGGAAGGGCCATTGGTCAGTCTCAACGCGGCGGCGATTCCCGAGACCCTGCTTGAAGCTGAATTGTTTGGCGTTGAACCGGGCGCCTATACCGGGGCAGGGCAGAAGAAGCGCGTGGGCAAGTTTCAGTTGGCTGATGGTGGCACCCTGTTTCTCGACGAAGTCGGGGATATGCCGCTTTCCTTGCAACCCAAGTTGCTGAGGGTATTGCAGGAAGGCGAGCTTGAGTCGCTGGGTGGAAATCATTTGCGGACGGTCAATGTCCGCGTGATCGCCGCCACCAGTCGGGATCTCAAGGCAATGATCGAGGCCGGTAGTTTCCGGGCCGATCTATATTACCGTCTTAATGTTTTGCCAATTCGCCTGCCACCCCTGCGGGAAAGGCGCGAAGATATCCCTATGCTATGCGAGACTCTGCTCGAATTGATCGCCGAACAGGGCGGGGAGGCTTCCTGCACGCTCTCCGCAGACGGTTTGGCTCGGTTGGCGGGATATGAGTGGTTGGGCAATGTCCGCGAATTGCGCAACGTACTCGAGCAGGCGGTGGCGCAGTCGCTAAATCGCCGTCTCACCAGCGCCGACTTTCCCATGCTTCCTGAAGTTGTCAGTCCTCCTGACTCATCCAAAGTCTCGGCCGATAATGCGATGGTTCCGGTTCGCCCTCTGCGTGAGGCGGTGGCTGCGGCGGAGCGCGTAGAAATTTTACGGGCCTTGGAAGCCACCGGTTGGGTAAAAATGGCGACGGCCAAGTTGCTGGGAATCAGCCGGGCCAAACTCTATGAAAAACTGGGTGCGTTGGGGATTGCGTCTGAAAATAAAGACACAAATGATGGTGTCTGAAAATCTGGACTGAAATAAAATATATACAAAACAACGTAGTAAATAAATAGAGCGCGATGAGTGTATTAAATACAAGACGCACTGCGTTGTGTTTGACTCCGGGATAAGTAGTTAACTATAAGACTTTCCGGAGTTTTAAAGGGGTGGCACGTCTCCTGCTAGATGAATTTGCACCCGTTTGCGCGGGAACTATTTCATAAATGGAGGACTACCAATGAAATCGAAGGTATTGGCTCTCGCAGCCATGACGGCAACTGCCGTCACCCTGACCGCACCGGTCAGCGCACAAGAACTCAAAATCGCGCTCATAGCAGGCAAGACAGGTGCCCTTGAAGCCTACGCCAAAGATACCGAGACGGGTTTCATGATGGGTCTCGAGTACCTGACCAAAGGAAGCATGACTATCAACGGGCGCAAAATCAAGGTCATCGTCAAGGACGATCAGAGCAAGCCGGACCTGGCCAGGGCGGCACTTGCTGAGGCTTATGGCGATGACAAGGTGGATATTGCGGTTGGAAGCACTTCATCGGGTGCCACATTGGCCATGATGCCTCTGGCAGCTGAGTACAAGAAAGTGTTGATTGTCGAACCGGCAGTGGCTGATGCGATCACGGGCGCCAAGTGGAACCGTTACACATTTAGAACCGGTCGCAACTCGTCACAAGACGGACTGGCTGCTGCTGCGGCCCTGATGGGCGAGGCAAATATTGCATTTCTGGCGCAGGACTATGCTTTCGGTCGCGATGGTGTAAAAGCCTTCAAGGAGTCTCTCGCTGCCGTGAAGAGCAAGGCAAAAGTGGTTCATGAGGAATATGCGCCACAGACCGCAACCGACTTTACCGCGTCGGCCCAGCGGATTTTTGATGCGCTCAAGGACAAGCCCGGCCGCAAGATTCTTGCAATTTATTGGGCTGGTGCCAATCCGTTGACAAAAATTGCCGACATGAAGCCTGAGCGCTACGGAATCGAACTGGCCGCGGGTGGCAACATCCTGCCGGTGATGAAGGGATGGAAGAATCTCGTTGGTATGGAAGGCGGCATCTATTATTACTATGACTTTCCCAAAAACAAGATGAATGACTGGTTGGTCGCCGAGAATCAGAAGCGGTCCAAACAGCCGCCTGATTTTTTCACGGCCGGTGGATTTGCCGCAGCAAGTGCAGTCGTGACCGCGCTGACCAAGGCAGGATCAAGCGATACCGAAAAGCTGATTGCCACCATGGAAGGTATGGATTTCGATACGCCCAAAGGAAAGATGACTTTCCGCAAGGAAGACCATCAGGCCATTCAGCCGATGTTCCACTGGCGCATCAAGAAGGCCCAGGCCAACGAGTGGGATCTGCTTGAACTGGTGCGCGAAATTCCCGCCACCGAGATGCCGCTGCCAATTCACAACAAGCGCTGATGTCCGATTGGCTGGAAAATCGACTGAACTCAGGGGCATGGTAATTCCGGATAAATGCCGGGAGCGTAGCAAGCGCTCCCGCGAGGTTCCCGGCTATGACGGATGTCTCGTCGCCGGCCATGCCTGCCCCCCTCAATTTACTTGTTCGCCGTATCCTCAGTACCCCCTGTGGTGAAAGAATCGTCATGACCAATGATGAGCATCCCGTTCTCTCGACTCATGATTTGAGTATCCGTTTTGGCGGACACGTCGCCGTCAACAATGTGAGTTGCGAGTTTCGGCCGGGAAGCCTGACGGCAATCGTCGGCCCCAACGGCGCGGGCAAGACCACCTACTTCAATCTGATGTCCGGGCAACTGACACCGACCTCGGGGACGGTTCATCTGTATGGCGAAGACGTGACACATCTGGGGGCGCCCCAGCGAACCCGGCGCGGCATCGGTAGAGCTTTTCAACTGACCAACCTGTTTCCCAATCTGACCGTGTTGGAAAACGTTCGATTGACGGTGCAAAGTCGAGCCGGATTGGGATTGAACATGACGTCGATGTGGTCCAGTCACGTCGAGCTGATCGAGAAGGCGGAGCATTTTATTCATTCCACAGCGCTCACCGAGCGCCGCAATGAACTGGCTTCCTCATTGCCTCATGGTGACAAGCGCAAACTCGAAATCGCCATTCTTCTTGCGCTGGAACCCGACATTTTCATGTTCGACGAGCCTACGGCCGGAATGAGCGTTGACGAAGTTCCGGTGGTGCTTGATCTGATCCATCACATCAAGGCACAAGGTGACAAGACCATTTTGCTGGTCGAGCACAAGATGGATGTGGTGCGTTCGCTGGCCGATCGAATCATTGTGTTGCACAACGGCTATCTGGTGGCTGATGGTGATCCGGATGAGGTGATGGCCTCTCCCATTGTGCAGGAAGCTTATCTGGGTACGGGGATGGCTGAACATGTCTGAGCCCCTGCTCAAACTCGACGGCGTCCATACGCACATCGGTCAATATCACATCCTGCAAGGTGTGGATCTTGCTGTGCCGGGAACCGGTATCACTGTCTTGCTTGGGCGCAACGGAGCTGGCAAGACCACGACGTTGCGGACGATCATGGGCTTGTGGCACGCCTCAAAAGGCACCGTGCGTTACGACGGCGGAGACATCACGCAGAGCCTGACGCCGGATATCGCCATGGCCGGTATCGCCTACGTGCCGGAAAGCATGGGAATATTTTCGGACCTGACAGTCAGGGAGAATCTCTTTCTCGCGGCCCGCGGCGTAAAAAGTGTCGGCGAGATGGATGAAAAGCGTCTGGAGTGGATTTTCAGCTTCTTTGGCGCATTGAAGAAATTCTGGAATCAGCCGGCGGGGACCTTGTCCGGGGGGCAGAAGCAAATGGTGGCGATTGCTCGCGCCATTGTCGAGCCGCGCAAGCTGTTGTTGATCGACGAGCCGACCAAGGGACTGGCACCTGCCATCATTCAGGGCATGATCGCCGCGTTCAGTGAGCTCAAGGAGACGCAGCCCATTCTGCTGGTCGAGCAAAATTTCAGCTTCGTCAGCGCTCTGGGCGATACCGTTGCCGTAATGGATGGAGGCCGCATCGTTCACTCGGGTTTGATGGCCGAACTCGCCGAAGACGCCGATTTGCAGCAAAAACTGCTAGGGCTGTCGCTGGATACTCATCAATAGGCTGATCGCATATGACAAAAATCTCGAATGTCGCGCAGCAGGACGCCTCACTTCCAAAAGTGCGCGTCGATCTGGTGCCATTGATGCTGGTGCCGGTTCTGGCATTGCTGATGCTTCCGCTGGTCGGCAGTTTCCCGACATGGGTAACCCTGACGGTAGCCGGCCTGGCCATGGGCATGATGGTATTCATGATGGCCAGCGGGTTGACCTTGATATTCGGCCTGATGGACGTACTCAATTTCGGCCACGGTGCATTTGTTTCAGTCGGGGCCTTTACCGCCACTCTGGTTCTGTTGCCGATGAGAAACTGGGTGGAGGCCGATTCGGTCTGGATGAATCTGACGGTCGTCGGCCTCGCCATCATGTTGGCGATGGTAGTCACCGGTCTGCTCGGTTGGGCCTTTGAACGCATCATCATTCGACCGGTATACGGACTGCACCTCAAGCAGATCCTGATCACCATGGGCGGCATGATCGTCGCCGAACAGTTGATTCACGTAATCTGGGGTGCCGAGCAGATTCCGCTGCAACTGCCGACGACCTTCCGAGGTGCGTTCATTTTCGGCGATGCCGCGCTGGAAAAATACCGCCTGCTCGCCGTCGGTGTGGGGCTGGTCGTCTTTGTCGGCATGTTCCTGGTACTGAATCGCACCAAAGTAGGCTTGCTGATTCGTGCCGGTGTCGAGAATGGCGAGATGGTCGAAGCGCTCGGCTACCGCATCAGAACATTGTTTATCGGTGTCTTTATGGCTGGATCGGCTCTCGCCGGACTCGGTGGTGTCATGTGGGGGCTGTACAAGGAAACCTTGACTGCGACCATTGGGGCCGAGATCACCGTACTGGTTTTCATTGTCATCATCATCGGTGGTCTCGGTTCGGTTGGCGGTTGCTTCATAGGTGCCATGCTGGTGGCGCTGGCGGCCAACTACGCCGGCTTTCTGGCGCCCAAGGTGGCGCTGGTGTCAGATATCCTGATGATGGTGACGGTGCTGCTGTGGCGTCCGCAGGGCCTGTATCCGGTTGCCAAACGCTGACATCATGATCAATACCCTGCTTTCTGGTGATCTGCCTCGCAGCCGTGTCCTGTCAGCGATGCTTCTCGCTGTGTTGTTCGGACTTGTTTTGGCCCCCTTTGTCTTTCCCGGTGCCCGCTCACTGAACGTCGCGGCGACCATTTGCGTGTTCGTCGTGCTGGTCGCTTCCTATGATTTACTGCTCGGCTATACCGGCGTCGTTTCATTTGCCCACACCATGTTTTACGGCATCGGTGCGTATGGAGTCGGTCTCGCGCTCAATAGCATGGGGCCGAGTTGGTGGGCGATTTTCGTCGGAACCAGTGGGGCTCTTGCGCTTTCACTCGTATTGGCGCTGGTGATCGGCCTGTTCTCGCTGAGGGTCAAAGCCATCTTTTACGCCATGATCACACTGGCAGTGGCGTCGGCCTTTGCCGTGTTGGCCTCGCAGTTGTCCGACTTCACGGGTGGCGAGGATGGGCGCACCTTCCGTGTGCCGGAAATCTTGCAGCCGGGTTTCCGCCTGATCGATACCGAAATATTCGGTCGTGCAATTGACGGCAAGCTGATCACCTATTACCTGGTGTTTTTCTCCGCGCTGGCGCTGTTTCTGTTCATGCTGCGCATTGTCAATTCCCCCTTCGGCCGGGTCTTGCAGGCGATCCGCGAAAATGATTTCCGTGCCGAGGCGCTCGGCTATCGTACGGTTGTTTATCGCACGCTGGCGAACTGTCTGGGCGCCCTGATTGCCACCCTGGCGGGCGTATTGATGGCGCTCTGGCTGCGCTATGTCGGACCGAAGACCATGCTTTCCTTTGAAGTCATGACCGACATTCTGTTGATCGTGGTGATTGGGGGCATGGGCACGGTTTATGGTGCGGTGATCGGCTCGGCGCTGTTCATCCTGGCGCAGAACTACCTGCAAGTGCTGATGGGCAAAGCCTCCGTGGCAATGTCCGGGATACCCTTTCTGGCCAATCTGCTCCATCCTGATCGCTGGTTGTTATGGCTGGGTGTGCTGTTCGTGCTCTCGGTGTATTTCTTCCCAACCGGAATCGTCGGCCGTTTGCGGGCAAGGGCGCTGGCACGAGGACGACCGTGAACCAGGTTCGGGTCGAACGCGCCGACGGTGTGGCGCGCGTGGTCCTGTGTCGGGCGGGGATGCAAAATGCTTTGGTGCCCGAGTTGCTGGCGGACTTGCTCACGGCGCTCTCCGGCTTGAAGAACGATGCGGATACTCGATCCATCGTTCTTGCGACCGAAGGGTCGGCGTTTTCGATCGGTGGCGACATGCGCCGATTCAAACTGGAACGTGAGCGGGGCGATTTGCATGCCTACAGTGCCGGCCTGGTCAGTCAGTTGAACCAGGCGATTCTGGCCCTGATCGACCTGCCTCAGCCGGTGGTGGCCGCAGTGCACGGTCTGGTCACCGGTGGCTCAATAGGACTGGTACTGGCGGCCGATCTGGTGATTCTGGCACCGCAGGTGGTGTTCAAGGCCCACTATGCGACCGCCGGTTTCGGTCCCGATGGCGGCTGGACGGCGCTGGTGAGTCGACTCGCCGGGCGGCGGCGGGCGGCGGCGGCACTGCTACTGAACCGAAGCATTCGCGCCGAAGAGGCGGTGAGCTGGGGCCTGGCGAACGAGATTGTCACCGCCGATGCTCTGCACGATGAGGCCGCAAAAGCAGCGCGCAAGATGGCCGGCTATCCCATTGGCACCCTGCGCGCAGCAAAGCGATTGTTGTGGGGCGATCGTGAGCAACTGGCGGCGGATCTCGAGGCCGAGCGCAAGCATTTCCTCGAACTGATTGCGGGGTCGGCTGCTCAGGCGGGTGTCGATGCCTTCCTGCGTGACTTCGCCGATTACCCCGATTCACCGGATTAGGAGAACGCACCATGTTGATACCTGACTGGCTGGTCAAACACGCGAAACAGTTTCCCGAGAAGATTGCCCTGGTCGATCTGCACAGCGGGCGTTCGGTCAGCTACGCTCAATTGAACGAACGCGCCAGCCGCTTTGCCGAATTCATGCGCGAGCGCTGGAACGTCCAGCCCGGCGACCGGATCGCGGTCTTGGCGCACAGCTCATCCGACTACGTCGAGATGCTCTACGGCTGCGGCAAGCTCGGCGCCATCATGGTCTGCCTCAACTGGCGTCTGGCACCGGCCGAGCTGACCGGTATCGTGGAAGATGCAGGGCCGGCGGCGATTGTCTGGGGCGAGGAATTCGACCAGACCGGCACTGCATTGGCCGCAGCGTGCAAGCTGTCGCACCAAATGGTCATCGACGCCCCGAGAGAGGGTGTCGCCGGCTACGAAACCGCTCTGGCCGACATGTCCGGCGCATCGATCGACATGCCCTGGCGCAAACATGAAGATGTCTGGTACCTGCTGTACACGGCCGGCACCACCGGCAAACCCAAGGGCGTGTTGCAGACATGGGGCATGGCCTTTACCAACGCGGTGAATGGCATGCTGGCGGCGGGTCTGCGACGCGAAGACAAGATGCTTTCGGTACTGCCGTATTTTCACACCGGCGGACTGAATCTCTACTTGAACCCCATGATCATGTGCGGCGGCACGACCCTGATCATGCGTCAGTTCGATGTAGACCAGACCATGGATCTGTTGGAAACCGAAGCCACGGTGATGTTCGGCGTACCGGCCATTTACCTGTTTCTGAGCCAGCACAGCCGTTTCACCAGCGCCGACTTTTCGCGGGTACGCAACTGGGCTTGCGGTGGTGCGCCGATTCCGAAGACACTGCTGGAACAGTATCTGGCCAAGGGCGTCACCATCTGCTTTGGCTTCGGCATGACCGAAACCGGGCCGACCGTATTCCTGACCGACGAAGCGACCGCCCGCAAGAAGGTCGGCACCGTAGGCAAGCCGGTGATGTACGTCGAGGGCAAAGTCGTGGATTCTGCAACGCGCCAGAGTCTCGGCGCCAATCAGCGTGGCGAGCTGCTGCTGCGCGGTCCCGGCCTTACACCGGGGTACTGGCACAAGCCGGAGGCGACCGCCAGGGCCTATGAGGACGGTTGGTTGTGCACCGGTGACATTGCCTATTTCGATGATGACGGCGATTACTACATTGTCGATCGCTCCAAGGACATGTACATCTCTGGCGGCGAAAACGTCTATCCGGCCGAAGTGGAAAACGCTATCTTCCAGATTGAAGGTGTCGCCGAGGTGGCCGTGATCGGCGTTCATGACGCCAAATGGGGTGAGGTAGGCAAAGCCATCGTCGCCCTCAAGCCGGGCGCGCAGGTGAGTGATGCGGATGTAATGGCACACTGCAAGACCAGACTGGCCGGGTTCAAGGCACCAAAATATGTGGTGTTCGTTCCCGCCGTGGCGCGCAACGCCGCTGGCAAGCTGGACAAGCCGACCTTGCGTCAGCAGTTTGGAGACCCGGAAGGATGAGCCGTTCCCAGCGTGTTCTGCTGCAAACCGATTTCGACCGTTTCGCAAAACTCACCGGTGACGATAATCCGATTCACTGCGATCCGGAATTCGCGGCAAAGAGCCACTTCGGGGCGACTGTCGCCCACGGCATGCTGCTGTACAGCTGCATCTGCAAGGCACTGACCGAGCAGATCGGACCAGGCGTGGTGCAACTGGAACAGACGCTGATGTTTCCCAATCCGACATTCAGTGGCGACCGTCTTCAGGTCGACCTGCATGTCGAGGCTGAAGCCGAAGGGGTGCTTGACATCGCCACCGTACTGACAAAGCTCGACAGCAGCGGCAGCGTCTGGAAAGTCGGCGCTGGTGGCACGGCAACTCCAACCGTAACGGGGCGCTGTCGCGTCGTCGCGCCCGACGCTGCATTGCCCGCGCTGGACCCGGTGGCGCACCTGGCCGAGCCAAGCGATGCCGAACTCTATGGTTTGCGAACCGGCATGAGTGCCAGTAGCACTCGAAGCTTCAGCCTGGCCGATACTGAAGAATATGGCGACTTGACGGGTGACCGCAACCCGATTTTTCGTGATGACGCCGAAGCCCGGGAGCGCGGCTTCAAAGGTCGCATCGTGCCCTGGCCGCTGTTGGCCGGGATGTTCTCCGACGTGCTTGGCACGCGCTTGCCGGGACGCGGCACAGGCTGGATGAAACAACAGCTGCGCTACCTGTCCGCCGCGCATCCTGACGAGGCGCTGACGGCACGTGTGTCGATCACGCGATTGCGCGCCGAAAAAGAGCTGGTCAATCTGGCGACCCGCATCAGCGCGGCCGATGGTCGTGTTGTTTGCGACGGCGAAGCGCTGGTGCTGGTGCGCAATCTGGAAAACAAATCGGGACGGATGCCGGAATGAAGGATGTAGGCATTCTCGGTTACGGCCTGTATTTGCCGTCGCAGCACATGAGCGCTGCGGATATCGCGGCCGCGACCCAAGGCCGATGGTCGGAAGCCGCGGTGCGTGAAAAGCTGGGCATTGTCGGCAAGACCATCCCGGGCCCTGATGACGGTACCCAGGAAATGGGCGCCCGCGCCGCGCTGGATGCGCTGGCGCGCACCGGGCTCGATGCCATGGAAATCGACCTGATTCTGTGCATGGGCGAGGAGTGGAAGGAATATCCGTTGACCACCTCGGCCATCCACATTCAGGAACGTATCGGTGCTCGAAACGCGTGGGGCATCGACCTTCAGCAACGGTGCAACACCACGCTGGCAGCGATCAAGATCGCCCGCGACATGATGATGGCCGATCCGGAAATAGCCACAACCCTGATCGTTGGCGGCTATCGCAACGGCGACCTGATCGATTACACGGATCCGGACGTGTCGTTCATGTACGACCTGGCGGCAGCCGGAGGTGCCCTGATTCTTCGTCGCGGCCTGGGCCGCAATAGCGTGCTCGGCAGCCACATCATCACCGACGGCTCTTTCTCGCGCGATACCGGCGTGCGCTATGGCGGAACGGTGCAGCCGATCGAAGCCCTGCCGGAGGAAACCCTGAATGACCTGCGCGTCCGTGGCAACCGCAGCCTCAGCGTGTTCGACGCCGACCACATGAAGACGGGCCTGAATCAAGTTTCAATGCCCAACTGGCTGGCCTGCATCGACCGTGCGCTGGAGAAAAGCGGCGCCACACGCGACGATATCGATTTTCTCAATGTGCTGCACTTCAAGCGATCCATGCACAGCGACCTGCTGCAAACCCTGGGACTCAAGGAAGATCAATCGGTGTATCTGGAAGACTATGGTCACGCCGGGCAGGTCGACTTCATGATTTCCCTGCATGAGGGCCTGCGGCAAGGGCGTCTCAAGGATGGCGATTTGATGGTGGCCATTGCGGCCGGTATCGGCTATGTGTGGGGCGCAACCGTTGTGCGCTGGGGTCCGGTGGGATGAGATTTGCTGCAACCTGACCCTGAAGTCGGCGGTGGTGATACGGGTTCGACAGCGACCGTTGTCCGGAAATAGTCGGTTAAAAACTTGAAGGACAGGTCCAATCAGTTCCGCCTGATCTGATGCGCTCGAACATTCGTTCGTTTTCTGCCTGCAACCGCGCCGCAGTGGAACTTGCTACATTTCGGGCCATGAGTACAAACATTGCCCAGCTACTGACGCGCACCGCACGAATCTATCCAGATCTTCCAGCGCTGGCCCGCGGTGAATGCTTGCTCGCAAACTATGCCGAGTTGGCTAGTCGTGTGGCAGCACTGGCGACGGGCATGACGGCGAAGCTTGTGCCGGGCGATCGAGTCGCGCTGGTGATGAAGAACTGCCCGCAATATGTCGAACTCATGTTTGCCTGTTGGTACGCAGGATTGGTTGTTGTGCCGATTAACGCCAAACTGCATCCGAAAGAGGTGGAGTTCATTCTCGCCGACAGCGGTGCCCGTCTGTGTTTCACCAGCTCAGATCTGTACCCGGCACTCGCCGAACTCACGGCAACAGATCTGGCAGAGTTGATCGAAGTCGAAAGTCTTGCCTATGATCAACTGTGCAGCATCGGGATGATGCCGCTCGCAACACGCGAGGCGGATGATGCAGCCTGGTTGTTTTACACCAGCGGTACGACCGGGAGACCCAAGGGTGTGACACTGAGCCATCGCAACCTGATGGCAGCCACGCTCAACTATTTTTCCGATGTCGACACGATTGCGCCGGGTGATTCGATCATCCACGCGGCACCGATGTCGCACGGCTCGGGCTTCTACATGCTCCCTCATGTCGCCCATGCGGGTCTGAACGTGGTGCCGAATTCGGGTGGCTTCGATCCGGAAGAGATTTTTACATTGCTGCAAGCACATCGCGGCGTGACGATGTTTGCTGCGCCGACCATGGTGAAACGCCTGGTTGATCATCCCGGCGAAATCGATACATCCACCCTCAAGACCATTGTGTATGGCGGGGGGGCGATGTATGTGACCGACTGCAAGGCGGCGATGCAACGCTTCGGGTTCAAGCTGGCGCAGATTTATGGCCAGGGCGAGTCACCGATGACCATCACTTGCATGGGTAAGGCCTTGCATGCCGATACTGCGCACCCACGCTATGAAGAGCGCCTGGGCTCGGTTGGCCATGCTTTTGCCGGTGTTGAGGTCCGGGTTGCAGGTGTCGACGACAGCCCGCTTGCCGCAGGCAAGATTGGCGAAATTCTTATCCGTGGCGATGTGGTTATGGCCGGCTACTGGAACAACCCTGCGGCCAGTGTCGAGGCCTTGCGCAACGGTTGGCTGCACACGGGAGATGTGGGCAGCATGGACGAAGACGGGTTTCTGAGTTTGAAGGACCGCAGCAAGGACGTGATCATCTCGGGCGGTTCAAATGTCTATCCGCGCGAAGTCGAAGAGGTTCTGCTGCGGCATCCGGCGGTGAGCGAAGTATCTGTGGTGGGTCAGGCCGATGCCGAATGGGGTGAAGTCGTCGTCGCGTTTGTCGTTGCGCAGGGTAGTCCGCCAGTCAAAGAGGAACTCGATGCCTTGTGCCTCGACAATATTGCTCGTTTCAAGAGACCCAAGTCTTATGTCTTCGTTGACGCACTACCGAAGAACAACACAGGGAAAGTATTGAAAACCAGATTGCGCGACTTGCTACCGGCTGCGAAACCGAGGCTTGCTTCTTGATGGATGACAAGCCGCGGGAGAGAGTACATGGCGGTGATTGACGTGAATTATCTCCGAAGCTGGATTGGACGATCACGTACCGACGAGGATTTGATTGCTGTCCGCCATGCGCAATTAATGGCGGCGACAATGGACTATTTCGAGGCGCCACGAATTCGCGATGGCGAGCGTTTGCCACCGTTATGGCACTGGATCTACTTTCTCGAAGCTCTGCCGCCTGGTGAGCTTGGTTCGGACGGACATCCGGCTCGGGGAGGATTTCTTCCGCCAGTACCCTTGCCGCATCGGATGTGGGCCGGTGGGCGAGTGTCCTTTGCGGCGCCGGTATCGATTGGTGCAATCGTTCGCAAGGAGTCGAGTGTCCTGAAGCTTGATTACAAAACGGGCCGTTCGGGCGAGTTAGTGTTCTTAACCGTTCTTCACGAATTGAGAACCCTGCAGGGCAGCTTGTTGATCCGGGAGGAACATGACATCGTCTATAGAGGCGATCTGCCGCCAGGCAAGCGTTCCGGAATACCGGTAACGGCTCCGGCCGCTCAATTCACCAAAGTGTGCACGCCAGACTCGATATTGCTTTTCAGGTACTCGGCGCTGACGTTCAACGGGCACCGGATTCATTACGATGCGGACTACTGTCGCGAAAAGGAAGGCTACGAAAATCTGGTGATTCACGGACCACTCATGGCGACATTGCTGGCGGATTTTGCTGAAGAAGTGAGCAATTGCCAGATCCGTGAATTCAGCTACCGTGCGATTTCACCTGCCTTGATGGGCGGCCCGGTTACACTGCACGCCAGTATGCACGAAGAGCGCGTTGCGCTTTACGCGACTACGGAATCAGGCGCCGTGTGCATGCAGGCCGATGCTGTGCTTGGCCAAGGCCGGAAACTCAAACAAGGCTGATTTCTCGTTGATCGGGAAATCGGTTTCTATCTGGTATCGAATATGAAAACTGTAGTGAGAACGTTCTTCCGTACTCTGCGAATCGTTGTTGGCCCCATCATGCTGCTTTGGGAATATGTGTCTAGTCCAAAAGGCTTGGTGCGTGCACCCGAACAACAACAGGAGGTTGATCAACAATGTCGGCAACTGACTCTGTACAAATACAAGACATGCCCGTTTTGCATCAAGGTAAGGCAGGAAATGCGACGATTGTCTCTGCAGATTGAACAGTTGGACGCACAAAACGATCAAGGTAATCGGGCGGACTTGATCAGCGGCGGCGGGCAGGCCAAAGTTCCTTGCCTGAAGATTACCGATACCGACGGGAGCAGTCAGTGGATGTACGAATCCGATACCATCATTCAGTATTTACGCGGACGCTTTGCGTTAGGGTGACAGGCACCGGCTCTCTTTCGGCCTGCGCCAGACATTTGACATCTGTTTCCAGGTCGACTTCAAAAAAAGCAGGATGATGCCCATTTCGGCGAGCAGCTCGGTCGCGTTATCCGTAAGAATCCAGCCAAACAGGCTCGGACCGGGCACGACACCAGCGATAAGCTCGCCAAACACAATCGGAGATTTCATGAGCCTCGCCAGTTCTGCAAACAACGCGCGGGAACCAGAATTGCCAGAAGAGGCAGGAAAAACTGATGGGCGGGCATATGGGAGCTATCTGAGTTGATGGGTGCAGAAAATGCACCAGCAAAGTGTCAGAGCGATCAAGAGCCAACAGCCAGGTTGAAAAGTACAGCGTTTCCAGGTCGTCGAACGAGACAATCTACTTCTGCCACCGCTTTTCGTGTGTTCAAGATTTTGTCGCACTTTCGGGCGCACCGATGACTGGCCAGGAGCGCAAGGTTAGGGGTGTAGGTGGGAAGAAATTGTTAGTCGCTTCCTGATCGAAACCACTTCGTCGGCATTGATATAGGTCAAAACGTACCGAGCCGGCGGGGAAGATACTGATGCAGTCCCAACTGGGAGATGCATCTTGAATGATAGCAATTTGAATTCTGCATCAAGAAATCTGGCGTCCATGCCCGGTCGCTTTGTCACCTTGTTGCGATGCGTTGGGTTGAATTCCACCAAACCGAATTCAGGTGTTCATTTGAATTTCGGTGCCGTTGGCGATGGCTACTTGGTGAACGCCAGCAAATATCACAATGTCTCAACGGTAATTCAGGCCAATGGCGGCTCACCATGGTGACGCCTGTCGCAATGTCCAACTTCGAAATTGTGGCGCGGGAGGATTTCTCCGAAGTCACGTATCTGCTTGAAGTTCGTCATCCGCTGATGGCCAAGGCTGCCAAGCCCGGACAATTTGTTATCGTCATGCTGAATGAGCACGGCGAGCGCATTCCGCTCACCATCGCTGACTTTGATTCCAAGAAGGGCACCATTACGTTGGTGATTCAGGCGGTCGGCAAGACAACCCGGCAAATGCAACAGGAATGCCGAGTTGGCACATCGCTATACGGGATGGTCGGTCCGATGGGCATACCCAGCCCAATCAGCCACGCGAAAAAGGTGTTGTGCGTGGGAGGGGGGCTTGGTGTGGCACCGGTTTTTCCACAGGCTCGTGGCTTCAAGGAAAGCGGTGCGTATGTAATTGCAGTCCTCGGATTTAGAAACAAGGATCTCGTTTTCTGGGAGGAAAAGTTCCGTGCATGCTGCGATGAACTCATTCTCTGCACTAACGACGGTTCGGCGGGCATGAAAGGGATGATTACTGACGGCATCAAAGTCGCTCTGGCTGGGCACCCCAATATCGAAGAGGTCGTCGCAATTGGCCCACCGATAATGATGAAAGCCTGCGCCGACGCTACGCGCCCCTACAAGATCAAAACAATGGTGAGCGTCAATCCGATCATGGTTGATGGCACCGGTATGTGCGGCGGTTGTCGGGTGAAGGTAGGCGATCAGGTGAAGTTCGCCTGTGTCGACGGGCCGGATTTCGACGGCCATCTGGTCGATTTTGACGACCTGATGCTGCGTCTGCAGCGCTACACCAAAGATGAAAAATCTGCCAGTGAGCGCTGGTCCGAAAACTGCCGGATGACGAGGCAGATTGACCCAGGCGCGCTGGATGAATTGGCGAGCGGCGGCACACCTCAAAGTGAGCTTCTTGAGTTACCGGATCCGTATGAAGACGCACCCGGAGGCTAAATCGAAATGATCCCTGGCTTGTTTGTGGATGCTGTTCGGCGACAGGCCGAAGTGGTGGATAGCTGACCAAGGGCGCGGCGATGGCAAAGAAGAAGACGATACGAACCATTCCGCAAGAACGCACACCGATGCGCGAGCAGGATGCGCAGGTTCGGGCCGGGAATTTCGAAGAAGTTGCCTGCGGCTACAGTCTCGATGACGCTCTGCGTGAATCCGAGCGGTGCCTGATGTGCCCCGACGAGCCCTGCATAGCAGGTTGTCCGGTGGGAATCAATATTCCCGGTTTCATCCAGAAGATAGGCGAGAAAAATTTGCGCGGCGCCTACGACATTCTTACCGACACCAATCTCCTGCCTTCGATTTGCGGTCGGGTCTGTCCGCAGGAAAATCAGTGCGAAGGCGTGTGTACCGTTGGTGAGTCATTGGAAGCGGTTGCGATCGGGCGACTCGAGCGGTTTGTCGGCGACACCGCGATCAACGAGGGATGGAGCAATATTCCCTATATCCAGACGAATCCGTTCAGGGTGGGTATCGTTGGCTCGGGTCCGGCCGGCATGGCCTGCGCGGCTGACATGGCCAAGGCCGGGTGCGATGTCACCGTGTATGAGGCTTTTCATCAGCCAGGCGGAGTATTGAGATACGGAATTCCTGATTTCCGACTGCCCAATGCGGTGATCGATGCCGAGATCGACAATCTAAAAAAGCTCGGGGTCAAGTTTGAATGCAATACTCTGGTCGGTCGTCTGTTTACCATTGAGCAGATGATCGACGATATGGGCTTCCATGCGGTATTCGTAGGTGTCGGTGCCGGCTATCCGACGATGCTCAATATTCCAGGAGATTCGCTGAACGGCGTGCTCTCGGCCAATGAATTGCTGACGCGTTGCAATTTGATGCACGCGCGGGATTTTCCCGATTTCGATACGCCGTTGCCGATCGGTCGCCGGGTCGCCGTAGTCGGCGCTGGCAATACGGCAATGGACGCGATGCGGGTATCTATCCGGCTAGGCGCGGAGAAGGTGTATTGCATTTACCGGCGTTCGCGCACCGAGGCCCCGGCGCGGGTGGAAGAAGTCCACCACGCCGAGCAGGAAGGGGTCGAGTTCCACTGGCTGACCAACCCTGTTTCAGTGCTGAACGATGGCACGGGCAGTGTTCGTGGCATGCGCTGCGTGAGAATGGAGTTGGGTGCGCCAGATGATTCTGGTAGGCGCCGTCCGGTACCGATTGCCGACAGCGAGTTCGATTTCGAGACTGATTTGATTGTTTACGCGATCGGTACCAACGCGAACCCGATCATGGGCCAGACGTCAAAGCTGAAGCTGAATAAATGGGGTTATATCGGTACCGATGAGAACCTCGCGACATCAGTGGCGGGTGTATTTGCTGGCGGCGATATCGTCACCGGCGCGGCGACTGTAATCGAGGCCATGGGCGCCGGCCGCAAAGCAGCGTGCAGCATGAAGGCTTATTTGGGAATACGCGATCCCGCGCTTCCCTATTTCACCGAAACAGGTAGCGGCACGCTTTTCGGGATCGATATGAGGGAGCGCAACTTCGCGCGCGTGCGTGTTGCCTGATGCCAGGGATGAACGAGTCTCGGTCTTGCGGCGCAATCGTGAATCAGCGGTGACGAAGAAAACATGAGTGAAACAATACTGCAACAAGCGATCAAGAAGCCTGGCAAGAAAACTGAATCGCCCAAAAGCAAGGTGGTGGTTGTCACTTTGCAGGAACATATTGTTGAAATCATCAGCGATTCGGGTGAGGGCGCGCAAAAATGCGGGCAGTCACTGGGTTCGATTGCTGCGCAAATGGGCAATGGCATCTGGACCACGGAAATCATTCCAGCCGAGATTCGTCCGCCGTCACGCAGTGTCGCTGGCGCCAGCGGCAATCGCATCCGGATTGGAGCGGGGCGAATTACCAATGGTGGTGACGAAACCGATCTGGTCGTGGCTTTCAACGAGCAAGTTCTGCTAGGAAGGGTTCGGGCCAGGGAGCTCAAACCGGGCTGCATCATCTTGCTGGAAGGCATGTGGCGAACTCATGCCGATCCGAAGATAGTCGCGTCGTACATCGAGACCCATGGCGCGCTCGTGGCAGCCGGCTACAAAGTGTACGAAATTCCGATGGAACTGGAGTGTCGAAACCATGTTGCGGATGCCAAGCGCGGCAAGAACATGTTCGCTTTGGGAATGCTCTGCTACATCTATAGTCTGGAGCTGAAACTCGCGGTTGATCAAATCGTGCAAACCTTCGGCAAGAAGGATCGAAGTGTGGTTGACGCCAACATTCGGTTGCTCGAGGCGGGGCATCAATGGGCACAGGGCAATCTAGACTTTTGCTACAGTATTCCGGCGCAACGCTCTACCGAGCCGCAGATTGTCGTCAACGGCAACACGGCGCTGGCACTGGGTGTGCTTGCATCGGGAATGGAGATCTGTGCCATGTATCCGATTACACCGGCGACCTCTGCTTCGCATTACCTGTCTGAAGTGTTCGAAAAAGTTGGCGGCATGGTGCATCAGGCCGAGGATGAGATAGCCGCCTGCGCGTTCGCGATCGGCGCTTCCTACGCTAGCAAATGCACGGTCACCATTACATCCGGGCCCGGATATTCCTTGAAGCAGGAGGCGATCGGGCTTGCGGTCATGGGCGAGATTCCGCTGGTGGTGGTGAACGTTCAGCGCGGTGGCCCAAGTACTGGTCAGCCGACCAAAATGGAGCAGGGCGACCTTTTGACGGCGATCTTCGGCAGCCACGGCGACGCGCCAAAGGTGGTAATGGCACCGGGCACCATTGAAGAGTGTTTCTATTCGATCATTACCGCGCGGAAGATCGCCGAAGCTTTCAATATGGTAGTTGTAGTCCTGACTGACGCGGGTCTAGCGACATCTCAGCAACCTTTTCCGCGTCCGAAGTTCAGCGATTCATGGATGGCACCACCGGTTGATCAAAGCCCGGTTCCGGAGGGGGCCCGGCCCTACGACTGGGACGAAACCACCGGCT
>JAIPCS010000021.1 GCA_021738105.1 Sulfuritalea sp.
AACCGCCCATGGCGGTAAGCGACATGCAAATCACACTCGGACCCCTGCTCTACTTCTGGCCGAAAGCCGAGGTCATGGAGTTCTATGCGCAGGCGGCGCAACACCCGGCGATCGACCGCATTTATCTGGGCGAGGCCGTCTGTTCGCGCCGCCAGCAATTGCGCACCGCCGACTGGATCGGCCTCGCCAAGGACTTGCGCGAAGCGGGCAAGGAAGTGGTGCTGACGGCGCAGGCCCTGCTCGAATCCGAAAGCGACCTCAAGGCCTTGCGCCGGTTGATCGCCGATGCCGGAGGAATGATCGAGGCCAACGATCTGGGCGCCGTCAAGGTGGCCTGCGACGAGGGCTTGGGATTTGTTGCCGGACCGCACCTGAACATCTACAACGAACAGACCCTGGCATTCTTTGCCGCGCAGGGTTGCAAGCGCTGGCTGCCGCCGCTGGAAGTGGCCGGCAGCGTGATCGAGCAATTGCATGCCTCACGCCCGGCGGGCATGGAAACCGAGGTGTTCGCCTTTGGCAAGCTGCCGCTGGCATTTTCCGCACGCTGCTTTACCGCGCGCCACTACGGCCTGAACAAGGACGACTGCCAGTTCAAGTGTCTCGATCATCCGGAAGGCATGCTGGTGAATACCCGCGAGGCGCAGGCGTTCCTGACGCTCAATGGCATCCAGACCATGTCGGCACAGACGTACAGCCTGCTGGCGCAAATGCCGGAGCTGATGGCGCAGGGTATCGATGCAGTGCGTATCAGCCCGCAACCTGAGCATACATTTGAGATTGCCGAGGCTTTCGATCGGGTGCGCCGCGGCCAGGCAGCGGCGGATCAGGAAGAATGGGCGCCAACCGGGCTGGTCAACGGATTCTGGTATGGTCGGGCCGGAACCGCTCTACTGACTGCCTGAACGCGCCTATGACCACGCCACTGAATCTCCCCACGATCCCTGCCTTCAAGTTGCCGCCGCTGATTGCGCGCATGGGCGCACGGCTGCCGCAATGGCCGCACTCGGTCAATCTGGTTCTGGCGCTGAACGCGGCAAAAAGACTGGGCGTATTGCCGGAAGAGTCCCTGCACGAACTCGAAGGCCGGCATTTTCGCGTGACTGTGCTGGACACCGGCATGGTGGTGGATTTCGCCTACCGCGCGGGAGCGTTTCGCCCGATCTTTAGACCGCCGGGCACTCCCGACCTGCACTTTACGGCCCGCCTGTCGGCGTTCTTGCAGATGGTGAGTCGCCAGGAAGATCCGGATACCCTGTTCTTCAATCGCACCCTGAGCATCGAAGGCGACACCGAACTGGGCTTGCGCGTCAAGAACATGCTCGATGCGCTTGAATGGCCGCGCCTGGCCTGGCAGGGACTGCGCCCCACCTTCCTGAAAAACTGAGGACTGCACTCCGGATAAAAGCAATTTAAATAGCTCAATCCAGCTTGATAGGCATTTACTATCTATCGTATTGCAACAACTCATTGGATTTTGCTATGACAGGGCCCTAACATGTGAAGCGTCAACCCCATTTCAAGGAGACGCAGCATGAAAAGCCCTTCCGTGACCCTCAGCAACATCGAGTCGGCCTTTGCCGGTGAGTCGATGGCCCATATCAAATACCGCTATTTCGCCAAACTCTGTCGCGCCGCCGGCGACGAGGCAACGGCACTCGCTTTCGAGGAAACCGCCGCGCAGGAAGTTCAGCACGCGTTCGGCCATCTCGATCTGCTCTATCCCGCCGCCGAGATGAGCCCCGCGCGCTGCCTGCAAATGGCCATCGACGGCGAAACCTACGAATACACCGAGATGTATCCCAAGTTTCGCCACGCCGCCGAAGCGGAAGGCCACCAAGCCGCGATCAGGGAAATCGACGAGCAGATTGCCGAATCGAAAGAGCATGCAACCCGTTTTGCCAAAACGCTGGAACTCGCCGCCAGGCGCTTTGCCGCGCTGGCCAAAGTCGAAGAGCGGCACGCCGCTCACTACCAGGCCCGGCTTGATGTCGTTTCGGCCTGATATCCTTCACCCCAATTTTGACAGGAGAAACCAATGAAACAATGGCAATGTATTGTGTGTGGCTGGGTTTATGACGAAGCCGCCGGTGACGCAGACCATGGTCTTGCCCCCGGCACGCGCTGGGCAGACGTACCCGAAGATTTCGTCTGCCCGGAGTGCGGCGTGCCCAAGGCTGATTTCATCATGATGGAAATCTAGACAGGGCAGCCACACAGACTGCGAAAACTCGGCGCTCGCAGCACGGCAACGGGTACGGCAAAAGTAATAAGCGGATTAGGGGCGGGCTGTGTTACAGTCCGCCCCGCTTCACCTCTTCAACGACCGCGCCCCAGTCTGCCGGTCGTGCCCGAATGGCGACTCAAGTCCCCAAAAGGTTAGACCCCATAGAAGTTTCCGCCCAGATTGGCCTGCACGTGTGCGGGGGTCGGCTTCAGAGGTAATACAAAATGCAATTCACCGACCTCGGCCTTTCGGCCGAGCTTCTGCGCGCCATCGGCGAGCAGGGCTACACCACGCCCACCCCTGTCCAGCAACAGGCCATCCCGCACATTCTCGCCGGCCGCGATCTCGAAGCCCTGGCCCAGACCGGCACCGGCAAGACCGCCGCCTTTGTGCTGCCCATCCTGCAACGCTTGACCAACCCGCTCACCAGCGAGATCAACAGCCCGTTGCAAAAAATCAAGCACACCGCCCCGCGCGTGCTGGTATTGGTACCCACGCGCGAACTTGCCGCTCAAGTGGTGGAAAGTGTGCGCACCTATGGCGCGCACACCGGTCTGCGCAGCCTGGCTGTATTCGGCGGCGTCGGCATCAATCCGCAAATCCAGACCATGCGCCGCGGCATCGACATCCTGGTGGCGACACCGGGCCGTCTGCTCGACCACCTGAGCCAGCGCACCGCTGATCTTTCGAAGGTGGAGACATTAGTGCTCGACGAAGCCGATCGCATGTTCGACATGGGCTTCATCCGCGATATCCGCCGCATCATCGAGCGCCTGCCCAAGGTAAGGCAGAACCTGATGTTTTCCGCCACCTTCGCCCCCGAAGTGCGCGAATTGGCCCATACCGTGTTGAAGAACCCGGCCATGGTCGAGGTCGCCAGGCGCAATGCGCCCGCCGAACTGGTTTCGCATTCGGTGATCAAGGTGGACAAGGAACAGAAACGCGACTTGCTGCTGCATCTGTTTGCCGCTCACGGCTGGCACCAGGTACTGGTGTTTTGTCGTACCAAGCATGGCGCTGACGCACTGACACGCAAGCTCGAACAATCCGGCGTACGCTCCGCCGCCCTGCACGGCAACAAGTCGCAAAATGCCCGCACCCGCGCCCTGGCCGACTTTAAATCCGGCAAGCTGGCCGCGCTGGTGGCCACCGACATTGCCGCACGCGGCCTCGACATCGATTCGCTGCCGCGCGTAGTGAATTTCGAACTACCGAACGTACCCGAGGACTATGTGCACCGCATTGGCCGCACCGGCCGTGCCGGTGCCAGCGGCGAAGCGCTGTCGCTGGTGAGCAGCGACGAGCGGATTCAGTTGCGCGACATCGAGCGCCTGCTGAAGCTGGACATCGCGTCCACCGTGCTGCCGGGTTTCGAGCCGCAACACAATCACTCGGTACCGCGCCCCTCGGCCGGCCGCCCGCCGGCCCACAAGCCGGCCCAGGCCCGTACCCGCAGCGGCACGGGAGATCGCAGCGGCGCCCCGCGTCCGCCGCGTCCGGCCCGCACCGGAACAGGTGGTGCCAAACCGGCCAGCCACCACAGCGGCCAGCGGCATCGTTAAGCCTCCCGTCTGATTACAAGAAACAACAAGGCCCCGTGAGGGGCCTTGTTGTTTCAGTCCACGATCGACGCTTGCAGGCGTTCTACCGGATTCTCGCGATTGCGATTTCCAGCAGCGCCATGAAATCCTGCTCGTCCCGAACTTTGGCCACTTCTGCCGACGTCACGGTGTAACCGTGTGGGCGCGCGATCGCCTCGTAGCGCGGAATGCGCGAACGAAACAGATGCGGAAAAATCCAGCGCGTGAAATCATCCGGATCGACCGAAGCGACATCTTTCCCGGTCTCTGCCTGAAAACGCGGAAGATACTCCGCCAGAAACTCCGGACGAAAATACAGCGGCTTGGGGTCGGCCTGGGCGCGTCGGATCAATTCGGTTTCCTCTTCCGCCGTCGTAACCTGAATGTAGAGGATGATCGTGTGCCGCACCAGAAGGTCAATCACGTCCGGCTCTTCAAGCTCGCACAAGCTGCCACCGACATCATTGACGAAATGCTCATACCCATAGGTTTCCTGTGCCTTCTTGACGAAGGCCGGCACGTCGCGCATCGCGGCGATCTCGGCTTCGCGATACATGGCCTGGCGGCGCAAAAACTCATCCAGCAGCATGCCGCCGCGTGCCGGGTCGCCGAGCTTGCCGATGAAAGACAGTACCGGTCCCAAATCGTCGACCTTGATGTTGTTCTTGATGTCGATCCAGTCGCGGCGCAGCAGATCGCGCAGGAATGGCACTTGCATGGCCTCCTGCTTGACCAGATCGAGAATCGGTTCGTCGAGGTAACGCTTGCCGATACGAAAGTCGGCCGAGTAGTGGAACCAGTCGTGACGTCGCAATTTGGACGACAGCCAGGTCTTGCCGACGCCGGACATGCCCAGCAGAGTGATTTTCTTGTGCGGCCAGTTGCGGAAGGAGTCGATGCTGAACTTCATGAACATCGATTATAGGGACAGGCGGCCCCAATTCATTCGGACGTGCGGCGGTGCCCGGAAAAGTCGGCGCTGGCGATACGGCTGAATCCAGCGGGCAATAGAGTCAGAGGCCTCTTGCAGCGCAAACAACCGCCGATTTACCGCGAGTGCTCATACCAGGTGATGAGGGCCGACAATTCCAGATCACTGAAGGGATTGGCCAGGCTGGTCGTACGATCGCCACGCACACCCAGCAGCAGCCGGGCGGCGAATTCCTCACGTGGCATGGTCCTGAGTTGGGTGACCAGATTCTTCGCCGGCAACAGAGTATCCGCGTTTGCGGCGTCATGACAGGCGGCGCAGGTGGTCTTGTGAATCGACTCACCAAGCGCCAGCATTTCAGGTGTTGGCGTGATTGGAAGCAAGGAACGGGCATCGAAGGGATGCAGCCGCCGCAGTGTCGCCAGCGTGTCCGAAAACGCGCGCCAGTCGCGACGGACGAGTGATGCACGCAAAGCGACTACGGGCTTTGGTTCGCCGGTCACCCGCCGCAGCATCAGCGGCAGGGAAGCCAGCGCCCCGTTCAGGCGCATGATCAGGCCCTCGCGCTCGCGCGGCCCGCCTTCACTGGCTGTCAGACGGCGCGTATCGCCTGCCATGACGGCCAGTTCCGCCGCCAGACGTCGCTCATGCTCTCCCGCGGCCTGAGCGACGGCACAACAGCATGCCGCCGTCAGGAAAGCGAGGAGACTACGACAGCGCACAAGCTTCAGTGCAGCTTGACCTTCTGCTCGACCGGGCCGGCCTTGGCCATGGTCCATTCGACCATGGAGCCATCGTAGAGCTTGACCTTCTTGTTGCCCATCAATTCGCTGGCAACGAACCAGCCGACAGACGCCCAGTGCCCTGTGTTGCAGAAAGAGATCTGCTCGCCGCTGGTCGGAACGCTGGCCAGTTTGAACAACTGCTCCAACTCACCCTTGTCGCGGAATTGACCCTGTCCATTCACGGTCAGCCAGCCGTTAGGCAGGTTTTTGGCGCCTTCGAGCGTGCCACTGGCTGTCGCCTTTGGATGCCGGTTGATGCCCGCGAATTGGTCTTCCGGCCGATTATCCACCAGCAATACTCCGGCCGCCTTGGCCTTCTTGATGTCGTCGACGGTAGCGATCATTTCCTTGCGCAGATTGACCTTGAAAGTCTTGGCTTCCGGCTTGACCGCACCGGCCTGCATCGGGTTGGTCTTGTCCTTGGCATAGGCAGCCATACCACCATTCAGGATGGAAACATTGTCATGACCGAGCACTTTGAATGTCCAGTACACCCGCGTGCCGATGCCCATATCGCTCGATGACATACCCGGCGGCACCAGTACCACGTGCGTCGAATTATCAATACCAAGCTTGCCGATCATCGCCGCCAGAGGTTCCGTCTTGGCCGGGAAAAAGTCCGGTATCTTGTCGCTGCGCTCCTCGCGCCAGCCATCCTTGCCATAGTTGCTGTTGACCGCACCGGGAATGTGGCCGCGCAGATAATCGGATGCCGGCAGAAATTCGACAAAGACGATGCCGGGTTTACCGGTGTTGGCCTTGACCCAAGCCACATCCACCAAGGGATCGGCGGCGAAGGCTGCGCCGGCGAAACCGGACAGGAATGTCAAGGCCAGCAAGAATGACCGGCCGCTATTCATTAATATGCTTCTCATGTGAGTCTCCTCCTTCAGGGTTTTTGTGGGTGCTACGGGTGATTCCGGGTGATTTCTCAAGTACTGACGATCAGGTCAGCAGCCAAAAGAGCATCAATGACGCCATCCCAATCGCTGTCCAGCATGTTCCGACGCCTTGCATCGACGACATCGATCCGGTGCGTCGCTTGCGCCTGCCGCAAGGCGGCAATCACGGTCTGCGCGTCGGGGAACAGACCGGTATCCAGTTGGACGATGTTCATGTTGGCCTCACAGGGAAAGCACGATGTCGGCGTTGGTCATGGCCATGGCCAGTGCAGCCGCGTCGAGCAGAGGCAGATCGTCGGCCATTTCTGCGACGGTAGTCTGCGGCTCGATGCCGGTTAGCTCCAGCAGTTCGGCATTGGCCGCGTTTTCTTCGCTTTCAGCCACCGGCCCGGTCATGAAGACAAGACCGAGCTGGTGACCGAAGATGGTCAGACCGGCGGCCACGCGCATGGCCTCGGCATGATTGCGCCGGGCGAGCACCAGAATTTTCTTGTCGCTCACAGGCTGACAACCTTGCTGGCTTCACCCATCAGTGCGCTGTTGACGGTCTGGCTGCCGGCCTCGACGGGGCAGGGCACGCCCGGACAGAATCGGTGCCAGGATTCCTCACAGACCACGGCGCGTTCGGATGCGCCAAGCGCCGCAGTCAGGTCGGCATCCTTGAGACTCAGCACGCCTTCGTGAGTGAAGAAAATCCCGACGCGACAACCCGCGCGGTCTGCGGCGAGCAGCAGCGGAAGCAGCAGTTGCCCACCGGTCGCCGTGCTGACATGAAACAGCATATCCATCAGGCCACCTGCTTTCTCGAAAAGTACCAGCCGCAAGAAAAAGCGGCGAGAACTGCAGCGGCGGCCAGCGCCATGGCCACCGGAGAGGCGCCAAAAGTCGGCGCTGGCGAGACGGCGGCTGGCGCTTCGACACGGCGTTCCGGATAGCTTGCGGCGACGATGGGCAGGCTGCCTTCGGCTGCCCATTCGGCCCAGCCGCCGGAATATATCCGCGCCTGCAACCCGAATCCCGCCACCAGCCGCGTGAAGTAGGCCAGCCCTTCGTAGGCGTCATGGGCGTAAGCGATCACCGCACCCGAGGGCAGCAGGGGACGCGGTCCCGCTACGGCCAGCGTTGTCGCCTGCCACTGGACTGCACCCGGCAAATGGCCGCCGCGCGCGCCGCGTACGGTTTCACCCCAGTACTCGAGTTCGCTGCGACCATCGAGCAGCGTCTCGCCCGCAGCTTCGCGCAAAATTTCGTGTCGCAGTACCACGCGCTCGTCACGCATCGGCGCGACAAACACAGCGCTGCGAATGATGCCGCGCTGCTGTCCGGGTGCGCCATCGCTGCGCCCGGCGAGGACGCGCGTCAGCGGTTCGGTCAGCACCCGCACGTGCCGCTGTCCGGCGAGGTAGAGCAAGCCGGCGACAAAATCGCGCGCTATCGCATCCTGGCCCACCACCAGTACCGTTTCGCTGCCGTCGAGCCCGACCGTACCCAGCAACCAAAGAATGTCGCGATCGCCGGGAAGGCGGCGATGGGGGCCGAGGAAATCCTCCGCCGGCAGGCAGCGGGCATTCGGTAACGTTGCCTGCCGGCAGTCAACCAACGGTCGGCTGTCGATGATGATTGCGCCGGCCAGTGTTTTTTGGTCAGCATTGGCGACATAGTTGAAACTGTCTTCAGCCCGTGCGTTGGCGAACGTCGCCGAGACGATCGCACATACGGCAAGAAGCACGGCAAACCGCATGGTCAGCAACCGCCAAAGCGTTTGGCGGCAACCGGCGCAGCGCCAACTGCCCCCGCCGGTGCGGGCGGATTGTCGATGTAGTAGCCCATCAGATCGACTACCGTTGTCTTGCCGAAGCCGGGCAGATCAAGCTCGGGAAGGGTTTCCGGCGTCACTGGCTGTTTCGCCGCCTCGATCGTCGCACGCGGCAGCGCGGCCAGGGAAAAGCCGATCGCGCATGTCGCGCCGGCAAGCACCAGGCTGGCAGAGCAAAAGATCACACCAGTTCGATTCAACATGACAGGCTCCGGGAAAAAGTGGCACTCACAGTGAGTCGCTGAAAAATGCCAGATACATCATGCCGAAGGCAAGGCAGAACAGCAGTCCATGGAAAACCGATTGCAGGTCCATGCTCATCATTTCTCTCCCTTGTAGTGACGTACCAGCGTTTCGACCGGCACGGTCTCGCCGGAAATCGGGTTGATCACCGGCGGCGTGAAGTAGGGCACGCCGTCCCGGGTCGCCTTCATGCCAGGCGGTGGTGAAAACGTCATCCAGAGCAGCCCCCCGAAGCTGGCGATCACCGAGAGGGCAACGAGCAGGCGCAGCAGTAGTCTTTGCCACATGGTCTCAGTCCTTCCGGATATAGACGCGCCAGCAATTGGACGCCTTGAGCGTTTCCAGGTGCGTCGCATCGAGATCGTCACACAGCGGCGGCAGCGCTTCGACCGACGACGGATTGTCTACCAGCACTTCGATCACCTCGCCGATGGCGACTTCATTGATGGCCTTCTTGGTCATCAACTGCGGCCGCGGACAGGAAACACCCAGGCAATCGATCCGCCGTGCGATCTGGATGGTCGTGCCATTCGTCAGCACGGCCTCGCCGCCAACGGGTGCTTCTTCTACCTTCTTTTTCGATCCGAACAGTCCCATTACTTTTTTCTCCGATCAGGCTTGGCCAGCGGCGACGGCCGCCGGCCTGTTCTTCTGGTGTTCCTTCTGGTGCTTCTCGTGCTCGGCATGCTGGGCGCGTTCGCGGCGCAGAATGCCGCGATAGAGGGCGAACAGAACCGCGGCCTGCACCAGGCCGAAGGCGACGGCGGGAATGCCGAACTTGTCCTGAAGCGTCCGGGCGTTGGCAAAACCCAGTTGCAGCGCCGGCAAATTGATCTGGCCGGTCATGGTCTGCGGCGCTGGTGGCCACCAACTCGCCGACCAGACCAGCGAAAAGAGAAACATGCCGACGAAGGTGAAGATCAGCGCCCACAGCGCGCCGATGTTGCCCTCGCCCGTCTTGACCCAAGTGGACACCGTGCAGGCACCTGCCAGCACCATGCCGATACCGAACAGAAACAGACCGGCAAAGGTGTTGAGACCGACATCGAATGTCAGCGGATGCCCGGCGCCCAGGCTCATGAAGCCGGTGAAACCGACCGTGAGGATCATCATTGCCACCAGCAACGCCTTGGTGTTGCGATAGGTCTTGAACATAATGGCGTCACGTAGTGCCGCGGTATTGCAAAAGCGCGAGCGCTGCATCAGCAGACCGGCAACCGATCCAAACAGGAATGCAACCAGGCATTCGACGACAGGTGTCATACGTCCCCCTCTAGAATTTTCTTGTAGATCATCGATCCCACCCAAGCGCCAGCGACGATACCGGACATCGCCAGATAGCCGCCCAGGTTCATTTCCGGCGTCAGTCCGAAGAAGGTCGATACGTTGCAGATGTAGGCCAGCCGGATGCCGAAACCCATCAGCAAACCACCGATGGTGATCAGAATCCACTCCGACAGATGTCGCGGTACGCGCCAGTAAAACTCCTTGCTGGCGACCGCTCCGACGAAGGTACCAAACAACATGCCGAGACTGATATAGATCTTCCAGTAGTCCGCGTGCGGCGGAAAGACGATGTTCCAGAAGGGGATGCGTTCAAGCTCGTTGCCGAGCACGGCCTTCGCCATCAAGCCGGTCATCATGGTTTCACCGCCGCCGACCGTCCAGGCGCCCATGATCAGGAACATGAAAATATCGAGCACCGCGATCGCGGCGAGCGCGATGCTCGGGTCCAGTGTCTTGCGAAAAAACTCCATGCCGGTCTTCCTCCTTGTTGCGCTATGGTCTTGGCGACCGGCGCGTTGTTTTAATAGATTCTGGGGTGGTCTGTCGCGTCTGAGGTAGTATTTATTGCAAACACCTTATCGCTTGTCGCTTTGCTTCAGGAGTCGGAATGACCATCTATCAGGAATCGCGGGATTTTCTCGAACACATGTTCAGTTCCTGCACCACGTCGCAAATCAGCGAGTTTATTCCCGAGAAGCGGGGATTCCGGCTCCACGGACACAGCACCACGGTCACACTGGAGCGTGCGTTCTGGAACGTAGTCGAAGCCATGGCCCAGGAATGCGGTCTGCCTGTGCCGCGCCTGATCGAACGCGTGCTCGACAGCTGCATCGTAGCCAACGACAAAAACCTGTCTTCCTGCTTGCGCGTGATCTGCCTCAAGTATCTGAACATCTATACCGGGGGTAGCCTGCCGGTAACGCCGGAGCACAGATCGAGAACTACCCCGATATAGTGAGCGCGGTCTGCTGACCAATCGAATGCCGCGACCGATTTCCCGTCTCCCGTTACCGCCCGCCATCGCGGTTGGCGCTATCTGTGCGGCACCAGTCACAAATTTTCTCGCGAGGATTCCATGAACTTCATCGGCACATTTCCCATTCTGGCAACGCCCTTCAACGAAGACGGCAGCCTTGATCTCGATTCAGTTGATCGTCTGGTCGGCTTCATGGCCGGCGTTGGCGTTGAAGGCGTCACCGTCCTGGGCGTACTGGGCGAGTCCAACCGCATGCTGGACAAGGAAAGGGAGGCATTGATTATGCGCGCCGTGGCGGCGGCAGGCGGGCGCACCCAAGTCATCGTCGGTGCCAGTCATCCCGGTACCCAGGCCACCATTGGCCTCTGCCAAATGGCCAAGGATCTGGGCGCCGACGCAGTGATGATTGCGCCCTCAATGGAGCCGGTGCCGAACGAGGCGCGCGTGTTCGAGTATTTTCAGCAGATCGCCGCAGCGGAACTGCTTCCCATCGTCGCACAGGACCATCCGGCCTCAACCCAGGTGCATATGTCGATACCGCTGTTGCTGCGTCTGATTGACGAAGTTCCCGCTATCGCCTGTATCAAGGAAGAAGGATTACCGACTCCGGCAAGAATCGCCGCGTTGAAGCAGGGCATGCAGAAACGTCGCGTGCCGCTGCTCACCGGCCTGGGTGCGCTTTACGGATACTTCGACCTCATGGCGGGATGCGACGGCTTCAATACCGGCTTCGCCTTTCCCGAGGTGCTGATGGCGATGGAGCGGGCAGCGCGGGCCCGAAATCTGGAAGAGAGCTATCGCCTGTATGCCAAATACCTGCCACTGATCGTCTTCGAACAGCAGCCCGGTGTTGCCGTGCGCAAGGAATTGCTGCGCATGCGCGGCCTGCTCGGCAACGCAAAGGTACGCCATCCGGGTGCGGCGATTACGGAGGGAGCGGCACGGCAACTGCGGGACATCATTGAGCGCGTGCTTCCGGGTGTCGATATCACCAAAGCCGTTCAGCCTTGAGCCGTCAATAGAGTTTGCGCAATCGGGGTTGACGAACAACTGCAGCCTTCAGCACTACTGACTAGCGAATTCAATTCTCGCCGGAGTTGGTGGCAATAAAATTGCGCAGATGTTTTGCCACTTCATGCGGCGCTTCTTCCGGCAGAAAGTGACCACAATCGAACGCGGCGCCAGTCACGCGGTCGGCCTTTTCCCGCCACAATTCCATAACGTCATAGTTGCGGCCGACAAATCCTTTGGCGCCCCATAAGACCAGTAGCGGGCAGCCCACCTTGCGCGTCGAGTCGGACTCGTCGTGCTGCAGATCGATGCCTGCCGCCGCGCGGTAATCGTCACAACTGGCGCGGATGGCTTCCGTATCCGAAAAGCAGCGCACGTACTCGCTGACCGCTTCGGGCGAAAATGCCTGATCGTTGCCCATGCTCCAGCGCGAGAGGCAGCCCTTGAGCCAGGACTCGGGATCGGTACCGATCATGCGCTCCGGCAGCGGTTGCGCCTGAATCAGAAAGAACCAATGGAAATAGGCGGTCGCCAACGCCTGATTGGTCAAGGCGAAGGTGGTCAGGGTCGGGGCGATGTCCATGATGCAGGCACTTGCGACCCGGTCTGCATGATCGAGGCAGAGGCGATGCACGACCCGCGCACCGCGATCATGTCCGGCCACATGAAAACGCGGGTGACCCAACTCAGTCATCAACTCGGCCATGTCTTGCGCCATTACCCGCTTGGATTGGTTTGACGCGTCGGGGAGCGAGGGCGGTTTGCCCGAGTTGCCGTAGCCGCGCAAATCCGGCATCACCAGCGAGAAATCCTCGGCAAGCAGTGGCGCCAACTGGTGCCACATCACATGTGTTTCGGGGTAGCCGTGCAGGAGCAGCAGTACGGGCTTGTTCGCACGCTCACGAATCAGAACCTGAATGTCCGTGCCGTTCAGAGACATCCGACGCGATACATATGACGCGCCGAACAAGCTCATGGTTTGACTCCGTTCTGTCGATGACGGTTCAAGTGCTTCCTACGAATGCCCATGCTTGAGCTTGGCTTTTGCTTTACCCGGCGAGTTTTCCACTGCAGCGGGTTCCGGATAACGGATCACCACGATCTGTTCATCCGGTTCGAGCCAGAATTCGCCATGCGGTCCCTTGAGGTTGCCGGTGATCAGCAGCACCAGACCGTCCACCGAGCGTACTTCGGTGACCGTTTCCCAGGCGAAGGTAGGATGGGCATTGGTTCCAGTGCCGTTGTAGATGTGATCGTTCACTCTCACCTCGGAGGCCGCTACGGTTATCTTGTTGGTCATGACCGCTACTCCCTTTTACACCGCGCTCTGAAAACGTTCGGGTGTGGCAACGGCTTCCAGTCTCGGCCGTCCATAGATGGCAATGCGGTTTCGGCCACCGTTTTTGGCCGTATAGAGCGCGGCATCGGCACGCCGATAGGCATCATCCACCGACTGCGCCGGATCCACTTCAGTAACACCCGCGCTGACGGTGATTTTCAGGCTCTGCCCCTTGTGCCGGTATTCGCTTTGCTCGATCGATTGCCGGACCCGCTCGGCAACATCCATTGCATCGGACAACTGGGTATTTGACAGCAACAGTACGAACTCCTCTCCTCCGGTTCGAGCGATGAAACTTCCGGCGCGAACCACGTCGCCGAACACTCGGGCGAAATGCTTCAGCACTTCGTCCCCGACACCATGTCCCCAGGTGTCATTGACTTGCTTGAAGTGATCGATATCCAGCATCACCAGGGCCAACGGTTCTTTGTTGCGCACGCTTTTGGTGGCTTCCTGACGGAACACCAGTTCGAATAAACGCCGATTGGGCAATCCTGTAAGGATATCCGTCATGGCCATTTGCTCAATGCGCTTTTCACTGGTTTCGGCGACCGAATCCGCCAGCCAGAAAAGAAACAACATGGTGAAAATGATCACGACGGCAGCGCTGATACTTAATGTCTGCAGCCAGAAGGGGCCCAGTGATTGCAGGCTTGTCAGGGGCGCAACGGGCTCACTCTGGTAGAAGACAAAGATGGCGGTATTGAATGCAAACAGGAAGAGCGACGAGCCCCACCTTTTGCGCGGAAAAAACATGACCGGGACCACGGCAAAAACGACAAAGTAGAGATGGATGTCGATCAGCGTCCCGAGACCGGCGTGTATCGAGACAACCACGGCAGCTATAGCGGTTAACTGCAGCAGCCAACTGGCGGTAAAGTGTCGCCCCTGTCGATTCAGCCAGGCCACCAGGAGGGCGACCGGAACGAAAGTCAGCTCGAACAAGGCGATTCGGATCAGTGCCGGGTCGCCACTGGCGAAATAAATCACGCTATAGAACACAATCGAAACAACAGTGACCAATGCGGCGATATTGGTATGTAATATCTTGCGCTTGAGCGCCAGATTCTCTGCTCTATCACAACCGCTATCCAAGAATTCCGTCAATACAGTTCGCATCTTCCGCGACCCCTCAAGCCTGTCTCCCGGATTCATCCGGGCAAGCGTCGACCTGATTATGACTTAAGTACGACGGACGCAGGCTAGCCTTTTTGAATCGGGTCTGCCGGCACGCCGAACGGCCTGGACGGCGCCAACTGACGCCGTCCGCTGCTAGCGAACGTCAGAATGATGACCCGGGCTGTTTGAGGAACTCGATTTCCTCAGCCGTTGATTCTCGACCGAGAATGGCATTGCGGTGCGGAAAGCGTCCGAAGCGGACGATGATGGCCCGATGCTTCAAGGCGTAGTCGTAAACGCCGTCGAAGGTCTGGTTCTGCATTTCACGGCGCAGACCTTCGTAGAGAGCAACGGCGCGTTCCTGATCAAGCAGCGATTCGCTGTGCTCGAAAGGCAGATAGGCGAACCAGCGCTGGAAGGGTGTCAGGTTCTTGTCACGGCCGCTGGACACCAGTAATTTCGCGATTTCCAGTGCCTGCGCGTCGCCGGCAAATGCGCGCGGCGTATTGCGGAAGGTGTTGCGGATGAATTGGTCAAGCAGGAGTATGCGCGCCAGCAGCGCTTCGTCGGGCCCGTCTTTGATCGAACTGCCCAAGGCCGCTTCAATATCGGCGCCGAAACGTTGCCGGATTTCGTCGTCGAAAGCGTCATTCTTGCGAAACCACTCGGCGCGGGCTTTTCCGTGGTCCGGATGATCCACGGGCAGAAACCAGAAATCCAGAATGGCGCACGTGTTGCTGTCGAACGCCACGCCTTTCACTCGGCTTTCTTGGCGACCCGCTTCTTCGCGGCGGGTTTGGCCGCTGCCTTCTTTTTCGCAGGTTTCTTTGCAGTCGATTTCTTTGTCACGGCTTTCTTCGCCGTATCACCATCACCAGCGCTTTGCTTGCCTTGCACTACCTTCGTGTCGCCTTTGGGAACTTTTGCTGCAGTCTTGGCCTTGGCGCTTGCGGCTTTCGTCGGCTTTTCTGTCGCACCGTCCGCGGCCGGTTTCGCTCCTGCCTTCGCGGCCCGCGGCTCAAACTCGAAGCCCACCTTGCCGGTCGCTGGATCGCGAACCAGAAAGGCGGAAAACTTGCGCCGCGTCTTGTTGCTGATGAATCCCCTGAGCAGCGGTGTCCTGCCGGTTTCAAGCAGCTTCTGCATGTCGCTGCGCGCGACTTCCTGCTGCAGGATCACCTTGCCGGAACGAAAATCGCAGGTCTTGACCGGACCCACAGCCTTTTCGCAAACATAAGCCATGCCATGTTCGAAGACACGATTGCTGCATTTGGGACAGGGGCCCAAGGATTCCTGGGTGGAAAAATCAATTTCCTCGGCGTCGGCGTCGGCGTCGCCCTGGCCGAAATCGAATTCCGGCATGTGGTCGTCCTTGAGCTTGATCATCGCCGCGAAGGGACGTCCCATTTTGCTGCGGAAACCCTGCAAGGGACCGATCACGCGCTTGGACAACAACTCGTCCATTTCCTCCGGCTCCCACTGCCGGCTGGCGACAACTTTCCACAAGGCGTAGTCGCAGGACTTGCACTGGAATTTCTTGTAGTTCTCCTGGATTACACCGCCACAACGCGGGCACGGTGTTTTCAGGGTTGAGAAGGCAGCTTCGGGAAGTTCACCGGTCTTGATGCGCTCGACCATCGTGCGCGTCCTGTCCATGATGTGGTTCATGAACTCGTCGCGGCCGAGGCGACCGTGTTCCATTTCCTTGAGCTTGTATTCCCATTCACCGGTCAGCTCAGGCGAGCGGATTTCGTCCACGCCGAGATTTTCCAATGCGAACAGCAGTGAAAAAGCCTTGGCCGTCGGCTGCAGTTCGCGGCCGTTGCGGTGCAGGTATTCCTCGGTCAGCAGGCCCTCGATGGTCGCCGCGCGCGTCGCCGGCGTGCCCAGACCACGCTCGGACATGGCGTTGCGCAGTTCTTCGTCCTCGATCAGCTTGCCCGCGCCTTCCATGGCGGTGAGCAGCGTGGCTTCGGTGAAGCGCGGCGGTGGCTGGGTAGCCTTGGCCTTGACTTCAACATCCTTGGCCCAGATGCGCTCGTTCTTTTCCAGCGGCGGCAGGTTGGGATTCTCTTCGTCCTCGTTGGCCGCCTCCTTACCGTACACCGCCAGCCAGCCCGGCGTCACCAGCACCTTGCCGTCGGTCTTGAAAGCTTCCTGCTCGACGCGGGTGATGCGCGTAGTGATGTTGTATTCGGCGGCCGGATAGAAAATGGCGAGAAAGCGTTTGGTGACGAGGTCGTAAATCTTCTGTTCGGGCTCGGACAGATTCTTTGGCGCAGTACCGGTGGGAATAATGGCGAAGTGGTCGGAAATCTTGGCGTTGTTGAAGATACGCTTGTTCGGATGCACCCAGCCGTTCTTGATGATGGCACCTGAAAATTTCTCGTAGGACGTATCGGCCATGGCCGCCAGCGTTTCCTTGACGGTGCCGATATAGTCTTCGGGCAAGTGGCGGGCATCGGTACGCGGATAGGTCAGTACCTTGTGTCGTTCATAGAGCGCCTGGGCAATGCCCAGCGTATTTTTGGCGCTGATGCCAAAGCGGCTGTTGGCCTCGCGCTGCAAACTGGTGAGATCGTAGAGCATCGGGCAAGCCTCGGTCTTGGGCTTGCTTTCCTCCTCCACCGTGCCGTGCTGACCCAGACATTTCTTGCGCAGCGCGTCGGCCCGTACCTTGTCCCACAGACGTTCGGCGCGCGCGTGCTCATCGTCGGCCTTCTTGAATTTTTCGTCGAACCAGCGGCCGCGATAGGTACCGGCCAGACACTGAAATTCGCCTTCAACTTCCCAGTAGTCGCGTGATACAAAAGCACGAATGCGCGCCTCGCGCTCGACCATGATCGCCAGGGTCGGTGTCTGCACACGTCCCACGGGCGTCTTGTAGAAGCCGCCTTCCTTGGAATTGAACGCCGTCATGGCACGGGTGCCGTTGATGCCGATCAGCCAGTCGGCTTCCGAGCGGCAGCGTGCGGCATCGGCCAGCGGCTGCATTTCATCGTCACTGCGCAAATGGGCGAAACCATCGCGGATCGCGCTGGCAGTCATCGACTGCAGCCACAGGCGACGCATGGGTTTTTGTTTGGCGGCCAGTGCGTGCTGCGCCACGTAGCGGAAAATCAACTCGCCTTCGCGCCCCGCGTCGCAGGCATTGACCAATCCGGTAACGTCCTTGCGCTTGATCAGTCGAGTCAGCAGCCGCAGGCGTTCTTTGGTTCTCTCGATAGGATTCAACGCGAAATGCGGCGGAATCATCGGCAGGTGCGTAAAACTCCATTTGCCACGCTTGACGTCGTATTCCTCGGGCACAGTGAGTTCCAGCAAATGGCCGATCGCGGAGGACAACACATAGTCGTCACTCTCGAAATAGTCACCCGTTTTGGTAAAACCGCCCAGCGCCTTGGCGATGTCCTGGGCGACGGAAGGTTTCTCGGCGATGATGAGTTGCTTTGACATTATTTGTTCGATGGTTTCTGGAGCAATACACAGTCAGGAGCGGCGCATCATAAGCGCGCCTTCCACAATTACGCAAGCCGGGTGTTACTTGGCCCGCCCGCAGCGCGCCAGATAATCCAGGTGTAAACGCTCTATCTGAGGGGCCAGATCGGCCAGCGTTCCATCATTGTCAATGACGTCGTCGGCAGCCGCCAGACGCTGGGCACGCGTAGCCTGAGCGGCAAGAATCCGCTCGATCTCGCTGCGCGACAGACCGTTACGACTAATGACCCGGGCAATCTGGGTCTCCTCCGTGCAATCGACCACGGCCACCCGGTCCACCCGGTCACGGTAGCTGCCGGACTCAATCAGCAGCGGCACCATAAGAATGGCATAGGGAGAATTTTCTCTGCCCACGCCCTCCAACAGCAAGCGCTCACTTTCACGACCGATCATCGGGTGCAGGATGGCCTCCAGTCGCTTGCGTGCGGAAGCATCGGCAAAGACAAGGACGCGCATCGCCGCCCGGTCCAGCGCCCCATCGGTGCTTGCCACGGTGTCGCCGAACTCGCGGCGTATGGCTGGCATGGCCAGGCCACCGGGCGCCGTCAGGGTGTGTGCAACGGCGTCAGTGTCGACCACCGTGATGCCGCGGGCGGCGAACAAATCGCCGACAGCGCTCTTGCCGCTACCGATTCCCCCGGTGAGCCCAACCACATAGTTCATCGGCCAGTCACTCTGTGCAAACGCTGAGTTTTGCGTCGGAATAGAGGGCAATGAGCGACGACAACTGCTTCAGCACCGACGCGCGGGCACGTGTCTCTACCCGCGCCTTGAGGGCGGGTACATCGCGGCGCACCAGTTGCGCCGACTTTATCCGCCGTTTTTCCAGCGTATCGAGAAATTTGGCGGCGGCAATTTCCGCCCCGAAACTGCCCAGAACAATTTCCTGCTTTCCACTCTCGAGCTCGACGATAGTGAATTCGTCAACTCCGAAGCGCTTGAGCTCGGCGGCTTTCTTGTCTGCGGCGGCCTTGTTTGCCAGCTCTTCGATGAGCACCAGATACACGGGCGGTTCCGCCAGTGGCAGCAACGTTGCTTCTGCGCCCAAAGGCTCGACTGCACGCTTGAGCGCCTCGGCATCGCCCAAGCTGAGACCGCTGACGACATGGCAAGCCATCTCGTCCCGCGCCGCGACCGACTTCTGATCCATGCGCACGATGTGCAGCTTGTCGGCCTGCAATTGCTGAACAAGCCGTTGCGGTTCGCGATTCTCGTCAAATGTGCCCAGGTAGCCTTGCGTCCAGGCATAGAAGATCAGATTGGCAAACACCAACAACAAGGCGAGCAAGCGAAAAAACATCTATCCCTGACCCACCCTTGCCTGAATCGTCCGCTGTCCGCGACGGCACGCCCAACCGATTTTCGAGTGGGCGAGCAGCTCAATCCCGCGACGCAGTTTTTCCTTCATGAATCACCAGAGCGATCGTTATGACCGGCAATGTCGGACTCGAGACTGCCTCGGGAAACATCGCGCCGAATGACTTGCCTGGGTTTGAATTCTTCGCTCAGAGCGCTGTAGGCAGCTTCAGCGGCGGCGCGATTGTCCTGACTGAAGTTGCACACGTACAGATCGAGCGTTACCGAGTTGAGTTCCGGCCAGGTATGAATCGCCAGATGCGACTCGGCCAGTACCACCGCGCCCGTGGCGCCCGCACCCGGAAACTGATGGAAAGCGTCGGCGACGATTTCCAGCCCGGCGTCTGTACAAATTCGACGGCACAAAGCGGCCAGTCGCTGCCCATCGAGCAACAAGTGGGGTCCGCCTTCGCAGGCGTGAAACTCGGCAAGGATGTGCAGTCCGATCATAGTGATGACGCGTAGTGTAAACCCAGCCGGCGCATTGTGCGCTCCGCAGCCAATACGCCGCGAAAATTAGCCTCCTCGAACAAGGACAGCCCCGAAACATCGGCATGGGCGAACTGGATGCCCGGGCTGCCCGACTCAAAGCCGCCGCGCGACCCGCCCCAGAGCCGGCCGGGCAGCGGACGGATCATGGCGTGGGCGTGGCGATGGACGTCGATGCGCGTCGCCAGTTCGCGGATCTCGGGATGCGGCCGCGACAAATCGGCCAGCGCAGCTTCCGCCCACGCATCTCTACTCTGTAAAACTCGGCTCTGGGAACGACCCGAAGGTAGTGCAGAGCTAGGCGATTCTTCATGCAGTGACCGATACCAGGTGATCACCGTCGGCCCCGGCGCGTAACGCAACTGCTGATGGGTAGCGACCACATAGCCAAGGCTTGCGCTGTCGTGCAGCGCGTTGTCCCAGGCCAGCGATTGCCCGGCGCGGGTTTGCGGCGCAGCCGACAGCGTCAGATTGGCCACCACCCAGGGAGCATAGTCGGCGCCCTTGATCGCCGCCAGCCATTCCGGCCGCGGCGAAACAAACACATGCGGAATAAGAAACAGGGGCGCGGCCCAGATCAGTTCGCGCGCAACAATGCGGATGCTGCGACTTTCTTTCGCGAGGTACACGTCAATGAACGATTCCTTGCGTCCTTGTTCAACACGAAATACCAACGCATCGGCTTGCACCCGGCCGACACTGCCGCGCGCGAGGCCGCGTGCCAACCAGGCGTTGCCTTCCGGCGCCGTGAGCACCTGGCCTTCGCCGTCGCGGCAGGCGAAATAATGCAGACCGGCCCACGCCGAAGTCTGCGCAGCGGCCGTGCCGTAATCGTCACGGCAGGCGTAGTCGACCAACCAGAACAATCCGGGCGCGGTATAGCCTTCACGCAACAACCAGTCGCGCAGGGTGATGCGGTCCAGCGCCAACAACTGCGGATCGTGGCTGGAAAGCGCCAGTGGCAAGGCGAATGCACGTCGCCCGGACGCATCTCGCCGCTGCCGCAGTTCGGCGACAGTGTCCTGAAAGCGCTTGTATTGCGCGCGCTCCGCTGCCGGCACACCCAGCGTCGGCCACAATCCTTCCTGCCAGTAGCCGTTGATATACAGCCGTTCCTGCGGTGCATGGCACAGATAGCGCTCGTCATACACGGGATGGGCGGCATCGGGGTCACCCTGCAACACACCGAGTTCGGCCAGCAACTGGCGTACCGCGCGCGCCTCGCGCGTCGGTAAAGGCAGATAGTGCGCACCCAGCGGATACGCCGAAACGGCGTTCTTGCCGGCGCGCGAATTACCGCCCGCTTCGCCTTCCAGTTCCAACAACAGGAAATCCTCAACGCCCGAACGCGCCAGCTTCCACGCCGCCGACAGCCCGCCGATGCCGCCGCCGACAATCGCCACCGCGACGCGATGCGTTTCGTTCGGCGCCGGAAAGTCGGGTTTGCGCAGACGGTGGCCGAGGCTCTCGTTCGCCCCCGACAGCATCCCCGGCGGCAAGGGCGGCACGGCGCTGCTGCCACAGGCGGCAAGCAAGCCCGTGGCCGAAACGCCGGCTAAAAAGTCACGACGGCGCATCAGTGGCCGCCCCTTTCGATCGCGAACAGCACATTCTGGCCTGAGCCATCGAAGGGAATCATGCGTTCGCGCGGAAAGGAATCGCGCGGGGCGGACCGTGTTCGGCGTATTGTCTTCTCACCGTCGCCACACCGGCCACTGCGCCGTCTCGCCAGCGCCGACTTTTCACGGCCGCCGAGCCGATCCGATAACCAAGGGCAACCATTTACTATTGGTTTGCACCGGCCTTGGTGCCCGTCACCGCGGTACCCCAGTCGTCGGTCCCCTTGAGGGTTCGACCGTCAGCCGAGAGGGTCATAACGCACTACTGCCAAATGGGTCAGAGACATTTCGCTTTTCGACTCGCATCGTTGTCTCATTCATTCTCAGAATCCAAATCCTTGTTGTTAGCCAGAGCGTTGTCAAAGTGTTTGGTACGGGATTCGGCTTCATTCATCGTTCAGACTGATCTGCGTAAGTAGCGTGAACAGGGGACGATTGATATAGAAATTTGTGCGCCCGATTTTTTTCTTTTCCACATAACCCGCAGCCACCAACGCATCCAGATGCTTGGCCGCCGTAATTCGGGAAACGCCCAGATCCTTCTCAACGAACTCGATTTTTGTATAGGGATAGCGGAACAGGTTGTTCAGCAACTCCTGGCTGTAAAGCTTCGGAAAATCGTTGCGCAATCGCTGTTGGGTGGTCTGCATCAGTTCTCGCAACTGCTTGATCAGCCGGATTTCGCTTCTGGCAGTGACTGCCACGCCCTTCAAGACATATACGCACCAGTCCGTCCAGTCATGGGTCTCGCGGGTCGATTGCAGCAGTTGGTAATACTGCGCCTTGGTCGAGGTGATATACCGACTCAAATACAACACCGGCAATTCCATCAAACCTTCGCGTTGCAGCATCAGCAAATTCAGGATGCGCCCGCTGCGGCCGTTGCCGTCGTAAAACGGGTGGATGCTTTCAAACTGATGGTGCGCAATTGCCATGCGCAGCAAGGGGTCGAAATCGTCATCCGCATGAATGAAATCCACCAGTTGCGTCATCAGCTTTTCTATCAGCACCGCATCTTGCGGTGGCTCATAGACCATCGCGCCCGTCGTTTGATTTTTCAGTACTGTCCCCGGCAGCTTTCTGAACCCGGCATTGTTCTGCTCGACCTGTTCCTGCACGCGCAGGATTGTGCTCATACGGATCAGGCCGGAATTCACCACGTCGGTAAACCCCACCTTCAAGGCCGCGACATAGTTCTGCACCTCCTTGGCCGCCGGCGAAGCCGAGCCGCTCTGGTCGTACGCGTAAAGCTCGTCATGCGTGGTGATGATGTTCTCGATTTCGGAGCTGTCCTTAGCCTCCTGTATGGCCAGCGTATCGAGCAAGATGGCACGGTTGGGCAGCGACTCGCACAGGCCCTTCAGCTCCGCCAAATGGCGGTGCGCCTTGGCCAAGCTTTGCCAAACTGCCTTGACCTCAAGGCTTGCTGGGCTCGGAATTTCCAGTTCGATCATGAGATTCCCTACCGTTACGTGATAAGAAATTCAGAATAGATTATCACGTAGCCTGTTATATGTATAATTTTTGTTGTTTTCTTTTCGCGTGCCTGAGCATGTGTTCATGAAAAGCTTTTTCTTCAACATGTTGTTTGGGAAAAGTCGGTGCTGATGAGACGGCGGCAAGCGGGCACGAGGCCTATTAGGCCCCGAAAAGATTAGTGCAGGAAGGATGTTCAGGTCGTCGAGGGCGGCGTGGCTTTGCCGCTGCAGGCCGGTGGCCAAAACACCTGCAAAAACCCGCGACGCCGCATCAATGGTCACCACCTTTGCGCCGTCTAGCCAGCGCCGACTTTTCCCCGGCCGCCGAGCCGGTCCGATAGCCAGGGTCTAACATTTGCTATTGCTTCACTCCGGCCTTGGTGGCCGTCACCGCAGTACCCCAGTCGTCGGTTCCCTTGAGGGTTCTACCGTCAGCCGAGAGGGTCATGGTGTGAGTCCACGTATCACTGAAACGGAAGGCGATCTTTCGCTTGTCGGCGTCCTCGTAGGTCCATACGCAAGTCGTTCCGGTATTCAACTGACAGGTGCCGTCCGCCTTTATGGTGTTGGTCCGGTCCGGCACCAGAAACGAACTCACGGACCAATGCCAGATACCGGCGATTGCCGATGGCTCCGATCCGCGTCCGGTTTGTCGCACGGGCGCGACGCGAGCCTGGGCCAGTGCCGCGAACTGGCCGCCGGGATATTTGTCGAGATAGGCCTGGTACTCGGCCGCGGTGTTGCTTTGTTCGGCGCTTTTCCAGAAGGCCAGTTCAATCGCCGAAGCCGTTGTCGCCGGCGCGATAATCGAGGTCGGGGTCCGAGTCTGGGCCGTACCGCTGTCTGCAGAACGAAAAAAGAAGTCGCCGGTCAACGATGACGATTCCCACGGTGTCTGCGCTTCGCCGCTCTTGCTCACGACATTGGCACGCACGCGCTTGAAGACATCCTCGATCTTGATTCCGGGAACATCCATGGCGGCAAGCAGCTCGGAAGTATAGAGACCGTTGCGCCCCTCGCCGTCGGCCGCAACCTTGCCCGGGGCCGTGGCGTAGGCGATCAGCGTTCCAGCAGGGGCATTGATCTGTGCAAGACCTCGCCCGCCACCGCGAAAGCGGCGTTCGAACGGGTTATTGCGGCA
>JAIPCS010000022.1 GCA_021738105.1 Sulfuritalea sp.
ACGTAGCGCGACAGGTCTTCGTTCTTCGCCAGTTCGCCGAGTTTCAGGTCGACATACTTGCCGTCGATGACCAGCTTTTCACCGCTGCCAAGGCTGCGCGATCCGGCCTCAAAGGAGATTTCCTCAAGCAGCTTTTCCATCACGGTATAGAGCCGACGGGCACCGATGTTCTCGGTTTTTTCGTTGACCTGAAAAGCGATCTCGGCGAGGCGCCGTACGCCATCGTCGGCGAACTCCAGGCTCACATCTTCGGTTGCCAGCAAAGCCTGATACTGGCGCGTGAGGCAAGCATCGGTTTGCGTCAGAATGCACTGGAAATCTTCCACCGACAGCGAATCGAGTTCGACCCGGATCGGGAAGCGGCCCTGCAGTTCGGGGATCAGATCGGAAGGCTTGGCCACGTGAAATGCGCCGCTGGCAATAAACAAAATGTGGTCGGTCTTGATCATGCCGTACTTGGTCGAGACGGTGGTGCCCTCGACCAGCGGCAGCAAATCGCGCTGCACGCCCTGTCGCGAAACTTCTGCGCCATGCCCCTCGGAACGAGAAGCGATTTTGTCGATCTCGTCGAGGAACACGATGCCGTTTTGCTCGACGTTCTTTAGCGCCTCGGCTTTGACTTCCTCGTCGTTGATCAGCTTTGCCGCTTCTTCGTCGGCCAGCGACTTCAACGCATCCTGAATCTTCATGGTGCGCATACGCTTCTTGCCGCTACCCAGATTCTGAAACATGCCCTGGATCTGTTGCGTCAGATCTTCCATGCCGGGCGGCGCAAATATTTCCATGCTGGCCTGGGGTGCAGCGACTTCGATCTCGATTTCCTTGTCGTCGAGCTCGCCTTCACGCAGCTTCTTGCGGAACTTCTGTCGGGTGCTGCCCGACCCCTGCCCGTCTTCACTTGCCACGCCTCCGCTGCCCGTTCTGGCCGGCGGCAACAGCGCATCCAGCACCCTATCCTCGGCGGCATCCATGGCGCGGTCGCGCACGACGCGCATGGCCTCTTCACGAGCGTCCTTGATTGCCGTCTCCACCAGGTCGCGAATGATGGTGTCCACATCGCGACCAACATAGCCGACCTCGGTAAACTTGGTCGCCTCGATCTTGATGAAGGGTGCATTGGCCAGGCGCGCCAGACGTCGCGCAATTTCAGTCTTACCAACCCCGGTGGGACCGATCATCAGGATGTTCTTCGGTGTGATTTCGGTGCGCAGCGGTTCAGCTACCTGGATACGTCGCCAGCGATTGCGCAAGGCGATGGCCACTGCTCGCTTGGCGCGCGACTGGCCGACAATATTTTTGTCGAGTTCGGAAACGATTTCGGCGGGGGTCATTGAAGACATTGCAAAAGCCTTTCACCACGGCGACACGGCGATTCCAGCGACAACAAGCCGGCCTGGCCTTGCATCGCCGCGCACATTTCAGTCAATCCAGGGTTTCGATTAAATGATTCTGATTGGTATAGATGCATATGTCGCCGGCAATTTCAAGCGACTTCTTGACGATCTCTGCGGGTGTCTGGTCCGTATTCTCCAGTAGTGCGCGTGCCGCCGACTGGGCGTAGGCGCCGCCGCTGCCGATGGCCACCAGCCCGTATTCGGGCTCCAGCACGTCGCCGTTGCCAGTGATGATCAGCGAGTGATCGCGGTCAGCCACCGAGAGCATGGCTTCCAGGCGGCGCAACATGCGATCCGTGCGCCAGTCCTTGGCCAGTTCTACCGCCGAGCGCATCAAGTTGCCCTGGTATTGCTCGAGCTTGGCCTCGAAGCGCTCGAACAGGGTAAAGGCATCGGCGGTACCGCCGGCAAATCCGGCCAGAATCTGCTCGTTGTAGAGCCGCCGAATCTTGCGCGCAGTCGACTTGACCACGATGTTGCCCAAAGTAACCTGACCATCGCCACCCAGTGCAACGCTATTGCCTCGGCGCACGGACAAAATGGTGGTGCCGTGATATTGCTCCATGAAAATCCTTACGGGAAAAAGTCAAATGGCTCGAGCGCGCAGCTCAGCGATGTCCTTGAATCCGAGCGACTCCAGATAGGTGGCGACCAGCGTACTCAAGCCGACAATCCGCAATTTCTTGCCGGCGGCGTGCAAGCGCGTCAGCAATTCCTGAAGGAGTTTTGCGCTTCCGGCATCGATACGCACCAGATTCCTCGCATCGATATCGATCTCGTTTTTTTCTTTTGCTGCAGCTTCAAGCGGCTCAAATTCGGCCGCAGTGGCGCCGAGCATCTGGCCGCGCAGTGCAAAGCCTTCCGTCTTGATCTCCGGCGCTGAATCAGTTTCCGGCTCTGCAGTGGAGCGTTGCGGAAGCGCTTCCCATGAGGGCGGAGAAACTTCAAAGGTCACCGCGTAATTGACCGCCGCTTCTTCAAAAGCTTCCTGCTTGAACGCCTGTTGGTAAAGCTCCAGCAGCAGCAACCACATCGACTCGTGGCTGCGCTCGCCCATCACCAGTTTTTTGGACAGAATCTCCGCCAATTGTTCGGGATTTCCAAAAATTATTTCCTTCTTGGCCCGCTTCAAGGCTGCCATTGCGCGCATCAACAGCGTCGCGCCGTTGTTGTCGGCATCGACCAGTTTGGCGACGTCCACGCGCACCATGTTGCTGGTGGCCGCTTGCTTCATGGTCTGCTTCAATACCTCGCCGATGCCGGCATCGAGCACACCGCTCAAAGCCACGTGAGCCCTTCCACCACTGCTTTCACCCACCGAATGCGGGCCTTCGATCACCGCGCTCCAGGCCGGGGGCGATTTCTCGAAGCGCCGCGCAAAGGTCAGGGCGAGCGCATCAAATGCCGGACGGCGACCCAGCACCTGCAGCAACTCGAACAGACAACCCCAAGCACGCACGGCGGCGCCGCCAAGGTCTTCGCCGGTCTTGATCGCAGTCTCGAGCCGACGCATCGCATCCAGTTCCTGCCCGGCGGCATACATCGTCGCGGCCTCTTCCAGCGCAGGCGGCAAGGCAGGGCGCGGTGGCGGTGCCTTTGGAGCAGGCGGCTCCGGTGGGGCTTGAACTTCAGGCGCAACTTCCACTTCAGGCTGCGCTTCAAGCGCACCCGGCACCGTGAAATCCAGAGACATCAGATCGTCGTCGTCATCACTCATTATTGTTGTGCTGCGCTATTACTTTTGTATCGGTACTGTGCAGTATAACTCGCCGCACATTACACAAATTCGCCTAAAAGTCGGCGCTGGTGACACGGCTTCCTGTGCTGCCCTGCGGTCACCATGCCATCAGTCAACCTGCAGCAAGAGGCCCTTGAGGTATTCGCCTTCGGGAAAGGCCAGATCGACCGGGTGGTCAGCGGCGCCCTGCAAACGCTTCACGATACGCGCCGTACGCCCGGCATCAAGCGCGGCACCGGCCACGATCTTCTGGAACAGTTCAGCGCTGACGCCACCGGAACAGGAGTAGCTCATCAGCAAACCGCCCGGTTCCAGCAGGTGAAAAGCGTTCAGATTGATGTCCTTGTAAGCTCGCGCGGCGCGTTCGGCTTGCGCGGCGGTGTGGGCAAACTTGGGCGGGTCGAGAATGATCAGATCAAAGCGCTCGCCGTTGTGACGCAGACTGCGCAACTCGGAAAACACGTCGGCCTCAAGCCAGACCGCTCGCTCCGGATCAAGAGCGGAATTCAGCGCAAGATTGCGTCTCGCGGTTTCCAGCGCCGGGCCTGAACTGTCGATCGAGACCACCTCACTCGCGTCACCGGCCAGTGCCTGAATCGAAAAGCCTGCCGTGTAGCAAAAGCAGTTGAGCACGCGGCGACGCGGCGCCAGTTGCGCGGCCAGACGGCGGTTGTCACGTTGGTCGAGATAGAAGCCGGTCTTGTGCCCGGCAACAAGATCGACAGCCAGGTTCACGCCGTTTTCCTCGATCACCAACTCACCCGTGTCCGCTTCACCCAGCAGCCAGCCGGTGACAGGCTCGAGACCTTCGAGTTTGCGCACTTCGAGATCCGAACGCTCATAGATCCGCCGGCAGCCAGTGGCCTTTTGCAACGAATCCGCAATGGCAGCACGCCACTTGTCGGCGCCCACCGTCGTCAGCTGCACCACCACAGTGTCCCCGTAGCGATCGGCAATCACCCCCGGCAAGCCGTCGGACTCAGCGTGAATCAGCCGTAGTCCTTGCTGGCCGGCAAGCTCCGGCAGTGCCGTGCGGCGCTCTATTGCGGCCGCCACGCGACGTTTGAAGAAGGCGTGATCGATACTCTCCTGAGGGTCGAAACTCCAGATGCGGGCCCGAATCTGAGATGACGGGCTCCATGCCGCACGCGCCAGCGGTCGCCCCTGGGAAGAAACGATATCGACCGTATCTCCAGGCCGCGCCCGGCCTTCAAGTTGCGCGATTGCGCCGGAGAACAGCCAGGGATGCCGGCGCAGGACGGATTTTTCCTTGCCGGGGTGCAATGTCAGGGTAGCCATCCGCCGGATGCTACAGGGCATGCACCACTCGCGCTACGCTCTTGGCTTGACCCACAGGCGACTCATATGCACTGCCTTCTCTTTTCTGCCGCTCAGATATATGACATTCGCCGAAATCCCCCTCCTGAGCGAGGTCGCTTGTGCCTATAATCGCGGCGCTAACGGCCTCGAACCAGACCATTTTCAGGCAAATCACGGACAACATCCCATGCAAATTCTTGTCTTCCTTCTTGCCGCGTTGTACGCCAGCCTCGGCTGGTCGGCCTGCCCACCGCACACTCTTGCGGTACCTTCGCAGATCAAGCTTAAAGGCGATTCGGTCATGATTGTGGTGCATGCAAGTTCGACCTATGACTCGCGACTATCCAGCAAAAGGGGATTGGACGACGCGGTAGCCTTCGCCAAGGGCAAAGGAATTCCCGTTATCTATCTGCAGGATGACTCTCCACAGCGCTTCTACTTCATGGAGGACTGTGAGCCGGACTACTGGGTGTTCTCACAAGGAGGAGAAATCACTTTCGATGTTCCGCCGACGCATCTGTACATTGTTGGCGGGCATCTCGAGATTTGCCTGTCGGCAGCGCTGCACGACGTGCTCCTGCAGTGGTCGAAAAAGCCCGCGCGCGACCTGACAGTGACTTACTTCATGGATGCGATCTACTCCAACGGAAAGCTGATCGATCCGTCAGATCCGTTCTATGGCGACTTCACCAAATTCATGAGCGTGGTGACCTATGGCCGACCGGGAGGAGAACATTGGCCGAAACTCAATCTGCTGGAAACGATGGGGGTTATCGCCAAGGAAACACACGAACTGGAATATCTCAAACAGGCCCTGCCGCACTGGGACAGAACCTTTCCAGGTAACTATCGCGTTCAATTAAGGCTGAACGATTCGGTCAACAAGGTCTTGCGACCGGCACCTGGCTGGCGGCCACCGACGCTGCAATTCCATTTTGTCGATTCCGCGAACAGTCTGGACAATCCGACGTCAGTCAAATCCAACTGAGCCAAATAGTCGTCAGGTCAGGCCCTGCCGCCAGGGCGCACTGCCGAATTCCTCAACCAGAAATTCGACCATCGCCCGAACCTTGGGCGACAAATTCCGACCGCTGGGATAGGTCGCGTAAAGCGGCACGGGCTCTACATGATGCCAGTCGACAAGAATGGGCACCAACTTGCCGCTGCGCAGCGCGTCACCGACGACGACATCGGTCAGCCGTGTAATGCCGACCCCCGACACCGCCAGCTGAAGTATGGTTTCAGCATTATTGGCCGAGACATTGCCGCCCACATGCACCACGCGAATGCCGTCGTCGGTATCGAAGGGCCAGCGGCGCAGGGCCGGCAAACTGGTGATCCACAGGCAATTGTGCTGCTGCAGGTCGTCCGGCGTTCGTGGTGTGCCGTGTCGCTCCAGGTACTCCGGGGAAGCGCAGATGACTCGCTGCATGTTGCAGATGCGCCGGGCGACCATCGACGACTCGTCGAGCGGTCCGAGACGGATCGCAAGATCGATACCTTCTTCCATGGCGCCGAAAGGCTGATCGCTGATGGTGATGTCCAGTTCCACGGCGGGATGGCGTTCCTGAAAGCGCGGAATCGCCGGTGCCAACTGATGCATACCGAAGGGTGAGCTGCAGTGCATTCGTAGCAAACCGCGCGGACTGGTACCGGCCTGAGCCACCTCGGCCTCGGCTTCGTCAATAGCGTTAAGAATGGGACGGGCCCTGGCGTAGAAGGCCTCGCCTTCGGTCGTCAATTGCAGTCGACGGGTAGTTCTATGCAGGAGCCGCGCACCCAGTCGGTCTTCAAGTCGGGTTACAAGCTTGGAAAGGGCTGATGGCGTCAAACCCATATCTCGCGCCGCAGCAGAAAAGCCGCCGGTTTCCACCGCACGAACAAAAGCTGTCATCTCGCCAGATCGATCCATGGATAGATTATGGAACAATTTTCACTAATGTTGTTCCTTTAAACGCAATTGTGCTTAGTTCAATAAGTAATTACAGTTCGGCCATGCGGTGTTGCACCGCACAATAGAAAAGGAATCAATCATGGAACACATCGACTTCAATACGCTTATAAAGGAAGCCAACGAGCTTCGCGCCAAGGAAATGCAGCGCATTATGTCGGGTGCCTCAACACGGCTCCATGCATTTGGCAAAACAAAGACTACCGCTTTGTGGACTCGCCTAAGCCATCTGGCTCACCAGTTGTTGAGCTGGAATCCGCGCGCACATCCCTTCCATTAGAACAAACAAATTGGGCGGCTGTCGCCCATTGCTGCGTTGACTAGCTGAGTTTGGGGGATTGCCGCGCCCCCATTACCGCTCCTGCCGTCACGGCAACCAGCCCAGCCAAGGCCAGCAGCGAAAGTGGCTCGTCCAGTACAGGCACCGCCGCCAGCGCCGCAAAACCGGGAACCACTGCCATCATCAAGGCAACGGTTTGCGGCCCAAGATGGCGTACGGACAGGGTGTACAAAAGCATCGCGACAAATACCACCAGCACGCCCTGATACACCGCCTGCACGAGAATCTCGGCAACCGGCGCTTGCCCCATGGAACTGGGCAAAAACATCCACCAGACAGGCAAATACACCAGCGCGCTGCCCAGAGTCGTGGCCACGGTGGCGGCCAGCGGCTGCATCGGATAGCGGCGCAGCAGCAGAGTAAACACGGCCCATGAACTTGAACCGCAGAGAAACAGTAGATCTCCCAGCAGTTGCAAGCCGGTGATCCGGGTGCCATGGGTCAAGGTATCGGCGGCTGTCAGAAGAATTCCTGCAAAAACCAGCACCAGCGCGATGCGCTGCGGCCGCGAGGGCGCCTGCTTGAGCCACAGCCATGCAATGACAGCCGTTTCGAAGGGCAGGGCACCGGGCAGCAAGACCGCAGCGTGGGCCGCAGGAGCCATGCTAAAGGCGGAATACACGGCAACTGAATAGCCGATGCCGCCAAACAGCGAAAACAGCGCAATCACCTTCAGCGGCGGCAGCTTCACGCGCGACAGAAACGCCAGCGCGATCAGGGCGCCGACACCGAAGCGCAAGGCGGTGAGATCCCAACCGGTCAACACGCCCTTGCTACCCGCTCGGGTCACCAGAATGAACCCGGTCCAGATGCAGATGGTTGCCGTAACAGCAATCCAGCCCGCACGGGACGCGACCGGGACTACCGGCACCCCGGTGTCAATCACTATTTCGGGCGGCGGCATCAGGGCAATTGACGATAGTTGCCACCGTGAAATATCAACGGCGGGCGGTCTTCGCGATGGATGTTTTCCACATGCCCGACAAATATGACGTGGTCACCGCCCGGATAGCGAATTTCATTGCGGCACTCAAACCAGGCGCAGCAGCCGGGCAGAAACGGCGTACCGCCAGCGCCGAGTTTCAGCGCGATGCCGCCAAAGCGGTCGCTTTGGGGCTGCGAAAAACGATTCGAGAAGTCGACCTGATCAGCAGCAAGTACATTGATCACATAATGACTGCAGGACTCGAACACGGCTCGCGAAGGCGACTGCAGGCCCAGGCTCCACAAGACCAGCGGTGGCTCAAGCGATACCGAGGCAAAAGAGTTGACCGTGACGCCGATCGGCTGGCCGTCGGCCCCGCTCGCGGTGACTACCGTCACACCCGTGGCAAAATCGCCCAGCGCATCGCGCAGGCGGCGTGTGTCGAAACTGTTCAGATACGGCTGGTTCATTGGGGCTGATCGTCCTAAAATCCGGCGAACTTTTATATGCGGCTTTGCTCTCGGACCTGTTTCAATTCCGGCCTTGAACTTCACTTAAACCGCGTTTTTATCGGGAGTACCTGATGGGAATCATGAATCGAATCGGCACTCCGCTGTCGAAGTCTGCCACGCGCGTGATGCTTTTGGGCTGTGGCGAGCTCGGCAAGGAAGTCATTATCGCATTGCAAAGGCTGGGTTGCGAAGTGATCGGTGTCGATCGCTATGCCGACGCGCCGGGCATGCAGGTGGCGCATCGCAGCCATGTCGTCTCCATGACCGATGGCGCCGCCCTGCGTGAGCTGATCGAGAAGGAAAAGCCGCATCTGGTGGTGCCCGAGATCGAGGCGATTGCCACCGCCACGCTGGTGGAGATCGAGCGCGATGGCGTGGCCGGCTATTTCCCGGAAATTATTCCCACAGCGCGTGCGGCGCAATTGACCATGAATCGAGAAGGGATACGCCGGCTCGCGGCAGAAGAGCTTGGCTTGCCGACTTCGCCCTACCAGTTTGCCGATTCGCTGGAGGAACTGCAGGCGACCATCGACGGCCTGCGCGGTAAAGCCATCGGCTATCCCTGCGTGGTGAAGCCGGTGATGTCCTCATCAGGCAAAGGTCAATCGCTGTTGAAATCACCTGCCGATGTGGCCAAAGCCTGGGACTACGCCCAGTCCGGAGGCAGGGTAGGCGCAGGACGCGTCATCGTCGAAGGCTTCATCGATTTCGACTACGAGATCACCCAGCTCACGGTGCGGGCCGTCGGCGCCTCGGGTGAAGTCGAAACCTTCTTTTGCGACCCGATCGGCCACGTGCAAGTTAATGGCGACTATGTCGAATCCTGGCAGCCGATGGCGATGACACCGAGCGCCTTGCAGAAATCTCGCGATGTTGCCAGAGCCGTTACCAGCAGGCTTGGCGGGCGCGGCATTTTCGGCGTCGAATTGTTCGTCAAGGGCGACGAGGTGTGGTTCTCCGAAGTCAGCCCGCGCCCGCACGATACGGGGCTGGTGACACTGGCAACGCAACGCCTGTCGGAATTCGAGCTGCATGCACGAGCCATCCTCGGCTTGCCAGTCGACACTTCGCTGCGCCGCCCCGGCGCCTCGGCGGTGATATACGGTGGCCTCGAAGAAGCGGGCATAGCCTTCGAAGGTGTCGCCCATGCCTTGCAAGTGCCCGAGTCAGATCTGCGTCTGTTCGGCAAACCGGAAAGCTTCGTCAAACGCCGCATGGGTGTAGCGGTGGCAAATGCCGACACCACCGACGAAGCGCGCACACGCGCCAAACTGGCCGCAAGTCGAGTGAAACCCGTCAAATGCGATTGACCACTGGGGACACGGGGAACCCCCTTTTGCTCTGTTTGTCCCCGTGCTCCCCGTGCTCCCCGTGCTCCCCGTGTCTCCCGTGGTAAACGATTATTCCTCCCGCCTGATTCGCTGGCATAAACAACATGGCCGCCACGATCTGCCTTGGCAGAACACTACCGATCCCTACCGGATCTGGCTGTCGGAGATCATGTTGCAGCAGACGCAGGTGACGACGGTCATCCCTTATTTCCTGCGCTTTCTTGAACGCTTTCCACAGCTCGCCGATCTCGCGGCCGCGCCGATCGAGGATGTCATGGCCGAGTGGAGCGGCCTCGGCTACTATGCCCGCGCGCGCAACCTTCACGCAGCGGCACGCAGGATCAATGACGCCTTTGCTGGCGGTTTCCCGCGCGAGCCCGAGAAACTGGCGGCACTGCCCGGCATCGGTCGTTCGACCGCCAACTCCATTGCCACTTTTTGTTTTGGCGCTGCTGCCCCGATTCTCGACGGCAATGTCAAACGCGTACTTTGCCGCGCCTATGGCATTGAGGGCTTCCCCGGCAGCAGCGCCGTGGAAAAACAGCTTTGGGAGTTGTCGGCGAAACTGATGCCCAAGCGCCAGGCGGCAATCCATAACCAGGCGCAGATGGATCTCGGCGCCATGGTGTGCACGCGCGGCAAACCGCGCTGCGAGGCCTGCCCGCTCGAGGACATCTGTGTTGCTCGCATTGGCGGGCGCACCGCCGAACTGCCGCAGGCGCGACCCCGTCGTGAAGTTCCGCAGCGCCAGGTCACGTTGCTGGTGCTGCGAGACGGTGATCGCGTGTTGCTCGAAACCCGGCCACCACTGGGTATCTGGGGCGGCCTGCTATCGCTGCCCGAATTGCCAGCGAAGGCTGACGCTAGGGATTGGGCCGAACAGCGCTTTGCCTGCCGGGTTGGCGCCGTATCGCCAGAGCCGAGTTTTGTTCACAGCTTCAGCCACTTCCGCCTGCACATTGAACCGATTCAACTCCATGTCAGTCCAGCAAACCTGTTGATGGAGCCTGGATGTCAATGGCTGGCTCTTGATGGCATCGACGATGCCGCCCTTCCCGCACCGATCCGATCCATTCTTGCGGGGCTTCAGACTTCCGGCAACAAACCCTTGCTGTCGAGAAAGCGGTAAATGATTTCCAGACGATCGATGCTTTCGTCGATCTCAAGCAATTTTTGCTTGGCCTTGATCGGGATGGGCAGCACTTCGGCATAACGCATGCCCAGCCAACCGGCGTCAAAGAAGCGATGCGGTGTAGCAGGTGCAGCGGGCGAATCAGCGCCCATCTCGGCAACAATGGCACGCAACAAGGGCACCAGACGCGCGAAATCACTGGGTATCGGCACGACGGCCGGATCGGGGATCAACTCTATCTCGCCGCGCAGCAGCCCGGAATTCTCAACCCAGTGGCTTCTGATACGAAAACGATCGCCGCCTTGAGCAATGATGTTGAGCACGCCCAGTTGTTCCATGTCCCAATCCGCGATGTGCGCCAGCGTACCCACGACATGAGGCACGGCGGGCTTCTGTCCGGCACGCGCCACCTCTTCGCCGCGCTCGATCAGGCACACCCCGAATGAAGCGGATTCCTTGAAGCAGGTTTTCGCCATTTCCATGTAGCGTTGCTCAAAAATCTTCAGGGGCAAACGTCCACCGGGGAAAAGCACTGACTGCAACGGAAACAATGAAATGATCATGCAGCGGCTTTCGCGACAGGGGGCTTGAGGGAAGCCGTGGCCAGCAAGCGCGCCGCGACAAGTCCGTTAATGGTACCGAATACCAGCGCCGCCGTGGCGAACAGGGGCAACAGGTAGAACACGCCGTCGTGCGGTACCAGCCAAACCCGGGCGAGCAAAAGTTGCCCGCTGATGTGCGCAAACGCGGCGAGCACGCTGGCCGATACCGGCCCGAACCACCGCGAAGGCAGGTGTTGCGCCATTGCCAGCACTGCGAGACTGCATAGCGCTCCCGACAGGGCGAGAAAAAAACCGGGCGCTAGAAACTGGCCAATCACCAGACTGCCCGCCACCACGCGCAGCAGACTGACCCAGGCCGCGTCGCGCCAACCGTAGCGCGCCAGCACCACCAGTACGATGATGTTGGCCAGTCCCGGCTTGATGCCGGGCAACGGGCTTGGCAGCGCCGCCTCGGCGACCGTCAGCGCGATCGCCGCTGCGGCATATCGTGCTATGCGGTAGTCATCCTCCGTAACCGGCAGCTCAATAATTGAGTGTGTCATAGGATTCGTTTCTGCCACCGCGACCGGCAAGCTGCAAGCTGACGTGGTTGGGCGCGCATATCGCCACGGCATTGGCACGTGTCAGCCAGCCTTGTTGTACGCAGTACTGGCGCGGACCAGGATCGGACAGCACACGGGCACGACCGGGCTGAATTTCGATGACCGTGGTGCCAATGGCGCCGGCCACTTCATACTTGCGCGCCACATTGAGCGCCAGTTCCGTCACCAACTCACCGTCCAGCTTGACTACTGCGCGATCTGCCACGCCGCCGCGCCACAGCAGTGGAAAGGAGGAAGCCACCAGCAGCCCGGCGATCAACAGCAGTACCCAGTCACCCGGCCTCAGCAGCGTGCGCCAAGGCGCACGACCGTCGCCCCCGGCCTGCGCCAGCAGATCGCGCAAGCCATCGGGGACGCCGCTTTTCATTCAATCAGGCTGCGATGCCGCACCAGAACACTCGCCGAGTCACGAAAATGTTCTGCCAGCCGCTCGGCGAGATATACCGAGCGATGCTGCCCTCCGGTGCAACCGATACCCACTGTCAGATAGGAGCGGTTATCGCGGATGTAGGCGGGCAGCCAATCCCCGATAAAGCGACGCAGATCGGCCTCCATACGCGCGACTTCCGGCTGTGCTTCGAGAAAGCGCATCACCTCGGCATCCCGTCCCGTAAGTGCACGAAGTTCAGGATCGTAGTGTGGATTGGGCAGGCAGCGCACATCGAATACCAGATCGGCATCGAGCGGAATCCCGTTCTTGAAGCCGAAGGATTCAAACAACAGTGTCAGCCCGCGGCGTTCATCGAGCGCGGCAAATTCCTTGATGCAGGCGCGCAAGGCATTCGGTCGCAAATTGCTGGTGTCGATATGGTGGCCCAGTGTTGCCATCATCTCAAGCGCCTCGCGCTCGCGGGCAATGGCTTCCTCCAGGGTTACGTCATCTCCGGCCAGCGGATGGCGCCGGCGGGTTTCGGAGAAGCGCTGGATCAAGACTTCATCTCGCGCATCAAGAAACACGAACCGCTGTTTGATGCCCTTGGCTTCGAGATTGCGCAACTGGGTCGGCAAGGCGGCAATGCTCGATCCGCCGCGCATATCAACCGCCACTGCGGCCAGCTCCTGCCCTTCCAGACGAAGATGGTCGACGAGATCGGACAGCAGGGGAGCCGGAAGGTTGTCGACGCAGTAATAGCCGGCGTCCTCCAGCACATTGAGCGCAATGGATTTACCGGAACCGGAAAGACCGCTGATCAAAATGACTTGCATGGGTGAAAGGATAACGGATATCTACAAAACGAGGCAGTGCTGGCGAAATGCTGACATTGCGGATTGGGAAAAGTTGCCGCAGTCATGCATTTCGGATACATTACCCGCACCAAAAACGTGACTATTCTGAAACCACAGTGAACGCAGATAAACGATACCAGCAGATCGCCGATGAAATCGGTAAGGGGCAGCAAGACCGCGCAATCTGGGCTTGGGCGCTGGCAGAAAGCGGCGGTGACGCCGACAAGACCAAGGCCCTCTACATTCGCCGCCGCTTCGCAGAATTGACGGCAAGTTCTCCGGCAGAAACTGTTGATTCAGAAATTCAGCGCCTGCGAATCGAGTTGCGGCGCCAACTTGCTGCACAGAGAAAACAGTCCTTGTATTCGGTGTTAGGTGTGCCCGCTGACAGCAGCGATGCCGCAATTTCTGAAGCCATCGCCCGGCTTTCCGCCGAGAAGACTTCAATCGACGCCGAAACCCGCTATGCAATGGATGAACTTGGCGATCCTCAAGCCCGTGAGGAATTCGATCGCCGACTGCTGGAACAACTGAAATCCCGCAGATCTGTATTAACTTCCGCTTCTCCGCCGGAAGCCATGCCGGTTGCCTCCGGCACCTCGCTAGGAGGTGCATTGAAAGCGGTCGCAGGGGTGGCGCTGGTGCTGGGGATCGGCTATCTGGCACTTGGTTTCACCAAGGAAAAAGCCTCGCACGAAATCCGGATAAAGGAAGTTGAGCTGCAAAAAGACGCTGTCGAACGAAGCGCGGAAATTGCCAGTCGCGTAGTTGAGAACCAGACTACAGTTATCGAAGCTTCGACTGCGGCCCGGGAGCGAAGTGCCGAGGCGAGAGAACGGGCACAGGAACAAGCGCAATTGGAAGCGCAAATGCGTGAAGATAAAAGACGACTCGACAGGGCTTATCAGAAGGAAGAGCAGGCCGATCGGGAGGAGAAGCGCCGGCAGCAGTCTGAGCAGCGTCGTGCTGAGTCCGAAAGCCGCAAAAAGGACTACGAGGCGGCAAGACAGACGATGGCTATTCGGCAACAGGCGATTCGGGATGCTGTTGCCCGAGGCAACTACAACGAAGCCGAGCGCTTGCGAAATCAGCAGTATTAGAGCACCAATATTTCATTGCAGGCCCCGGAGCGACCCTCTACGGCGCCATGGTCGGCACTATCCAGCCGTCACGCACTTCGATGGAACGCGATCTAAGCAGTTCGGCAAGCAGCCATTCGGCAAACTCTGCGTCGGAAAAACCCAGCATGCGTTGATTGACGGTGTCGAAAAAAGGCACGCTCTTCAGGTAGGCCGCCAGCTCATCTTCCCGCAAACGCTGAAGGTCGAGCAGATTGAACGTGAAGCAGGCACGCACGGCGTTGCGCCCCATGCGCTTTCCATCTGCCTCGAATGATGCCAAACGCTTGAAGGCGCGCGCCAGAGCGTCATCGAAATCGACAAAAGCGGGGCCGTGTCCGGGTATGACAATATCCACGGCCAGCCGGCCGATCATTTCCAGCGTGCTACGGGTAGCAGGAAGTGCGTCTTTGCGGCCCATCAGTTCGCCGAAGATGATGCCGAAGCCGTCCTGCCACAGTGCGTCGCCGGAAATCAGGATGCGCCTTTCCGGACAGTAATAGATCAAGGCCTCCATGTCATGGCCGGGCGCGGGCAACGCCCGCCAGATCAAGTCACCCATTTCGAATTCACTGTTGGCTTCGATCACAGCGTCATGGGCGAAGCGATCGCCGCGCTGCATCGCTGCATCGAGCAACAGGGCTTGAGTATCCCATTCGGTAACCATGCGTTCGATACCTTCCGGAATTGCGATGCTGCAACCAAAAGCGGCCTGCAGCGCGGCGTTGCCACCGATGTGGTCGGAATGGGAATGGGTATTGATCAAACGGTCAAGATTGACTGGAACGCGCCGTGCCGCCAACGCCGACTTTACAAGTTCCACCGTCTGCGGTGCATGGCCTACATAACCGGAATCAACCAGCGTGGCCGACTCGCCTTCGAAGAACAGCACATTGTTCGACGACAACCAGCCGCGCTCAAGCAGCTGGATCGAGTCGGGGAGCTTCATCTAGAAAAACCGGATCATCCGTCGGTACCGTTGCAGATCCGACCATGGCATGGATTGCGCTTTCTGGCGCGTTGCGCCGCGCTGGTCACGACCTGTCGCTTTTCCTCGTCGCTGGCGGTAGACCACCGGGCGATCTCGTCGATGGTACGAAAGCAGCCCGCGCACAGATCCTTTTCCATCTTGCACACATTGATGCAAGGCGATTTCACCACGACCACTGACTCCGTCCGCTGGCCTTGAACCGAACGATCACGCGTCGATCGTAGCTTGCATGGCGCGCCTGGCGAGAATGGCGCGCGCGACACGCGAGACTGGCTCGCGCTTGAGCTTTTTGGATATCCAGACGCCGGTATCCACCAGCGCGTCCAGGTCGATACCTGTATCGATGCCAAGTCCGTTCAACAACCAGACCACATCTTCAGTCGCCACGTTGCCAGACGCGCCGGTTGCATAGGGACAACCACCCAGGCCCGCCACCGAACTGTCAAAAATGCCAATGCCCATTTGCAGCGAAGCGTAGATGTTGGCCGCCGCCATGCCAAATGTATCGTGATAATGACCGGCTAGCTTTTTCAGGGGAACACGGCGAGCCACCGCCTTGATCATGGCGCGGGTTTTTTCCGGTGTTCCAGCGCCGATTGTGTCTCCGAGACTGATTTCATAGCAGCCCATCTCCAGCAGCGCCTGTGCCACATTGGCAACCGCCAATGGCGCGACTTCGCCTTCGTAGGGACAGCCGAGCACGCAGGACACATAGCCGCGTACCTTGACATCGGCTATCTTCGCGGCCTCGACAATGGGGCGGAAACGATCCAGCGATTCAGCGATAGAGCAATTGATGTTCTTCTGAGAAAAACTCTCCGAAGCCGCACCGAATACGGCAACTTCTTTTGCGCCGACGGCAAGCGCAGCCTCGAAACCCTGCATGTTCGGGGTCAGTACCGGATAGCTGACGTCGGGCAACTTTTCGATGGCGGCAAAAACCGCGGCATGGTCGGCCATCTGTGGCACCCACTTGGGCGACACGAACGCCGTAGCCTCTATGGTCTTGAGACCGGACGCGCCCAGGCGGCGAATCAACTCAAGCTTGATCTCTGTGGATACAGGCTTCTTCTCGTTCTGCAATCCGTCGCGCGGACCTACTTCGACGATGCGTACTTTGCTGGGGAGACTCATTCGAACTCACATCTACTTGTCAGCCTCGAATTCTACTAGCTCGGCACCGTCGCTGACCTGTTCGCCGACATTGAAACAAAACGCCTTGACGGTTCCCGATGCTGGCGCGGCAATGGTGTGCTCCATTTTCATGGCCTCCAGAATCAGCAAGGGCGTGCCTTTTCCGACCCTCGCGCCAACTGCGGCAATCAGGGCGATGACCTTGCCCGGCATCGGCGCGGTCAAGCCCCCTTCCGCGCCGCCACCACTGCCGGCATGGAAGAGGGGATCGATTGCCGAAAATATGTAGGAAACGCCATCAATAAACACATGGCGCTTTTCGTTGGCGGAAACAACGGTGACATTGATGCGCCGACCGCCGAGATCGACGCGCAACTCGCTGTCACCGATGAAACTTCCAGTGGCTATAGTGCTCATGCCTTCGAACTCAAGCACATAACTCTCGCCCGCATAGCCGGCATTGACGACTTTTTCGATCTCGCCAACACGAAGCACTATTTCGCGACGCGCGGCTCCATTCATTCGCCAGCCATCGCGGGTATGCCACGGCGAATGCGGATCATGGCTATCGCCGGCATGCGCGGCTGCATACCGCTGATCGCGTATCAATTCAGCCAGTGCAGCGACCAGCCAGGCTTCTGCCGGCGGCTCAGCAGCATCTGGGAAGAGAAAAGCCCGCTCGCGTTCTATCAGCCCGGTATCAAGATCGGCGCTGGCGAAGGCCGGGCAGGCCACCAGTCGCGATAGAAAACCGATGTTATTGGATACCCCGACCACCCGGTAGTCGGCCAATGCTTGCAACATGCGCGCCAATGCTCGTTCGCGAGCGTTGGTGTCGGACCCATCCCAAACAATCAATTTGGCAATCATTGGATCGTAGTACGGCGATATTTCGTCGCCCTGCTCAACGCCGGTATCGACCCGGACATTCAAAGTTTCCTGCGGCGGCGAGAGATGGATCAGCCGTCCGATGGAGGGCAGGAAACCCTTGTCCGGATCTTCAGCATAAATCCTCGCCTCCAGCGCATGACCGCGAATTTTCAATTGCTCCTGCTGCAGCGGCAGCGTCTCGCCAGAGCCGACTTTCAATTGCCACTCGACCAGATCAAGGCCCGTGATCATTTCGGTCACGGGATGCTCGACCTGCAAGCGGGTATTCATCTCCATGAAGTAGAAGGTGCCGTCCTGATTGACGATGAACTCGACAGTGCCGGCACCCACATAGCCGACGGCCTTGGCTGCATCAACCGCCGCCTTGCCCATCGCTGCGCGACGTTCCGCCGGCATGTTGGGTGCTGGCGCCTCCTCCACCACTTTCTGGTGGCGACGCTGCACCGAGCAATCGCGCTCGAACAGATAAACGCAATTGCCATGACTGTCGCCGAATACCTGAATCTCGATATGGCGCGGACGCTGCAGGTATTTTTCTATCAGCACGTGCTCGTCGCCGAAACTGGACGCGGCTTCGCGTTTGCAAGAGGCCAGGCCGTCGAGAAATTCTTCGCTCTTGTTGACCGCTCGCATGCCTTTGCCACCACCGCCGGCCGCTGCCTTGATCAATACCGGATAGCCGATGGCATCGGCCTGCTGCTTGAGAAACTCCGGATCCTGGTTGTCGCCGTGATAGCCCGGCGTCAGTGGCACGCCGGCTTTCTCCATCAGCTTCTTGGCTTCCGACTTGGAGCCCATGGCGCGGATCGCGCTGACCGGTGGCCCGATGAACACAACGTTGTTTCTCTCACAGGCTTCGGCGAAATCCACGTTCTCCGAGAGGAAGCCGTAACCTGGATGCACTGCCTGCGCGCCTGTCTCAAGCGCCGCGGCAATGATTTTTTCGAACACCAGATAGGATTCCTTGGGCGAGGGTGCGCCAATGCAAACCGCCTCGTCGGCCATCCGCACATGACGAGCGCCGACGTCCGCCTCTGAATATACGGCCACTGTGCGAATGCCCATTCGACGTGCTGTCTTGATGACCCTGCAGGCAATTTCACCCCGGTTGGCGATGAGAATTTTGTTAAACATGATTTCAGCCCTGGTCGATCCAGTTGGGTTTGCGTTTCTCGAGAAACGCGCTCATGCCTTCGCGACCTTCGTCGCTGGCTCGCAGACGGGTGATGCGCTGTGCGGTGTCCTCAATAACATCTGCAGAGAGCGGCTTCCACGCAACCGCCGAAATCAATTGCTTGCACTCGGCCAGCGCCCCCGGCGCGTTCTTCAGCAATGCCTCGGCAATCTCGCCGACAGCATCGTCAAGGCCGGCCACATCGGCCACGATTTCGTGCAGTAGCCCCATGCGATAGGCCTCGGTCGCCGAAAAACGCTCTGCGGTCAACATGAAGCGCCGCGCGTAACGTTCACCGATGGCTGCGATGACATGCGGACTGATAACGGCGGGGATGATCCCGAGTTTGACTTCCGTCAGTGAAAACTGGGCATCGAAGGTGGCAATGGCCACGTCGCAACAGGCCACCAATCCCACACCGCCACCATAGGCCGGGCCCTGCACACGGGCGATGGTGGGCTTGGGAGATTGCGCCAGACGCCGCAACATCTCAGCCAGCGCACGCGAGTCGCGTAGATTGTCTTCATTGCTGTATCCGGCCGCGCGCTTCATCCAGTTGAGGTCTGCGCCAGCGCAGAAACTTTTGCCGGTACTGGAGATCACCAGTACGCGCACCTCGGTATCGGCGATCATCCGGTCGAGAGAGTCCGACAGCTCTGCAATCAGCGCATCGTCGAATGCATTGTGCCGCTCAGGACGATTAAGCGTAATGATGCCGACGCCACGATCAACTTCGGTAGTTATGTTCTGGTACATCGATTCTCCCTTTCTTTCACCACGGCGACACGGCAGTATCAAGGCAGGATTATTGCAGCGCCCGCCGCTTCGCCGTGGCCAATCGATTTACATCCGAAATACGCCGAACTTGGTCGGCAGAATCGGGGCATTTAGCGAAGCCGATATCCCCAGTCCCAGGGTGCGCCGCGTCTGTGCCGGGTCGAGTACGCCGTCATCCCAAATACGCGCAGTGGCGTAGTAGGGATGCCCCTGGGTTTCGTACTGAGCCCGGATCGGTGATTTGAAACTTTCCTCGTCTTCCTTGCTCCACTCCTGGCCGCCCGCCTCCAGACCATCACGCTTGATGGTGGACAAGACCGACGCGGCCTGCTCGCCACCCATTACGCTGATGCGCGCATTGGGCCACATCCAGAGCATACGGGGGCTGTAGGCACGGCCACACATGCCGTAGTTGCCGGCGCCGAAACTGCCGCCGATGATCATGGTGAATTTCGGCACTTGCGTGGTCGCCACGGCGGTCACCATTTTTGCGCCGTCCTTGGCGATGCCTGCGTTCTCATATTTGCGACCCACCATGAAGCCGGTAATGTTCTGCAGGAACAGGAGCGGAATGCCGCGCTGGGAACACAGTTCGATGAAGTGGGCACCCTTTTGTGCCGATTCGCCGAACAGGATGCCGTTGTTGGCCACGATGCCCAGTGGATAGCCATGCAGCCGGGCAAAGCCCGTGACCAGCGTGGTGCCATAGCGCGACTTGAACTCGTCGAAACGCGAACCGTCGACCAGACGGGCGATGACTTCGCGCACGTCATAGGGCTTCTTGGTATCGAAAGGAATCACACCCCACAGTTCACTCGGGTCGTAGAGCGGCTCTTCGGGTGTGGCGATGTCAAGCGAGATCGGCTTTTGCCAATTGAGATTGCCGACAATCCGGCGCGCAATCGACAACGCATGATGATCGTTTTCGGCCAGATGATCACAAACCCCGGAAATGCGAGTATGCACGTCGCCACCGCCCAGATCCTCGGCGCTGACCACCTCTCCGGTGGCCGCCTTGACCAGTGGCGGGCCGCCGAGAAAGATCGTGCCCTGATTCTTGACAATGACCGACTCGTCGGACATCGCCGGCATGTAGGCGCCGCCCGCGGTGCAGGAGCCCATGACGATGCCTACCTGGGGAATGCCCAGCGCCGACATGTTGGCCTGGTTGTAGAAAATCCGGCCGAAGTGGTCGCGGTCGGGAAACACCTCGTCCTGCGTCGGCAGATTGGCGCCGCCCGAGTCGACCAGATAGATGCAGGGCAGACGGTTCTGCAACGCGATTTCCTGTGCGCGCAAATGCTTCTTCACGGTCAGCGGGAAGTAGGACCCACCCTTCACCGTGGCGTCGTTGGCGACGATCATGCACTCGACACCCTTGACCCGGCCGATGCCGGTGACAACACCTGCCGATGCGACGTCGCCGCTGTACATGCCCATCGCGGCGAGCGCCGAAAACTCGAGAAAGGCCGCTCCGGGATCGATCAGTGCATTGATCCGCTCACGTGGCAGCAGTTTGCCGCGCGCCTTGTGCTTGGCTGCGCTCGCCGGCGAGCCACCGCCGGATACGGCTATGGTTTTCTCGCGCAAATCGTCGACCAGCGCCGCCATTGCAGCCGCGTTGGTTTTGAATTCCTCGCTGCGCGTGTTGAGTTTGGATTTGATAACGGACACTAGAAACCTCCCGTGGCGAGCCACTTGTCGATTTGCGGCAGGCGGTCGACGCCCCAGAAGGTCTCTCCGTCCACCATGAAATAGGGCGCGCCGAACATGCCCTTGGCAATCGCGGCGTCGGTTTCCTGTTTGACTCTGTCCTTGATTTCCTGAGTGGCGATGGCGGCGGCAAATGCCTCGCGGTCGATACCCAGGCTATCAACGGCTTCCAGCACAATCGACAACTCGCTGATGTCGCGACCCTCCACCCAATAAGCGCGGAATATAGCGTGAGCGAACTCGCGCGCCTTGCCGCTGTTCTGCCCGTGCAGCCAGTAGTAGCCGCGCGCCGCAGCCAGCGTGGGGAGCGGAAATTTGGGCGGAAACTTGTAGGGGACTCCCAGAAAACGCGCCGAGCGGTCGAAGTCGTGTTTGCTGTAATCGCCCTTGAGCGGGATATTGATCAGAAACGGCAGACCCGAGGCTTTGAAGGCCGCGCCGAGCATGATCGGCCGCCAGTGTACTTTGCGCCCGTGCTTTGCCGCCAGATCGTCAATCACTTCACTGGCCAGGTAGGAATAGGGCGAAGAAAAGTCGAACCAGAAGTCGATGGGATCGCTCATGACCCCTCCTCAGGTTTTCGCCGGCAGCGGATGGCCCGGCATCAGTTGGTAGGGATGCTGCCAGCCGGGCAGCGCGGCGATGCGCGCCGACCAGTCGCGAAGGTTCGGATAGTCGTTCCAGTCCACACCGATCTCCTCGGGCCAGAAAACATAGCCGGCCAGCGAAAAGTCGGCGATGGTGGGACGGCGCGCAACAATCCATTCTTGCCCTGCGAGGTGGGTGTCGAGCACCTTCCAGGCGCCTTCGGCGCGAGTTCGGAACATGGCAATGACGGCAGGGTCGGCGTTCGGAACAAAATTGATCAGGTAGCGCAGCGTCGCCGTGTAACTGGTGAATTTGTGATTATCGAACAGTATCCAGCGCAGAATCTCGCGCCGCTCTGCATTCCCATGCGGACCAAACTTGCCGAGGGTCTCGGCAAGGTAGTCGAGAATCACGCCTGACTGTGAAAGGCTTTTGCCTTTGTGCTCCAGCACCGGTACTTCGCCCATGACGTTGATCGCCCGGTACTCCGGCGTGCGCGTCGCGCCATTAAAAAAATCGACAAAGCACGGCTCCCAGTCGGCGCCACATAGCGCCATCATCAGCGCCGGCTTGTAGGCGTTGCCGGATTGGGCGAAGCAATGCAGGGTGTATTCAGCCATTTGAGCTCCCTTCAAGTACCCAGAGAACGGCCGATGACGAGCCGCTGAATATCGGACGCACCTTCATAGATCTGGCAGACGCGCACATCGCGATAAATGCGTTCGACCGGAAAATCGGACACGTAGCCGTATCCGCCGTGAATCTGGATTGCATCGGAACAGACCTTCTCGGCCATTTCCGAGGCGAACAGTTTGGCCATTGAAGCTTCCTTCAGGCACGGCCGGCCGGCGTCGCGCAGGCAGGCGGCGTGATGCACCATCTGGCGCGCGACCTCGATCTGCGTCGCCATGTCGGCGAGACGGAAGTTAACCGCCTGATGTTCGAAGATCGGCTTGCCGAAGCTCTCGCGTTCATTGGCATAACTCAATGCCGCCTCGAACGCAGCGCGGGCCATGCCGACCGATTGGGCGGAAATTCCAATACGCCCGCCTTCGAGATTCGAGAGTGCGATGCGATAGCCCTGCCCTTCGCTGCCGAGCAGATTTTCTGCCGGGATGCGGCAATTCTCTAACAGGATCTGCGCCGTGTCGGAGGCGTGCTGGCCGAGCTTTTCCTCGACCCGGCCGACGACATAGCCGGGCGTATCGCTGGGCACGATGAAGGCCGAGATACCTTTCTTGCCGGCGCCCGGATCGGTGACGGCGAACACCACCGCGACTTGTGCGTTCTTGCCCGTGGTAATGAACTGTTTGACGCCATTGAGCACCCAGTGATCGCCTTCTCTGACTGCCCTGGTGCGTATCGCAGCGGCGTCGGAGCCGACATGCGGCTCGGTCAAACAGAAACAGCCCAGCCACTCACCACTGGCCAGCTTGCGCAGGTATTTGTCTTTCTGTGCGTCGTTGCCGAAGGCATTGACCGGCCCGCAGACCACCGAGTTCTGCACGCTGATGATGGTCGATGTCGCCCCATCGCCTGCGGCGATTTCCTCGAGTGCCAGTGCCAGCGAAACATAGTCGAGGCCGGCGCCACCCCATTGTTCGGGCACCACCATGCCGCAGACACCCAGTACGCCCAACTGACGCAGCGCCTCTCGCGGAAACACCGCATCGCGGTCCCACTCGGCGGCAAAGGGCGCCAGTTGCTCGCGTGCGAAATCACGCAGCATGTCTCGAATTTGTTCCTGTTCGCTTGTAAGAATCATCAGCTTCGTCCTTCGGCAACCGCCATGGGTGCGCGGCTCGGCCAGTTTAGAGTCAATACACCCAGCAAGACCAGCGCGCCGCCGGCATAAGTGACGGCGGCCAGGCGTTCCTGCAGCATCAACGCGCCCAGCAATACGCCGAACACCGGTACCAGATTGATGAACATGCCGGCGCGCGTGGGACCGATATCGCGCACCGCTTCGGCGTACCAGGTGAAGGACAGTGCCGTGCCCAGCACACCGAGAAACACGATGCTCAGTGCGCCATCGATTTGCAGCGTCTGCAGGGCAAACAAGCTGCCGTCAATCAGCGCGGCGACGGTCAGCATGACCCAACCGGTCAGGCAGGCGCC
>JAIPCS010000023.1 GCA_021738105.1 Sulfuritalea sp.
GGCGGCTCAGACGATACTGCGCCGCGCCACTGATGCCCGCCCCTTTGACTATCAGCCACCGTTTTACTACGGTTTTAATCTGGTTCAATTCCTCAATGATCCGCTCGGTGCAGCAAACTGGATGAGAAGCGCCGCGCAGCGGATGCTTGATCCGGATGCACGTTTGATGATGGAGGACTTTGCGGCAAGATGGCTTGGCCGCAGCAGCGATCTTGAACTGGCGGCAAACATCGTGGATGCGATGGCAGCACAGGCCAAACGCAAGGATTTTGCGGAATACCTGCACAAGCGCAGTAAGCGCCTGCGGGATCTGGCTCTGCTGCGCAAGGCCGCAGAGGCCTACACGCTGCGCTTTGGCAAGTCGCCTGGCGCGCTCGATGATTTACTGAACAATGGTTTCGTCACAACGATACCGACCGACCCCTTTGGCATCGGTTACGTGATCGACAAGGCGGGGATCCCCGTGATTCTGGACAGTCGAAAAAAATGAGCAGTGCGATTTCCATCAGCGGCTTGGGCAAGACCTATCCGCGTTCGTGGTCAAGCCCGGCGTTTGATGCCGTACGGAATCTCTCGCTCGAGATTTGCGAGGGAGAAGTTTTCGGTTTCATTGGTGCTAATGGTGCAGGCAAGAGCACCACGATCAAGATGCTCACTGGCGTGCTGCAACCCAGTGTCGGACACGCAAAAATGTTTGGTGTCGATGTGCGCGATCACGCGGCGCGCAAGGGTTTGGGTTACGTTCCGGAGAATCCCAGCCTGTATGACCATCTCACGCCACTTGAGTTTTTACTCATGGGCTTGTCGCTGCATCGGGTCAATTTGAACAATGGCGAAGCACACTGCCGGCAATGGCTGGACCGCTTTTCTCTTGCCGGTGCTGCCAACAAGCACATTCGCAGTTTTTCCAAAGGAATGCAGCAGCGAGTTGCTCTGGCCCATGCCATGGCAATTCAGCCACGTTTGCTGATTCTGGATGAGCCACTTTCCGGGCTTGACCCGGTCGGACGTAAGGACGTGGTCGACATTCTTGAGGAGTTCCGCAATTCCGGCGGCACCGTTTTTTTAACATCGCATGTCTTGCACGACATAGAGCGGCTTGCCGATCGCTTCGGCTTGATTCACCATGGACAGTTGATGACCGTCCAGTCGCCTGCCGATCTTCTGCAGGACGAGCAGACGTTGACGGTCCGCTCAGCCGGCATCCAGTCGGTGCCAGGATGTGTTGCCGAGACGCAAGGGCGCTGGCGGATCGATGTGCGACGTGACGAGGTGTGGCCGGTGCTGGATGCGCTGCGCAAGGCGCAGCACACGATTCTTGAAATTCGCCCGACGATGACGTTGGAAGGTGTTTTTCTGCGCTATCTGGGTGCGTCCACCGAATTGCGAGAGACAGCAACGAGTCCCGCCCGTGAAGGCTAGAAAGCGGCGGGCTGGTGCGGCGCCGGCTCAGCGCAACCCGAAATTTCCCGAAGTACTGAAACCTCTGCTGAAGTTGGTACAAAAAAAGCGTTACCAGGACGTTGAGCGAGCAGCAATAGATTTGCGAAGAGTTCTGCCAAGCCATCCTTTTGTTCTGAAATCACTATCGTTTGCACTGATTGGTCTGAAGCGTCATGACGAAGCACTCACTATTCTGGGGCAGGCGATAGGCTTTGACGACCAGGATCCGGAACTCCATAACAATTTGGGGATTGCGCTGTCCTCATTGATGCGTTCCGACATGGCGCTCGATGCCTTCAATCGGGCTCTGGAATTGAACCCTGGCGATGCGGAGATATGGAAGAACAAGGGTCAAGCCTTCTGTATCACCAACCGGTGGAATGAGGCCATCCCTTGTCTGTTCAAGGCCGTTGAACTTTATTCGGGAGATTACGACGAAGCGATCGATCTGTTGGCGAAGGCTCTGCTCAACGCGGAAAGGAACGAAGAGGCCTTGGCCTGCTATATGGTGCTGGCCGATGCAGATCCGGACAGTGCAGTGAATCTTGCGTGCCTGATCGTTTTAGCGCTGCGAATGAGCCGCTGGAGCGATCTGGCAAATAATCTCTCGCGCTTGCGGCAAATGACTGCCGGATTCGCGCACTCCGCCCTGGCGCCGGGTCATGCGCTGGTAATGCCGGGCATAGACGGGGGCGAGTTGCGGGACGTCGCCAGCATTTACGCTCAATCAACCGTGGCGGTACAGACAAACAGGCCGCTCTTCGTGCGACATCCACCTGTGAAGGCTCGAAGCGACCGGCGAATCCGCGTTGGCTACCTGTCATCCGACTTTCGGGATCATCCGGTCGGCCACGTTATTGCTCAACTCATTGAACTTCATGACAGGTCAAGTTTTGAAATATTTGCGTATTCGATGTCGGCGAGTGACGGAAGTGAGATACGGCAGCGATTGGAACGATCGTTTGATCGCTTTGTCGATATCACAGCGCTCGGTATAGAGTCGGGTGCCGAGAAAATTGCTGACGACGGGATCGATATTCTGATTGACCTTCAGGGCTGGACGAGCGGCAATCGCGCTGGAATGCTCGCGCTGAGACCCGCACCCGTCCAAGTCAATTGGTTGGGCTACGCCGGGACCATGGGTGACCAACGGCTGGCGGATTATGTGCTCGGTGACCCGACCGTGACGCCCATCGAGCATGAGCCGCTTTATAGCGAGAAAATCCTGCAGTTGCCTCACTGCTATCTACCAATGGATGCGACAACGCGGGTGCCGCCTGCTCCGCAACGCAGCGACGTCGGATTACCGGAAACCGCATTTGTGTTTTGTTCAATGAACAAATGCAACAAGTTCAATCCACAGGTATTTGATGTCTGGTGCGCGATCCTCAAGGCAACCCCGGACAGCGTCCTTTGGTTAAGCCGGCCGGTTGCGGCAGCAGCCACAAACTTGTTGGCGGAAGTTTCGACGCGCGGAGTGTCGCCTGACCGGATAGTCTTCGCAGAAGGTGTTGCATCTCGCCCCGATCATCTGGCACGTTTGCAGTTGGCAGATCTTGCGCTCGATCCCTCGCCGTATAACTCACACTCCTCAGGAATCGACACGCTCTGGGTCGGCGTACCCATGGTTACTTTGCTGGGGGATGCTTTTGCTGGACGCGTCGGGGCGAGCCTGCTGAATGCAGTCGGTTTGCCGGAGTGCATCACCCATTCTTGGGCGCAGTACCAGCAGCGGTGCATCGAGTTGTACCAGCGCCCCGAACAGTTGCGGCAACTCAAACAGCGCCTGCTTACTAGCCGCAGCACCGCGCCTTTGTTTGACATGCCTCAGTTTGTACGATCGCTCGAGGATATTTATCTCAAGATCAGCGAGAGTGGTTCGATGGCGAAATCCGTCGCTTGAAAGCAATCTGAATCACCCCGGTGTTTAAGGTGTGTGCCGGTTGGCATCGCTGGCAGGGGCGTTCAAGGACTTCAATAGTCTCCTTACAGGCGATGAGCCGAGGCGCGCGACATAATGTATCGCGGGTTGCCCATCCTGCTTGACCGCCAGAGTATGCATATAGTCTGCCGGTAATTTTGAGTAGGTTGCCGCACGCCAAAATTCGTTGAACGCCGTATGTGCGCCAATGGCAAGGAACAGGCAGGCGACAAGCAGCGACGATCTGGCCAGCTTGCGGTCTGAATCAAGAAGGGTTTGCAGACAGGCCACCAGCAGAACAATCAGTGCAGGTGCGCTGAGTCTGAGCAACGCATCGTTGTGAACACCGAAGCGAATCAGCGGCAAACTCAACAGAATGACGATCGCGAGGGCAAAGGCGTCGCGCAACTGTCGCAGATGCGGCGCCAACACCATCGCCAAGAAAAGGAACTCGCAGGTCACGAACAACAGGTAGGAATGCATCGACGCTGCCTGCATCGTGTAGTAGATAAATCCGGCGGGCGCGGTGTTGGCAAGTCTGGCGTCGATCCGGTTTGCATCGAGGGTCAGAAAAAGGATCAGCGGGATCGAGAAAACCAGCCCCGAAACAATGGCGTCAAGAGGCAGACTGCGCCACGACAATTGTCGAAATGACTTCATAGCGCCCAACAGGGCGAATGGCAGGAGTCCGATCGCGGCGAACGGCGTCCATATCAAAGTGAGGGGCAACAATGCCGCGCTCATTCGCAGGAAGTCTTGACTGTTGAGATGCCGAAGGATGAGCACGCTGCCGATCCAGATCGGCAGGCAATGGTTTGGCGCCCACAACAGTTGATTAGTCAGCGAGTGATAACTAAGTGGTACCCACCATTCGAGTCTCATCGGGAATTCTGGCAGCGACTCGGTGGCAACAAATTGCCCAACAAAATCCATGCCGCTGAAAAACACCACAATTCCGAGGCCCCATGCCAGCGGCCATCCGGCACGCCTGGGCAGTGGCAGCAGGAAAAGAAAGATCAGTATGCCGGTGGCTGTCCAGAGATAGACGGCGATATCGAGATGCGCAATGCCGAATATCCTGGCGAACATTGCGGGAGGGAGAAAGTAGCCGATGGCCGATCGGAGTATGAGTTGGACGCCATTGGGCGAAAGGTAGTGCACCGGCCAATCTGAATACACCAGATCTCCCAGAACCGCATCGCGAACGACCCAGTCCGGGTTGGCGTACATGAAATGGCTGCCGCCGCCAAATGCTGCCCAAGCGGCGGCAGCGGCAATGATCATCAGAGTTGCGGCTGGGAAATACTCCCGCTGCCAACTTATGAGTCGGGCCGGTAGCGCCCGATACAGCAAGTGCAGCAGCGCAGCGCAGAGTACCAGGGTGACTGGCCAGCGGAACCATCCAAAAATAAAAATCAGGTTGGGCAGCGCCAGATAGGCCAAGGCAAGAACCGTCAGCCCATCAATCTCGCGCCAAGCCCAGCGCTGGCTGTCAGCCTGACTCAAACGCGCTTCCCGCCAGGTTGATGTAAGCCCCTTTCTTGCCACATTTCCCACAGGGCATCTTCCAGTTTGCAGGCAAAGCGAGGTGCATCGAATAGCGGCGACCGTAACACTTGTTGCCGCAAGCTTGAGCGCAGGTTCGCAAGCTTCTTCAGATCCTGTGCAAAAGTGATTGCCTTCCCCACATAATGGGCCTTGCTTGAAGCTATCCATTCTGCAAGGCCGGCGACCGTCAGAAAGCTCGCTCCCTGCCTTTCAAGCATGGAGTTGCCGGCCAGTGTCAAGGTCGGCACGCCCATCCATAAAGCCTCGCATGTTGTAGTGCCTCCCGGGTAGGGGAAGGTGTCAAGAATCATATCCACATCGGCATGAGCTGCCAGATAGGATTCCCGGTTGGTCGCGCCGTGCATCGACACGCGCCCCGGCCCAATCCCGTGCTTCATCAGGCGCGATGACAGGTGCTCGCGCGAATGCGGTGTTTCAAGTTGCGGACACTGAAAGCGCAGAGAGGCATTCGGCAGTGCAGAGAGAATCTGAGCCCACGTGTTTAGCACTTCGTCACCTACCTTCGACAAGTTCTGGAAACAGCCAAATACTATTTGGCCGGTTCTCGAAGCCGGCAAGTCCGATACCTGGACTTCCGACTGCGGCGCGGTGAAGCACAGCCGTGTCTCCGGCAGGTAGTAAATGGTCTCGGTGAATTGGTCGCGATAGGTGTCGGGAATCTCTGCCCGGGTCGCGAGCAGGTAGTCGACTTGCTCGACCCCCGTGGTCGCAAAATAACCCAGCCAGCTTGCTTGCACCGGGGCGGGTTTCCAGCCGAAGAGTGGCAGGCGATTGTTCGTTGTGTGCCCCGAAAGATCGACCAGGATGTGTACCCCGTCGGCGTGAATCAAATGTGCCGCTGCTTTGTCGTTCAGGTCGGCGATCGATCTCCAGGCCCCAAAATAGGGGCGCATGCGAGCCGTCATGGCGTCCTCAATGTGGCCGGTTGGATAAGCTACCAAGTCGATTCTTGTTTTATCGATATGTGCCAGTAGGCTCTCTAGAAAAAAACCGACCGGATGGTGCCTGAGATCTGCAGACACTAGACCGATGCGAAGACGCTTGGGCGGGGCCGGGCATGACCAAGACGAAAATTGAGACTCAATTCTCTTCGTAACGGCCTGCCCAAATCTCCGCGCCTCTTTCAGCAAGGTCGAATTGCCGGTACTGTCGCCGTAATTCAACGCAAACAGCAGATTGCTGTGAGCGGCGATCAGATCCGGATCAATCTTAAGGGCGCGTCGAAAGCTTGCTATGGCTTCCTCAGGACGCCCCAGGGTTGCCAGGATGCCGCCCAGGTTGTTGCAGGTCTGTGCGTTGTCGGGTTCGATTTCGAGAATGCGTCGATAAAGGGCTTCCGCCTCGGCATGTCGCCCCAACTGCGTCAGGGTATTGCCCAGATTGTTGCAGGCACCGGCATAGCTTGGCCTGATTTCGATAGCTTTTCGATACGCCTGCTCTGCTTCGGCGAGGCGCCCTTGTGCTCTGAGCGTAATACCCAAATTGTTGTGTGCCTCGGCATAGGTGGGCACCAGATCCAGCGCCTTGCGATAGGCAACCTCTGCTTCGGAGAGGCGGCCCTGCTCTTTAAAAATGATGCCCAGATTGTTGTGCGCAAAGGCATAACCGGGGCGCAGTTTCAGAGCAGTGCTGCAACTGGTTTCTGCTTCGGCTAGCCGCCCTTGTTCCATTTGTACGATGCTCAGATTGTTGAGTGTCTCGGCGTCATCCGGTTCCAGTTGCAGCGCAGCTCGGTAGCATGCCTCCGCTTCAGCGTAGCGGCCTTGCTCCTTCAAGGCCACGCCGAGGTTGGCGTGAGCAAAGGTGTAGTCGGGGTCGGCTGCAAGCACACGCCGATAGTAGTGCTCGGCTTCCGCGAGACGTGACTGGCTGAGCAGCAGATTGCCCAGGTTGTACAGTGCTTTGACGTAATCCGGTACGAGGTCGATAGCGCGTCGGAAACAGGCCTCAGCCTCCTCCGGCAACTGGCGCTTCAGGATGATATTGCCCAGTTTGAAGTGCGCCTCGGCGTAATTCGGATCGAGTTCCAGAGCCCTTCGATAGCAGGCTTCGGCGGCGTCGATTCTGCCGTTTTCCATATGCTCCGCACCTTCCCGACCGTAGTCTTCGGCGGTTTGCAGTGGTGCGCTTTTAGATTGCCGGCCAGTCGATGAGTTCATTTTGAATCGAAGTTAATTCGCTCGCGTTCCACGACCAGCGGATGCTTCTTCACTTGGGTATGAATCTGCAGAATGTATTCCCCAAGAAGGCCGATGAAGAACAACTGCACCGAGGCAAAGAAGAAGAAGCCGATCAGGATCGGTGCCATGCCAAACGACATCTGGTCCCAGCGAGTCAGTTTCAGGACGAGGTAGCCGATTGCAATCAGCAGGCTGACCGCCGACAGTGCGAAGCCGGCCATGGTGGCCAGGCGTAGCGGCACTTTGGAATGGCTGGTAATGCCGAGCATGGCCATGTCGTAAAGTGCGTAAAAATTGTTCTTGGTGATGCCTCGCGTACGCAGCGGCTGTACATAGGGAACTTCGGCGTGGGCGTAGCCCATATCAGCGATCAGGCCGCGAAAATAGGGATAGGGATCGTCAATCCGGCGCAGGCTTTCGATAACCTCTCTGTCGTACAGTCCAAAGCCTGTGTAGTGCGGGATCAGTGTGACGTCGGCGATGCGGCCGATGGTGGCGTAATACAGACGGCGCAAAGCGAACATGGGGGCTGTCTCGTGGCTTTCGGGTTTGACGCCGGCGACGACTTTGTAGCCTTCTTCCCATTTCTTGATGAACTCGCCGATAAGCTCCGGCGGTTCCTGCATGTCGGAGGCCATGTTGATCACGGCATCGCCCTGTGCCTGCAGCAATCCATGGTTCGAGGATCGGATGATGCCGAAGTTGCGATTGTTGACGATGGCCTTGACGCAATAGTCGGCGCTGGCGAGACGGCGTATTGCCGCCACCGTGCCGTCGGTCGAGGCATTGTCGATGTAAATGTGTTCATAGTCGTAGTGCGGAAACTGCGCCATCTGCGCCACGATGCGTTGATGCAGTTCCTCGACGTTGCCTTCTTCGTTGTAGCAGGGCGTGACGATGGAGATCAGCTTGCGGGTTGCGATGGGTTCATATTCATCGCGAGTATGGTTTGGGTTCAAGAGGACACTTTCGTGTTCGGGTTGCTTGACATCAACTGGGGTAAGTATTCAGTGACAAGTCGTTCGACCAGGGTGGCCTGGAGCACGTCTCGCGTTCTCTTCAATGCGTCACGATCTGGCTGTATGGCCAGCCACCGCTTGAAACTGGCAAACACGACAGGTGATACCGTATTCATGCGTGCCATGTAGCCCGATGGCGCTACGATCATGGTGGAGAAGTGTGGCGCGTTCAGCAATGTCCCGGCGTTTTGCGCTTGCACGGCCCAGAATTCATCGTCGTTGTCTGTCACTTGCAAGGGATGATGATCGTTGTCTTCCGCCATGCGGCGAATGATATCAACCTCGAAGCCAGTATTATTGACGGCGGTATAGCGCTGATCGGTACGAATCTCAAAGCTTGGGTCCACTTTTTTCAACAGCCCCAGCATTGACGAACCTAACAGTTTCATGCGAGTGACGAAGCTGATTCGTTTTCGGGTATCCCACAGCAAATCGACATCGCGAGTGGCCATTGCATCGGGTGGATCGAAGCGCACACCGGCTGCGGCCTCGTAAGCATAGAGGGCATGCGTACCGACGACGGTGAAGTGGTCGGCGATGCCGGCTCTTGCCAGAGCATTCAGAATATTCACCAAAATTACTGGTGCGCGGCCAACAAACAGGGCGCGATTCATCCGCTGATGACGAACAAGCATTTCGGCGAGTGCTGTGACTCGCTTCTCTGCCTGAGCTTTTCGGGCGACAAATTTTTCGTGGATCGCCTCGTTTTCGGCAGATCGCGGCCCCAGGCTTTTCTGTGTGTTGCGTGGCGAAGTGCGGATCAGATAGTCGGTCCCGGCCTGAGGTTTCCAGTACATGCCGCCCCGTACCTCTGCCGCTGTCTTGCCAGCACTCTCCCATGCGACAAACGTTGCTTGGGCGTCGATATATTGCCGCCGCGCATCTTCACCAATTTCAGTTAAACCGGAAGTGTTCCGTATATTTTCCATAAATCTATATTAATACGGAAATACATTGTTAATCAGTTCGTTATTAGTTTTCTGCCGGGTGCTGGCATTACAATCCCCGCGAGTAGATCAGCGCCTTGAGTTGCTCGTTGTGGGCGTAGGGGCTGTCGATGTCGTCGATGCGAACCGGTGCATCGGCGGCTATGGCCTTGAGTAGGACTTCGCCGTGCATCAACTCGCGACAGGATATCTGGCCTTTCTGCAGGGGTACGGCCAGATACACGTCATCATCCGATAGTGCGTGGCCCGCCGGCAGGTCGTGGCGAGCGTAGACGCCACGCACCAGACGATCCAGGTACTCGATCTCGCGTCGTTGCGGAAGGCGCTTGCGGGTTCCCGGCGCACCGCACATTTCGACAGCCGTTTTCCAGGCCCGGAACCAGGTGTCGATCTGCTCCGGCAGGCTGCAATATTCGGAAACGGCTATCCCGTCGGCGTCGATGTCGATGTGTCGTTCGAATGTGCGCGCTCCCTTGGCATAGGCGATCAGGATCGAGTTGGTCCAGTCGCGATATTCGTGGGTGGAAAAGCCGATGACGTTGTCCGGGTAGCGGCTGCGCAGGAAGTCGATCTGGTTGAGTTCCAGTTCATGGTCTTCGGAAGGGTAAAGCGATACGCAGTGGTTGATGGCCAGCGGTATGTTGCGATTGGCGAAAAACCTGACCAGATCATCCACATCCTTGAGCGAGGAGCCTCCGGTAGAAACGATCACCGGTTTTTTTGTGGCGGCGACTTTCTCGATCAGTATCCAGTCGTTGAGATCGGAGCTGGCGAGTTTGATGATATCGACGCCGAGTTCGTCGCAGAGCGCCACCGACTTTTCGTCGAAAGGAGTTGCCATTGGAATGCAGCCGGCTTTGCGGATGGCGCGCACCAGTCTGACGTAGTCGTTCTTTTCAAGGCGGGTATCGAGAGTCTTCTTGATATAGCGAATGTCGTCCCGCCCGCGGAAGTTTTTGTGAATGAACGCATCGACATCGCGCAACTGAATCTTGATCGCAGCGCGGACGTTGTTGAAACGGACGATCCGCGAGAAATCCGTGACGATACGCAGCCCACGATCAAGTTGCCCCCAGTGATTGTTGGCGAGTTCGAGAACGAAGAGGTCTTCAAAAATTCGAGAGTCGGGCATGGTGTACCTGGTTTATCCGCTAATGTTCATTGCCCCGAATTGTTGCAACGGCAAACAATTGTCCCTGACCGTTGCGACCCGACAGAAGGATTTCGAGGCCGCAGGCCAAGAGCAGGGCGTTGAGCGCCTGTATTGTGAAGTAATTTAAGTGCTCTCGCATAGGAATAAAGCCCATCGGCGGAAGAAACCCCAGTTTTACCCGGCAGCCAGTGCCCAGCATGTCGGCAAGAATCAGAAGGCGATGATGGCGGAGCAGAAACTTTAGCCAAGCATCTCGCAATCGGCCATGACACACCCGGTTGGACCACGATTCGTCGGGGACTTCGATATAAAGATGGGCGCCACGTGCGCACAACGTCGTGACCTGTTGCAGATATAGTTTTGGATCGGAAACATGTTCCAGTACCTGACAACTCAAGAGCAGGTCGCATTGAGGCGGAATGCCCAAGGGATCGCTGACCGCCGCGATGCCAGGCAGCGGCTCGCAGCCGGACGGGTCGAAAACCACTTTTTGTGCGGCCTCCAGTGCTGTCAGCATGTGACCGGCGTTGCCGCCATGGTCCAGCGCATAGCCAAAATGGTTTGGAGTGCCAGCTTGTTTCAGGGTGTTGCGCAAATCCTCCGGACGATCTGGTGAGTGAGCCCATGCGACGACACCCTCATGCTGGGCACGCGTATAGAACGGTTCCCATTGGTTTCTCACATAAAAATATTCCGTGTTTCGGTAACCCTTGTACAGCTTGTTCGCTTCCTCGGTCGTCAGGCCGCGTTCGAAAAAACGGAAACCGCAATTCTTGCAGAACGCGAGGGCAGTCAGTTCCGGTGAGCCGCCCCAGGCACGCTCGGCCAGAAAGCCCGAGACCAGGGTGGTCTCACGCACCAACGTCGGGTTGCCACAGCACAGGCATCCTGCGCGTGATCTATTTTTCTCGCGCGGCATGAATTGATCAGCGATCAGATCGGGTCGATCATGTTCGCCGCCAGTTCGTCCCGGTCGAGAAAAGGAAACATGTCTTCCAGGGGAGGCGTCACGATGCTGCCGTCGTCCAGCTTGCGCGAGCTCATTCGGGGTTCGAAGCCCTGCGCTTCGTCGAGAACGACATCGCACAAACAGGGACCGTCCATGGTGAGCACTTCGTTCAGGCGGTCTGGAAAGTCGGCGCTGGCGAGACGGCGAGCGGGGATACCGAAGGCGTTTGCGACGGCGACGAAGTCAGGAAAACTCACCCCGCTATCCGGGCCTTCGCCCGCGAGGCGGCCAAAGAAATTTTTCTGGGATGTCCGGATCGATAGATAACCGCGATTGTTGAGTACAAATATCTTCATCGGTATTCGGTGATGGGCAATGGTCTGCAACTCCTGCAGGTTCATCATGATGCTGCCATCGCCGGCGACGCAGATGATGCGCTTTTGCTGTCCGCGCTCCGCTACCGCGCCAAACCATGCGCCGATGGCCGCCGGCAGGTCGTAGCCCATCGAGGCGCTACCGGAGTTGGAAAATATCCGCATGCCGCGCTTGATGACGCCTGCCTGGAACGGGACGATGCATGCCGTTGCGTTGCCGCAGGCCACGATGTCGTCGCTATCGAGTTGGTCGAACAGTTTCTCGATGAAGTGATAGGGGTTGATCTTGTCCCTGAACTCTCGCTGATGCGGCAGCACGTTTGGATAGCGTAGCAAGCGCTCCTTGCACCACACCAGCCAATCGACATGTTCGGGCGGTGTGTCCCAGCCTTCGAGTCGAAGAAGAAAGGCTGCAAGAAATGCTTTGAGATCTGCCGTGATGGCCAGATCGGAGCTGACCGTTGGCTTGGCAAATTCTGCCGGGTCGATATCCACCTGAATCTTGAACGCCCGCGGTGCGAACGCCTGCCAGTTGTAGCTGACCTGGCGGATGTTGAGGCGGCTGCCGAGAATCAGCAGAACGTCGGCGTTCTGAACGGTGAAGTTGCCGGCGCGTGTACCGATGGTGCCGGGGCGGCCGCAGAACAGTGGATCGTCGGAGGCGATCAGATCATGGGCCCACGCTGTAGTGATGGGAATGCCGAGGCGACGGATAACGGCTTCGAACTCGTCGACGGCGTGGGCGACACGCACGCCGCTTCCGGCCAGAATGACCGGGCGTTTGGCATTTTTCAGGCGCTCGATAACTACGTCAATGTCTTCGGCGATTGGACTTGAAAAGTTATACGCGGACGGTACGAAACGACGCAAAGACGATGGATCAATTTGGGCGCTTTGAACATCGATGGGGATATCCAACCAGACCGGGCCGGGCCTGCCACTCGTCGCAAGCTGAAGCGCCTGGTCGAGGTGCCAGGCGATGTCTTCCGGAGATTCGACCACGGCCGCATATTTGGTGATGCCGCACACCATCGGGATGATTTCGCCTTCCTGATCGCCGAGTTGGCGCAGTCCGGGAACTGGGCTGGTGGCAAGGCAGGTGGCCCGTTTGACCTGGCCGGAGAGGATGATCATCGGAATCGAGTCGGTCCAGGCACCGTAGACGCCGTTCAAAGCGTTGATCCCGCCCGGGCCTGTGGTGACATTGAGGATTGCCGGCTCACCGGTAATTCGGGCACAGGCCTCGGCGGCCATGGCGGCGGCTTGCTCGTGATGAAAAAATACCGGCGTGATCGCCTGTTGGTGACTGAGCGCATCATTGAGGAACATTGCGCCTCCGCCGGTAACGAGAAAAGCGTGACAAAGGCCGGTGGTGGAAAGGCGATCGGCGATGTGCTGGGCGACTGTTGGCACGGAGATTTTTCCTGATTGCTGGCGGGTGTTGCTAATCTTATCGTCGGTGGCCGAGTCCGGCTACACTGCGGGCCGTTGTCTCGAGCAAAGTTCTTGCATTTGGTGGCAAGGCCAAAAGTATCAACTCGATGAGAAAGAACGCGCAAGCCAGCAGTGGCCCTCCGGTAATGCGCACGTATCCCGACCGCCAAGGAGAGGAAAGGCCGGCGAGCCACTTCCGTGGTGCACGCAGTGGATTGGGACGAGTGTTGGCGATTAACGGGGCGGACCATTCACCGGCATGGCCTTCCGTATGGATCAGTGGAGCCAGGATAGCCATTTCCGATGTTGAAGGAAAATAAGCCAGACGAAGGAGGGCGTGCTGCGCTGTTCGCCGCAGTTTGGCATCCGGTGCCTGGCGCCACGACGGATCTGAGGCGATTGTCCTGACGCGCGCAAGAATGCCGCTCCTGATCTGGTTGGCGATGTTCATGGAAATTTTCTCCGCTTGCCGGCCTGGAGAATTCTCATCCAGTACCGGTTCGGTCTCACCATTCTGTAGTTCATAAGCTACGGTAGTGCCTTCATCGGCGCGACATGTGGCTTCCAGCAGATAGGCTGCATACCAGGCGGAGCCTTCTGTCATGCCGCGTTTGCGGCGCATGTCGGATATCAGGCCGATACTGTTGGACGGGAATTTCGAAACCTGCTGGTCTTCCACCCAAAGGCAAAAGAAGGCCCCAGTAGGCGGACAGAAAGACGCATCGGAGGAGAAGGTCTGATGCAAATTACTCAGGATCGATCCACGCCATCCAATATCGACAAGCATTGTTGGAGGCCCCCAGCCGATCTTCATTCGCGCGAGATAGGCAGCGAGTAAATCTCGCTGACGTTCGCTTTCGGCTCTTACCAAGGTTTGAAACTCGGAGTCGTTCGCAACCACCGCCATTGCCGATTCCGTGATGTGGTCATCGACTGGATCGAAGCCAAGTCGCGTGAGAATGGGTCGTATCAGTGGCAAACTCAATCCCAGATACTCGAAAATCTGCTTCCAGTTTCCCCGATCGGCGCAAACGGCCATGGCTTCGGCAAGTTCGTTCAGGCCAATACTTTGGTGCGCTGGTAAGTTGGTGGAGCGTCGGGACAGGTGGAGATAAGTCATGGGGGGGTGATCAATGTCTGCTGCATCTGCAAACGCGGCAACGACTTTCATTAGGAGATCACCATCGCGCGCCACAAAGCCCAGACGCTCACAGCCAGCATGTTGCACGTGGCGGAGCAGCAACAGGGCGAAGCTGGCAAAGATCGGACCGAGCGTTTCCCGGCCAAGATCAAAGGCTGCATCTCCAGTGCTTCCATGGAGGCTCATTTGCGCACTTTTCTTGATAATTCGCGGGCAAGTGCCAGAAGCAAATTGAACCTGGCCTGCAGATTGTATTTTCCATGCAGATAGCGCCGCGTCATTGTGGTAATCCGTGGAGCATCCTGCTTGGGGAGTGCTACACCGAGCGGCGCGGCCAATATTTTGGCCAGGGTGTAACCGATCACTATGCTAATGAGTTCAGTCAGCGTCAGCGTCGTCGTCCAATGTCGCGTATTGGTCAAGGGTGTTCTGGTGGCCGTGGCCCTGTTTATGGAGGAGTTATCGTCAATTTCATTTTCCCAAAGCGGCGGGTCGAGAGTTGAGTGCCTGGGCACGCAAACGGATGCAGGCAAGGCACGGCCCGCTAGTGGTGGCGGTTGATAATTTTTCCATCTGCGTAGACCTTTTTTTACAGCAACAGCAATCTGACCGGGACGACCCGCGGCCAGCCCGATCAAGCCATAGTGAAACATCGAGGTTTTGAGGCGAAACGGCAATGTAAGCAGGGACGGTCTTGCAGTGGTACCTCCCAATTGATCAGTGCTGGAAGAACCGAGGTCGGCAACATTGCTGACGTGCATCCACCAAAGAATTTCCTGACGTGTCGGGTACCTGACCATGCGTTCGATCATCGTGCGGGCGTAGGGTATGGTCGCGGCCGCGCGAAAGCGCAATATTCCCCCACATTGAACGTAACACTTGGCGTAGGCATCGATGCCACTCTGCAGTAGCGCAACGAATCCCTCATCCGCGATTTCCGCCAGCCGGGATGGATCCCGTGCGTCCTTAAAGACCGGAGTGATTTCCCCTTTGGCGCCGGGTTTGTAGCCCAGCGTTGTTCCGTGAGGTGCTCGCGATGCCGCCTCAAACGCAAAAACGAACTCGAGCGCGGCCGATGAAGACCAGTGGGGGTAGCGGCTGTCAGTCAACAGACCTTCAAGACGACTTTCCGTGCAATCCCGCTGCGCCGCCCGATCGTTGGTTCCGAGGTAGAAACCGAAAATTATCGGACGGGCGGGCATTGAACGCAGACTGCTGTTCAGACTATCTTGAATTTGACCGCCCCAGCCCAGATCGACTACGGCTATTCGATCGTGCTGAAAAAAACCGACTTGGGCGAGATAGGCATGCAGAAGCTGCCGCGCGCTATTGCCGATGGCGCCGATGTGTTTCTTCAATGCTGGATCGTCCAGAATTTGCAGCAGCGAGGGTTGCTCAAGTATTGGCGCAGGCAGCGCCACGTCGATATCCGGCTGATCGTATCGTGCGGCAAGTGCCCGCAGGAACGATTCATCAAGTTGCAATGGAGCCAGTAGGCTGCGCAGCGAGTAGTGGCCCGTGTTGGCCATGGCGGCGTTGAGCTCGCGCATGCCATAACTATTCATTGCAGCCATCAGGGCGGTTAGTCGCGATACGGCGAGGTAGACGGCCGCAGGATGGTCTCCGTCAGGGAAAACGAGATGGGCAAGTTTCAGGTACAGGTTTTTCAACAGATGGCCTTCCCGCGCAAAAAAGAACACCTGTTCTATTTTTTCCTCCTTACAGCGCTCGAGCAAACGATGGATGAAACTAGTGAATATCGGGCCAAGAACCCTGAGCCCGAAAAGCTCTTCTTCAGACAGTGATGACTCGACGGAGTTCTGTGCAAAGCCGGCGGCAACAATGCCTGCCCAGCAGGCCTCATTTCTGAAAACACCCGCGTCGAATTCCTGCCGCCGTGTTTCGCTGTGTATCAGCCGATCATTTACTATCCAGGCACGGATCCCGCGCTGGTTGGCCATCAGGCCATCGGCATGGAGGTTGTCACCAACATGGATCCAGGTTTCAATATCCAGAGCTTCGGTGACTTCCAGATGCTTGAACAATCGGCCTGTTCGCTTGAGCAGTCTGATGTCGCCCGAAACATGGACGGAATCGATGGACGGAAGTAGTCCACAGTTCTCAAGAATTGCTTTGACGTTCTGCTGTCCCAAATACATGTCAGAAATACAAACCACCTTGATATTGCGCCGTTTGAGTTCCGGGAGAACTACCTTTAGCCAAGGATTGGCGTAACAGACACTGCTTTCGATGTTGAACTCGGCGGAAGCCAGTTTTCGACCCAGCTCCCGGGTCTGCTTTTCATCAAGACAGGAACCTGAAGCGAGCGCGACCCAGGCGGGCGCCAGTTCGTCCAGGGTCGTATCCGGGTCCAGGCCTGCCGCTACATGGGCGCTGACAAGGTTCATGTAGGCCTCGTGCCGAAACTTCAATAGCGATTCTTCAGGTTCGGCGATGCCCTGTTCAGCCAGAAGATCGCGAAGAATATGGCAGACGCCTTCAAGGACCAGCGCTGCAGCCAATCGGCGGTGCACCAAGGTGTCGAACACGTCAAAGCTAATGGTTTTGACTGTCCCCTGGTCTGCGATGCGGATCAGGGAATCGGCGAGCGTGGCATATGAGTGAAATCGCGTCAGCACTGGCAAAGCTTTTCACTCAACCTGATCAGATTGCTCAATAAGGCGTTGGTATACCGCCATGTGAGATTCCAGAAAACGCCGGTGCGAATAATGAATTTCGGCGCGCTCGACTCCCTTTTCTCTCCACTTCCTGAGAGTTGCCGGATTCAGCAGTACCTGCCTGAGGCTGGCTGCAAGTGCCCTTGTATCCTTTTGCGGAACCAAAAAGCCGGTTTCGCCCTGGACAACCATGTCAGGAATTCCACCGGTTTCAAAGCCGATGATCGGCGTACCTGTCGCCATAGTTTCAAGCACTGACAGCGGTTGGTTGTCTGCAAGCGAGGTGAACAAGAAGAGGTCGGCAGCAGCGTAATACCGGGCAAGCTCCGACGGGTCTTCAAGGTACCCTGTTTCATGAGTATCGAAATCTGTGAGCAGCTCTCGTAGCTGAGGGCTGCTATATCCGACCAGAAGGATGAAAGGCTGCAAATCACGAACCTCCCGCAATGCATCTATCGCAAAATGGATGCCTTTGCGTTCATCTAGCAGCGATCCGGCCGAAAGCAGAACAATGGTTCGGTCAGCAGGCAGTCCGAGGTCGCCGCGCGCGGTTCCCTTGTCGACTGCTTGAAATGTTCGGGTATTCACGCCATTCGAAACAACCTCAGGAGCAGAGGCGAACATTCCGCTGGAGTTCGCGGTTCGGGCCATCCATGTCGATGGCGTTAGATAGTGAATACGGCCGCTCTTTGCCAATCGCCTCTTGATTCCCTGCTGAAATCCAGTGAAGTCAAACAGGCTGTCGATGGGCCAGGTGCCCAACTGGGGACATTTTTCGCAACGGTTTGTGAATCGGCTGCATTCCATCGGATAGAGGCAGCCACCAGTGAACGGCGAGCAGTCGTGAATTGTCCAGACCACCGGCTTCCTGCGAGAAAGCCAGAGCAAGGTAAGTGGCGAAATAGCCGATGAGAGATCATGAAAGTGCAGCAGATCGTACTCCCATGCTCTGCCGCGAAAGAGCAGGGCGCCGAGCTCAAACGGGATCAGTTCCGGGAGGCCTATTTTTCTGAGCCCGAAGTTGGCTATCCGGATCGGCAAGCGAAGATGACCGTAGAGTGATCTCTTGTTTTCGCTTTTCGGTGATCCCGCCCAACTGAGCCAATGGTCGGCTTGGTGCCCCGCGTCGTTCAGCAGCGACGCCAACTCTGATGCCACACGACTTGCGCCGCCTCCGCAGTGGTCTGCCTTGCTGATAATCGCGATTTTGAGAGGCGCGGCTTTGGATGCTCCTCGCTGTGCCGATCCAGTCAAAGACGCAAACCCAGATGATTTTTGGGCGATCCGGTCAATAGCGCGCAGCGGGGAAGTCAGGCGCCATGATAGTGAGTTGTGAATGTCGGCGAGGTGCCTTTCAAGAGTTTGTATCTGCTTTTCAAGAGTTTGTATCTGCTTTTCTGCACTGACGGCACGCTGACGCTGGTTACGTTCCTGAAATAATAAATGGTTTAAAAGCCCGCGCTGTATCAACGGATTCGCTTCATGCTTTGGCAAATATTCTCTCGGACCTTCCAGGTCCCATTGCCGTCGGCAACGCCAGTAATCCAAGTGAAAACGATAAATGTCCGCCTCATCCTGGCCTTCAAGTCGCCAGCGCAGATAGTCCGGTTCGAAGAGGAACTCGTAGGGAATCAGATAGCCCAGAACAAGGAAATTCAATGCGGACAGTTCTTCCAGTTGCCAATTATTGTCCGGGATACTATTTTCGTCTCGGCGGGCAAGGGTCTGTCCCACGTCGGTCACTGCAATGGAACAAGGGCTGTCGCCTAGGATACGAGTGTCCCGGTCGAACAGCAGAGCTTCGAGACCCACACTGGAATTGATTGTCGCGACAGTTTTGCAGCGGGTGATGAATTCGATGGACGATGCGGAATGATCAATCTTCCCGAAACTTTCCGGGTAGCGTTGCAGTCCGCCAGGATGGTGCCGGATGCGTACATTGCCGGCGCCAAACTCAGTGCCTGCTTCCTTCATCAATCGCAGGCTGTCCCAGCCATTGGCAAATGCCACAATGTTGCTATCGTCCTCGATCTGCAGTGCCAAGCCGATTTCTGTATCTGGAGCAGTAAGGGTGAGGGGCGCCGGATCAACAAGCATCAGGTCTAAAAGTTCGGCTTTCGACAGCAATGGCAGCGAATCGCGATCATTGGCTGATTTGAAGCGCGCAAATCGATCTGAGGTTTCCGTTCCACCGTTTACGCCGCGAAAATCCAGGTAGGCAGTGCCTCTATAGCAAGGACCGCGAAGGGCACCAAATTCGCTATGAACTACCGGTACGTTGAATTCTGCGGCGACTGCTGACAGGCTGCGGACATTGCACCAGCTGAATATCGCTTCCAGGTTTTCCTTGTTGACCAGTTCGCCGATGATCGGGCGAAGATGGTTCTCCAGAGCCGGCAGGCGAGTATAGATCATCTGCCGCATTGTCTCCTGGCGTAACAGCCCCGATTGAAACAAGTTTTCGACAAGACCATCGGGAGTCAGCCATCGCCGATAGCGAGAAAGCTGCTCGGCTGAGGGAATAGCAAATCCCGCATACTCCTGCGACCGATGGGATATGTCCCAGCGCTGCTCGAGATCGAAAGTGGCGGGATCCTGGAAATAAGCCTGAGTGCCTATGAATGCGATTTCATCAGGGGGAATATGGGTAATCTGCTTGTAGAGAACCCAGAGATACGGAGCCACTGCCTGCCGCATGCCGAAGGGTGGAAGAAAAGAAAGGAACATCTGCGTTACGCCAGTTTTCTCACTGTGAAAACCAGAATCTGCCCTTCTTGGTCTGAGCGCAAATTCATTTTCTCAGATGGCAATGGCTGAACTATCCGGCCGTCGCTGAGTTGGTAGATATCCTGTCCCTGCCAGTCCAGAACTTCCATCTGGTAGCCAAAGTGTCTGGAAAGCGTCGCCAGGACTTCAGTGCGAGTGAAATGGCGAAAGTGGAAGGGATTCGGGTTAATTTCCAGAGACCAGATATCAGCATTCGGAGTCGACAGAATCAAAAGCCCGCCCGGGCGAAGCGCCCCAACAATCTCCTCCAGAAAACGATCTGTTTCCTGAACGTGTTCGATCGACTCCAAGCAAACCACATAGTCGAAAGTTCTGCGCGGCAATGCAAACGGAAAAACCTTGGCCGAGAACAAGGTCTGTTCGCTCGAATAGTATGAATTCGCGGTTGCAATGGCCTCTATGGATGCATCTATTCCAAGAGTCGTGCACTTTGTCGTGCTCGAAAGAATCTGAGTACCGTAGCCGGTTCCGCAGAATAGATCGAGACCAAATGCATCACCGCCGGTTGGAACATGGCGCATGATCGTGGCACACGCATACTCGTATCGTGCGGTGTGATCTGCCCTTATTTCAGCAAGTCGCAAGCCGGTCTGGCGTTCGCCGCTATGTAGCGAAAATCGGTCCTCGACTTTGCTCTTCTTTCCCAGCAACCTGTGAAGAAAACTGAATGTCATGGTGTGATCATGGTCTCTGGATATTCTGCAACTTCCCACTGCGCCTTGAATTGCTGTCCCGCAACTCCAACGTGACTGGCGGTTACCTGAATAACAGCAAAATCAGTGCGCCAGTCATAGTGGCGCATGCCATTGGCTGACAAAACGAGTGCCGAAACTTTGTAGGTTCCTGCATTGAGGCTGAAGCTGTCGATCCTTGCCCGGATAGTCGATACACGGCCAGGCGACAGTTCAACCGATTGACCGGATACCAGCATGCTGCATTCCGCAACAACGTCCTCAGCGACGTTGATGAAGACCAGATCTACGCAGGCACTTTGTATGACCTGCTGGGAGGTGATTTTTAGTTCGGCCACAAGCGTTGCACCTTGCGGGATGGCAGCAAGGTGCAAATCGCTTTCATCCTTGAAGCACAGCGAGATGATTTCAGCATCACCGGATCCAAGCCGGGAGGAAGCGGTCTGCGCCACAAATTGACGGTGATAGAGGCCTATTGCCTCAGCAGTAGAACCGTGAAAGGCTACGCGGCCACCATTGATAAGCAGTGTTTCAGTCGCCAGTCTGCTGATCATCGGCATCGCATGAGATACGAAAACGATTGCCGTACGTTCGCTCAGGCGGCCAATGGCGTTGTAGCACTTGCTGCGAAAGCCGGCGTCGCCGACAGCAAGAATCTCGTCGATGAGCAGTATGTCCGGCTCCATATGCACTGCGATAGCGAAGCCGAGCCGGACAAACATTCCCGAGCTGTAATGCTTGACGGGCGTGTCGATGAAATCTTCGATACCCGAAAAGTCGACAATTGCATCGAACTTCCGCTCGATCTCTCGGCGGCTCAGACCGATGATTGCGCCATTGACGTAGATGTTTTCGCGGCCCGAGAGCAGCGGATGAAATCCGGCCCCTATCTCTATCAGTGCCCCTACCTTGCCGTGCACCGTGATGCGCCCACGATTAGGGCAAATGATTCCGTTGAGCATTTTCAACAGACTGGACTTGCCCGCGCCATTGGCTCCAATCAGTCCGAGGCACTCGCCCCGCCTGATTTCAAAACTTACGTCATTTATCGACCAGAACTCATCGACTCCCAACTCGTCGGAACGTGGTTCGGCGCCGAAAAAACTGCGCGCAATGTCCTCCGCGCCATAGATGAGTCCTCGTCGCAATGACTTGCAGTACTTTTTCCCGACGCCTTCGGCTTTGATCAGTACATCATTCATCAGACCCGCTCAGCGATATGGGGTTGGGCAACGAAGAAAAAGCGCCAGCCGACTGCGAACACCAGGAATGCAAAGATTGAGGAGAACATGAACGGCACAAAATCGCTGCTCCGACCGAGCAGGGCAAAATCCCGCGGAACGTTGATCAGATAATTCACCGGATTCAATACATTGATTGCGCCAAGCAACGAATCGGCTCGCAAGGGGTAGAGGATGGGTGTCAGCAGGAGAAGACCGGACAGCCCCAGCGCTGCCGCGCTGACAGTATCTCGAAACAGTGCTGCTGCGATTGCCAGAACAAAACCGAGCCCCAACGCCAGCAGACACAGCGGTACCAACGCAAAGAAAGCGAAGGCCAGTCCCGGTCCGTTCGGGACCAGGCCATACCAGGTGCAGGCCAAGGCTGTCAGCATCACTCTTATCACAAATTCAGCGGCTGCCTGTCCGAATGCCGCGAAAACCAGAGCCGATCTTGGAAAATTAACCTTTCCTATCATGCTTCCGGCGTCGGTCAAAGCAACGCTGCACGCACTCACACCACCTGAAAAAATCTGCCAGAGTGTGAGGCCGGCAAGTGCGTAAGGGACATATGGCAGTTCCAGTCCGGCAGCGACAAAAATGCCTGCCTGATTCATAACGACGAACACGGTGACGAGAAAGAGCGGTTGCAAGATCACCCAGGTGACACCCAAAAAGGATTGCCTGTAACGCGCGTGGAAATCACGCCAGAAAAGCCTCCAAATCAGCTCTCGCGAATCGATCAATTCGGTGAGCATCCAGCGCAGAATTCGGAAGCGATGCCGATCGTTCTTTTCACCGCTGGATTCCGTGTGCGGGCCTCGTGACGTGTAGATGATTGTGTGTCGCATAGGAAACTAGAGGCTTACTGCTCGTTTGTGATCAAGCCATGCAAATGTGCGGACAATCGCTGCACGCAGATCAATTTCAACCTTCAGACCAAGCTCATTGCGCGCTCTTGAAGTGTCCGGAACATAGTAGCTTGACGCGTTATCCTCTATTTCATCGCCGAGCAGTATTTCAATCGGGTGCTCACTCGCGTCGGCGATGATTCTGGCAAGATCAAGAATACTTGTCAGGACATCGCTGCCAACGTTGTACGTCCGTCCTTTTCTACCTCGTACCAGCATTGTCAGAAGCCAGACTACCAGATCCGCCGCATGGAGATAGCTGCGCATTTGCTTGCCCTTGCCACGTATCCTGATCGGACCACCGGCAAGGGCATCCCGCATAAAGCTGCCGGCTGCAAATTTTGATGTTAGCGGCAAGTGCGGGCCGATGAAGGAAAAACCGCGTGCAACAACGGTGTTTACTTCCGGTGTTAGTGTGGCCAGCAGCTCCGACATCCGTTTTATTTCTCCATAGGCTGATTCCGGGTTGCCGGGATCTGGGGCGCCAACGCAGGTTTCTGGCAGGCGGCCAAGCTCTCCCGGTTGCGATCCATATACAGCTCCGGAACTAGCCAGCAGAAGCCTTTTGGCCTGGGAATGACGAGCAAATTGGAGCACACGTTGCATGCTCAACAGGGTGGACATCGTCAGCTCCGCGTCGGAAGAACCAACTTGCGCGGCGGACGGTGTTGCGAAGTGGACGATGTAGTCGAATTTTTCTGACAGAAAAATGAAGTCCTCTGTATTACCGCTCAACCAGTGAAAATACGGTTTAACCGCCAGATGCGGCATTTTGTCGAGAAAGCGCTGCGGGTCGCGGCTCAGCACCGTAGCGCCAACGCCGACTTTCATTGCGTCGTTGGCGGCGGCGATGCTTTCCAGCAGCCAGATGCCGAAAAAGCCCGTGCCGCCGGTAATGAATAAGCGCGACCCCGCCAGTTCGCGCCACAAAGGTGCCGTATGGGCGAGGATGTGCTCGAGGTCGGTAGCCGGCAGCGGTGGGCTGGGCGGGTTCAGAGGCCAACTCCCAGAAATTCGCCAATCTTGCCGGCGGCGT
>JAIPCS010000024.1 GCA_021738105.1 Sulfuritalea sp.
CGCCGCGAACGAAGCGACGATCACCGAGGAACTGAAGGCCGCGCAAGGCACGGCGGTGGATATTGGTGGTTATTACATGCCAGATCCGGTGAAAACCGAAGCGGTGATGCGACCCAGCGCAACCTTCAACTCGATAATTGCCGCCGCAGGAAACTGATCCATCGCGAAGCGGACCTGCCTCGGGGCAGGTCCGTTTTTTTTACCGCCGCTTCACGAGTTGGCGCGCAGCTGCGCCAGTTTTGCTTCGAGCTCGGCGATCAGCGCCCGCGCTTCGTCGCCTTCCGGGATCGGCCGCCCGCTGTCGCGCCATTCCACGGCGCTCTTGAAGCCTTCCACCTGGGCCTGACGGCGGAACCACATGCCTTCCGGGTTGTGGCGGGTGATGCCGTCGAATACCGTGGCGAACATTTGCGTCTGCTCCAGACCCATCGACATCCAGACCTGATTGACGACCATCTTGTGCATGGCGAGGTGGGATTTCGGTACGCCGGAGATGCGCGTGGCCAGCTTGAGTGTTGCGTCTTCCAGTTCTGCGGCGGGCACGGAGATATTGGCCAGACCCCATTCCGCCGCCTGTGCGCCGGTGATGGTGTCGCCGGTGAACATGAGCTGCTTGGCGCGGGTCGCGCCGAGGCGATAGGTCCACATCGCCGTGGTGGGGCAGCCCCAGATGCGGGTGGGCATGTAGCCGATCTTGGCGTCGTCTGCCATGACGAGCAGGTCGCAGCACAGGGCGATGTCGCTGCCGCCGGCCACGGCATAGCCATGCACCTTGGCAATGGTCGGCTTCGAGCAGCGCCACAAGGACATGAAGTCTTCGGTATTGCGCTTCATCAGGGCGTAGTCGAGCATCGGGTCCCAGGGCGTCTTTTCCTGGCGGCAGGGATGATCCGTGCTGATATCGCCAGGGTCAACACCCTCGGCGTACTGGTTGAGGTCGTAGCCGGCGCAGAAGGCCCGGCCTTCGCCTTCAATGATGATGACGTGGACTTGATCGTCGGCTTCGGCCCATTCCACCGCGTGACGAATGTCTGCGGGTGTGGTGTCGCCGATGGCGTTGAGCCGTTCCGGTCGGTTCAGGCGAAGTCGCGCAATGCGCGGTTCCGTGCGATCTTTTTCAACAATGACAGTGTTGTAGGTGGGCATTGGCGGTCTCCGATGTTTGGCTACTAAGCGTGCAAGTCACGACAAATCCTGCAAAGAATTTCGAGCGAAGCGAGCTGACCTGTGGCCCCGCCCTGGGGCGGGGACGGAGGAGGCCTTCAATCCGCTTTTCCGGCCGAGCGGCAAAAACCTTCATCGAAGCTTTCCCTGTTGGGTTCCGGCTTGGACGGCTTGGGTACTGACGTACTGCGGCAGTCAGCCGCTCGGGCGACGGGCAGGAGCAATGATAGGCGAAGCTGGGGTCGGATCGGCGGGCCATCCGCAACACGGGATGACCTGCCCGGCGGGTATCCGGCCTGAAAAGTCGGCGATGGCGATACGGCGCTTCAGGACCCGTTTGCGCTTCTCAAGCCATTGCTGCCGGCCCGGATCGCCGTTGCCGCGAACAGCGTTTGAGCGGCCCAGTAGGTGACGATGATGGTGAACGCCGCGCCGGGCAGGGGATGGGCAAAGCGGTGGATGCCGATCAGGAAATCGGAAAAGCCGAACAGCACCGCGCCGGCCAGCGGTCCCCAACGCAGCAGCAGATCGCCGGCGGCGTCCTCGGCGCAGGCGGCGGCGCGCCAGATCATGGCGCCGATGACCAGAACATAGACCGACAGTGGCACGGTCATCGGGCCGGCACCGGGCAGCATCAGCCACAGACCGGTGCCTGCAAAAATGACGATCGGCAGCAGCAGCGGCACTGCCGGACGACGGCTCCAGCGCAGGAAGGCGGCGACATACAGGCCGTGGCCGATGGCGAAGGCGATCATGCCGGGCAGGAAGGCATTGGGCAGGGCCAGGCAGACATCGCCGATGGCACCGGCCAGCAGACCCCAGGCGATGCGACGACCGGTGCCGGGGCCGGCGTAGCGCCACACCGCGCCGGCGAGCATCAGTACCGGCCAGGGTTTGGTCAGCAGTTTCAGCCAGAACAGGTCGAGCGCCAAGCCGACCAGATAGAGGCAGGCAGCGAGGACGCCGATCACAATCGGCAATACCGGAGTTGAGGTGTTTTTCATCAGTGGGCGGACTTTCGTTGCAACCACAAGAGTGTAGTCGCCAGAGCCGACATGGCGATAATTGGCCAGGCGTAGTGGTTGAGCGTCGCCCATCCGGTGCTGGTGACCAGCACGCCGGACGACAGCGAAGTGACGCCCTGAACGCCGAGTACGATGAAGTCGTTGCTACCCTGAACCTTGGCTTTTTCCTCGGGGCGATAGGTCTCTGTAAGCAAGGTGGTACCGCCGATGAAGAGGAAATTCCAGCCGACGCCGAGCAACACCAGTGCCCACCAGAAATGCATCAGGGTGACGCCCGAGAGGGCGATGCCGATGCACATGAACATCAGCACGGCGCCGATGTTGAGGATCTTCAGCACGCCGAATCGCTTGATCAATCCGCCGGTGAAGAAGGAGGGCGCAAACATGGCGATGACATGCCATTGCAGGATGAAGGCGGTGTCGGAGAACGGCAGGCCGCAGATGTCCATGGCTAGCGGCGTCGCCGTCATCAGCAGATTCATCACACCATAGCCCGCGGCGGCAGCCAGTACGGCGACGATGGTGGCGGGCTGGCGGGCGATCTGGTGCAGCGGGCGGCCCACGGCCTTTTGCTCGCTGACGGACAATGGCGGGATTTCCAGCCGGCTGGCGATCAGCATCGACAGACCGGCAATCAGGATCAGGGCGCCGTAGCTGGCAAGATAGGTCGGTTCGACCAGGCTGCGTGTCAGCTTGCCGATTTCCGGCCCGATTACACCGCCGATAATGCCCCCGGCCAGAGTCAGCGAGATCGCTTTGCCTTTCCAGTCCAGCGGCGCGGCATCGGCGGCGGCAAAGCGGTATTGCTGGCCGAAGGCGTTGTAAACCCCGGCAAACACGGTGCCGAAGCACAGCAGCCAGAAACTGCCCATACTTACGGCAACAGCCGCAATCAGGGCGCCGAGCATGCCGATGCCCGAGCCGAGCATGAAGCCGGCGCGGCGACCGAAACGCTTCATGAAAAATGCCGCCGGCAAGGTCGCCAGCGCGCCACCGATGACGTAAGTGGTGATCGGCAGGGTGGCCAGACGCTTGTCGGTGGCGAGTTGCAGGCCGAGCAGTCCGTTGATGGCGACCAGCGTGATGCCATTGGTCAACAGCAATGCCTGCGCTGCCGCAAGCAGCGCGATATTCTTTTTGGCGTTCATGGGGTCTGAGGTTCGATCAGTGCGCGGTAGGCATGCCAGGTGGCATGTCCGACCAGCGGCATGGTGAGAATAAGGCCGGCGAAACCGAGGGCAAAGCCGAGCACGGTGAGCAGGACGATCAGCGCGCCCCAGACCAGCATCACGGGCAGATTGCGCACCAGCGCCAGAAAGCTGGCAATCATCGCGGTTATCGTGTCCTGCCCGCGATCGAGCATCATCGGGATGGAGACCACGGAAAAGGCGAAGACGAGGCTGGCGAAAATGCCGCCCACGGCGAGATAGGCGATCAGAAATTCGATGTTGTCGAATTTGGAAATCTGCGCGATGAAGCTTTTCAGCGTCGGCATGCCCCCCTCGTAGAACAGGGCGAACATCACCAGCGAGGCGCGCGCCCAGATCAGATAGAGGACGATCAGGATCAGCGAATAGATGCCCATGCAGGGCATGTTGACGCGCCAGACTGCGAGGGTCGGTTTCAGTTGCAGCGGTTCGCCGGTTTCGCGCCGCCGCGAAAGCTCATAGAAGCCGATGGCAAAGAATGGCCCGACCAGCATGAAGCCGGTGGTGACGGCGGTGACCATTTCCACCGCATGACGAAAGGAAAGCCAGAGCAGGGCCCCGGCAATGGCGAACGACGCACCATAGAAGATGCTGGCAACGCCGCAGGCTTTTAGATCGTCGGCGCCTCGCCGCAGCCACTCAAAAGGTGCGGACAGGGGCAAGCCGGTACGGATGACCGGAAAAGGGCGCTGATTTTCGTCTGTGGTTTCGGCCATGGTCAGACGATGAAATCACGCAAAGCGTCCAGCACGGCATCGGGCTGTTCGGCCATCAGGGAATGTCCGGCGCCGTCCAGGCGCACTGACTTGACAGTTTTGATAACAGTGGCGAGTTTGGCGGCAGCTTTGGGATGGGTCATCATGTCACGGTCGCCACTGACGATCAGCACCGGGCAACCGAGTCCGGTCGCCGCGTCCATGCCGTGGGTGTACGCATTGCAGGCGGCAAGATCGTTGTGCAGCACGCCCGGTTGCTGTCTTTCCATCAGGCGTTGCGAGGCGCCCTGCATCCACATGCCGGGCACTTTGTTGCCGCCCACGGTTCCCCGCGGCGAATGCGACCAGGTGTTGATCATGGCGATCGCCTTGGCCTCATTTTCCTTGGCCGGTACCAGCAGCACGTCGGATACCGGCATGGGCACGGCGGTGCCGATCATGGCGATGCGGGCGATGCGGCGCGGATGGCGCGACGCGCATTCGAGTGCCGTCAGCGAACCCATACTGTGGCCGACCAGTGTGACGTTGGGTGCCGTGTCGCCAACGCCGTCCCCGGGGATACCGCTGCGCATAAGTTTTTCCAGCAACAGTTCGATCCAGTCGGCCAGATCTTCGATGGATGGCAGCGGCTTGCCGGCGCTGCGGCCGTGGCCGGGAAGATCGACGGCCAGCACGGAGCGTCCGTGGTGGGCGAACCAGCGGCTTTGCAGGGCCCAGACGCTGTGATCGTTTTGCGCGCCGTGAATGAACACCACGCAGGGCAGGTCGGCGTTGAAGGTCTTGCCGCCGGTGTAGGCATAGGCCGTTTGGCCATTGAGTTGGAGTTCCATAGTCAGGCCCGGATTTAAGCTTTTTTAGCAGCCGCCAGGCCGCGGTTCAGGTCTTCTATCAGGTCGTTGGCATCTTCGAGGCCAATCGACAGGCGGATGGTGCCGGGGTGGATTCCGGCTGCCGCCAATGCGCTATCGGACATGCGGAAGTGCGTGGTCGACGCCGGATGGATGACCAGCGATTTGGCGTCGCCGACATTAGCCAGATGCGAAAACACGCGCAGGGCTTCGATGAACTTGCGTCCGGCAGTACGGGCATCCCCCCCCGTGCCGGTTTTCAGCGTGAAGCTGAATACCGAACCGGCGCCGCGCGGCAGCAGTTTTTTGGCGAGTGCGTGATCGGGGTGGCTCTCCAGCCCGGGATAGCCGACACTTTCGACAACGTCGCTGCTGACCAGATGCTCGACCAGTGTGCGCGTGTTGGCGACATGCCGTTCCATGCGCAAGGGCAGGGTTTCGAGGCCTTGCAGCAACTGGAAGGCGGTCATCGGGCTCATGCAGGCGCCGAAATCGCGCAGGCCTTCGCGTCGTGCGCGCAGCAGGAAGGCGGCAATAGTGGATTCCTCGCTGAAATCCATGCCGTGAAAGCCTTCATAGGGTTCGGTCAGGGTCGGAAATTTGCCGCCCGACGATTCCCAGTCAAACGTTCCGCCATCGACCAGCAGGCCGCCGATGGCGACACCGTGACCGCCGAGAAATTTGGTGGCGGAATGAAATATCAGATCGGCACCGTGATCGAAGGGGCGCATCAGCCAGGGCGTGGTGAAGGTGCTGTCGACCATCAGCGGCAGGCCGTTTTCATGCGCGAGGGCAGCGACTTCGGGAATGTTGAGCACATCAAGCCCGGGGTTGCCCAGCGTCTCGCCGAACACCAGTCGCGTTTCTGGACGAATTGCGGCACGCCAGGCATCGAGATCGCGCGGATCGACAAAGGTGGTATTGATGCCGAAGCGCGGCAGGGTGTAGTCGAGCAGATTGTGCGATCCGCCATAGAGCGAGCGGCTGGCGACAATGTGGCCGCCGGCACCCATCAGGGTGGCAATCGCCAGATGCAGCGCCGCCTGGCCCGAGGCTGTGGCAATGGCACCGACGCCGCCTTCGAGTGCCGCAATCCGCTCTTCGAGTACCGCATTGGTCGGGTTGGAGATGCGCGAGTAGACGTGGCCGGCGCGCTCCATGTTGAACAGGGCGGCGGCTTGATCGGAATCCTTGAAAACGAAGGAGGTGGTCAGGTAGATGGGTGTCGCCCGTGCGCCGTGTTCGTCGTCGGGTACCTGACCCGCGTGCAGGGCGAGTGTGTCGAAGTTATAGCTCATTGGACTACCTTTTCCCCTGACCGGAATGGCGGGGACTATTGATGATTGAGGTGGGGCGGCGGCGCACTACGAATTCAGTGGCTGCGCAGCCTTGCGACACGCGGACGACGATACTCATGCGTATTCGTCGGGATCGGGATCAAGCATGCGTTCGAGCGAGGAAATACGATCCTTGATCAGCAGCTTTCGTTTTTTCAGCCTCCGCAATAATAGTTGATCCTCGGGAGGCGTTACGGTCATGAGATTGATCGCCTCGTCGAGATCGCGATGCTCGATGCGCAATTCGAGCAGACGCGTTTGCAAGGTTTCGGGCGAGTCGATGGCGTCGTTGGATTCCATGGCTGTATGGTAGGGGCGCAGCGGATTCTTGGCAACCCGAACACGTTAAAATCAGGACATGGAAAAAACTGTCGGCCGCTTTGAAATTCGCCGTGAATTGGGCCGTGGTGCCCAGAGTATTGTCTATCTGGCGTGGGATCCGCAACTGGAGCGGGAGGTGGCGATCAAGACGCTGCATTTCGCCAAGAGCGATGCCAAACGCAACGATGCGTTGCTCGCCGAAGCGCGAGCCGTCAGCCGCCTGCGCCATCCGAACCTGGTGCCCATCTTCGATGCCGGAGAAGAGGACGGCGATCCGTATCTGGTGTTCGAATTCGTCGATGGCTTGAATCTCGCCGAATTGATTGCCCGAGAAGGGCGCATCCCGGCCGTTCGCGCGACCGATTTGATGCGTCAGGTGCTTGATGCGATCGCACTGGCGCATGGCGCCGGGATCATCCATCGCGATCTCAAGCCATCCAACATCCTGGTGGATCAGCAAGGTCGTCCGCGGGTAATGGATTTCGGCATCGCTACCCGGCTTGATTCCATGGATGATCCGAATGAGCAAGTCGGCGTGACCGGAACATTGAACTATCTGGCGCCGGAGTACGTCGATGGTCGTCAGATCAGCGAAAAAAGCGATGTGTATGCGGCCGGTCTGGTGCTGATCGAGATGATCTCCGGCAAGACCGTGGTTCAGGGCGATACACCGATGGCCATCATGCATCAGATACTGATGCAAGCGATCACGCTGCCCACCGATGTCAATATCGACGACAAACTTGCATCCATCCTGTTGATGGCGTGCGCGCGCGACCCCGCCTTGCGTACCGCCAGTACAGCAAAAATGAAGTCGCAGCTGGACGATTATCTGGGTGCCGCCGCGACGCCGATTGATATAGCCGGCGCGGTCGAGACCGGAAAGCAGGGCACGCTGGAATTTCTTTTGCGCCGGATGAAGCACAAGACCGACTTTCCGGCACTTTCGGATTCAGTGTCAGCGATCAACAAGCTGACCCGGTCGGACAAGGAAAGCATCAACCGGCTGTCGAATTCGATTCTCAAGGATTACGGTCTGACCAACAAGATCCTGCGTCTGGTCAATTCGGTGTATTACCGGCAATCCGGAGGCGGAACGATCAGTACGGTTTCGCGGGCGGTGATCGTTCTGGGTTTCGACGCCTTGCGCAATATTGCCGTCACCGTACTGCTGTTTGAACACATGCAGGACAAAGGCAGTGCGCGTGAATTGAAGGAAGCCTTTCTGCGGGCCAATCTGGCCGGTACGCTGGCACGCGATGCCAGCAAGCAGTTCATGGCGCGCGAGTCCGAAGAGGCCTATGTCTGCGCCATGTTTTACAGCCTCGGCCAACTGCTGGCCCAGTTCTATTTCCCGGAGGAAGTGGCTGAAATCCGCAAGGTAATGTTGCAGCGGAAGTGCAGCGAGGAGCTTGCGTCGTCACAGGTGCTGGGCGTTTCGTTCTCCGAACTGGGTATCGGTATTGCAAAGCATTGGGGATTTCCCGAGGGACTGGTCAGCAGTTTGCGACCTCTGCCGGAAGGTATCGTCAAAAAAGCCGCGACGCGCGAAGAGTCGCTCAGGGTTGTCGCCAATTTTGGCAACGAGATCTGCAAGGCCATTGCCTCGGTCCCTAAAGAGCAGAGGCAGGAGGCAACACGCGCTGCACGTGAACGTTTTGGTACGGCCATGCCGTTTTCGGACAAGCAACTGACCGCAATTCTGGAAAAGTCCTTCGGGGAGTTGAGTGAGCTGGCAACCATTCTTCGTGTCAATCTGACGCAAAGTCCGTTCGTCAGGCATGTCAAATCCTGGACGGGCCAGCAGGAAGAGGCTGTCATCAAGGCAGATACATCGGGCTTCGAGAAAAGTCTGCTCGGAGAGCCGGCGGTACCGAGCTTGAATCAACAAACGTTGGTGATGGGTGCGGGAGCGCCGACGAAGACGGACTCCGACGAAACTGCTGAGACAGTTGAGGCAACCGTTGAAGACGAGGCGGGGGCCGCGCAGGAAATTCTCGCCGCTGGCATTCAGGACATCAGCAATTCCTTGGTGGATGATTTTTCGCTGAACGATATCCTGCGCATCACGCTTGAAACCATGTATCGCTCAAAGGGATTTGAGCGTGTACTGCTGTGTCTCAAGGACTCAAGGAGTGGCTCCATGGTCGGGCGATTCGGCTTTGGGGCGGATACCAACGAGGTGGCACGGAAGTTCCGTTTTCCGCTGGCAGATTCGCCGAATGTGTTTCAGCTTGTCATCAACAAGGGTCTCGACATTATTATTACGGACATTGACGACCCCAAAATTGCCGGCAAGATTCCGCACTGGTTCCGCAACGCTGTCACCGCGAAGACCTTTGTCTTGTTCCCGCTAATGATCAAGGGCATCGCGGTCGGCTTGATCTATTGTGATCGCGACAAGGCCGGCAGCATCGTGATTTCCCAGAAGGAATTGTCGCTGCTGAAAACTCTGCGCAATCAGGCAGTGCTCGCGATCAAGCAATCCATGTAGCGTTGCCCGCTTAGCTGGCGATGTACTGCTCCAGTTGCTGGATCAGAAAGGCTTGTTCCGAGATGGTTTCCTTGACCACGTCGCCGATCGAGATCATTCCAATCACTTTCTGAGAGTCGTCGAGCACCGGCAGGTGGCGGATGTGCTTTTCGGTCATCATGGCCATGGCTTCATTGGACGTTTGGTCGGGGCGGGCGTAAAGCACTTTCTCGGTCATGATCTCGCGCACCTTGGTCTCTTTCGAGGATTTGCCGAGCAGGATAATCTTGCGTGCGTAATCACGCTCGCTGAAGATGCCCTCCAGCTGTTCGTCACGCATTGCCAGAACGGCGCCGATATCGTGCTTTGCCATGAGTTCCAGAGCTGAAAACACCGAGTCGTCGGGAGACACGGAAAGCGGAGCGCGCGGATTCGCATCAAGCATTTGTTTTAAAGTTTTCATGGTGACTCCTTTTCTGGTTTCCAGACTGACCACGTCATGCCGGAACTATAAACGTGTTGCCAGGCGCCTGGCAGGATTTGCGACCGGATTTGCGAATGTTATCGCTATGCGTGAGTGGAAGTCTTATTCCACCAGGCCATGCTCAAGACCGTAGCGAATCAGTTCAGCCGTGCTTTTCAAACCCATTTTTTCAAGCAGGCGAGCGCGATAAGTGCTAACCGTGGCGACGCCAAGGCTGAGTTTTTCAGCGATCTGGGTCAGGGTATTCCCTGTGGAAATCAGCACCAGGACCTGATACTCGCGATCTGTGATGCGTTCATGGGGCGACTTTTCGGTATTGTCCGAAATGGCTTCGGCAAGTTGCTGTGCGACCGCCGGGCTCAGATATTTCTTGCCCGAGGCCACCTGTCGGATGGCTGTCACCAGCAGTTCAGGCGCGCTTTGCTTGGTCAGGTAGCCCGAGGCGCCCGCCTTCAGGGCGCGAACCGCGTATTGTTCTTCCGGGTGCATGCTGAGAATCAGTACCGGCAGACGCGGAAATTCCTTTTTCAGCTGCTTGAGGGTGTCGATGCCATTGCGATTGGGCATCGATACATCAAGCAAAAAGACATCCCAGGATTGCTGTCGGGCCAGATTGAGCGCTTCTGCGCCATCGTCTGCCTCGCCGGCAACAAACAAGTCTTCGGTTTCAGAAAGTATCTGCTTCAGACCTTGCCTCACAATGGCGTGGTCATCGGCGATCAGGACGTGGATTTTGTCGGCCATGGCTAGAACAGGTTGCGCTGCATTTCTTCTTCACCGGGGGGGTCGTCGTCGGTTTGCTCGGGAACGCGCAGTATGATGTGAGTGCCGCCGTGTTCTGCGGGTCCGATGAAAAAATCACCGGCAAGACTGAGTACCCTTTCGCGAATTCCTCGCAATCCGAACGATTTTGGTTTCAGCATGTCCGCTTCGGAAATGCCGCGACCATTATCCCTGATCTCGAGCAGGATGTTACCGCTTTCGCGTCGCAATCTCATGACGACCAGCGAGGCATGTGCGTGCTTGGCAATATTGGTCAACGCTTCCTGGGCAATTCGAAACAGCGCCAGCGAGGTATCGGGTTCCGGTTCTATTACATCTTCGTCGCATTGCACCCGACACGGGACGCCAAAGCGCTGGGTGAAATCTTCAGCCTGACATTCGATCGCTGCGGGCAACCCGAATTCTTTCAGAATTCCGGGTCGCAATTCTCGCGCGACCCGACTGGCCGTGCTCATTGCCTGATCAAGCAGTTTTTCAATTGAGTGAGCCTTCTCGCGCAATCGATCCGCGTCTTCCGGCAGGCGACTGGCCAGATGGGCCGCCTCAATTTTGAGAAAAACCAGGATTGACCCAAGCTCGTCGTGAATGTCGCGCGAAATTCGTTCGCGTTCATCTTCCTTGACCGCTTCGAGGTGAGTGGATAACTCTGCCAGTTGCTGTCGGGAGCCACGCAGTGCGGCTTCGTTTTCCTTGCTTTCGGAAATATTAGTCGCGATACCTCGCCATTCGACGATACCCGAATCCAGATGATGGGGTGTTGAACGCAGATTGATCCATTTTTGTCTGTTTCGGCCGCGGGTTTGCCCCTCCCAATTGAGCAGGGTGCCTTTGGCAGCCGATTCGCGCAGCGCGAATTCGAGCTTTCTCCGCGTTTCGGCATCGAATGCATCAAACAGGCGGTTGGCCGAGGCCAGCAGATGCTGCTGCTTGAAGCCGAAAAGCTTCTGACACCCTTCGCTGACGAACAGAAAACGGAATCCGCCCTCGAGATCGCGGCGCAACTGGAACAACATGCCTGGAAGATTGGAGGCGAGTGCGTCAAAACGAGCCTGGCTTTCGTTGAGCATCTCCAGCGCGGCACGGTGATCGGCACGATGCCCGGCCTCACGAACTTCGCGTTCGACTGCGGGTATCAGTCTTTCCAGCCGATCCGCATCGATAACGTCGCGTGCCCCGGCCTTCATCGCTGTTTGCGTTCCACGCTCGTCATCAGGACCTGCAACAAGAATCAATGGAAGATCAAGTCCGGTGTCGTCAATCTGTTTCACTGCCGCTTTCATCGAAAGTGTCGAACCGCCCGGTATGTAGAGAACGACATCCCAAGGTTGCTCGCTCAAAGCGTTACGCAATTCAATAGACGTTTCAACACGGTGAAGCGTACAGGGGTGATCTGCCCCGGCGAAGACCGGAAGCAGGCGCGCCATGGCTGCTTCCGATGCGGCGATTACAAGCAGATGCAAAGGTTGGCTGGGCGTCGAACTGTCGGCCATAAAGAAGCAGAGAAGTGGAGAACCTGAAGTGTACCCGTGATCGGCTCCGCTATAATTCGGAATTCGCCGACATAGCTCAGTTGGTAGAGCAACCGCCTTGTAAGCGGTAGGTCCCCAGTTCGAATCCGGGTGTCGGCACCAGAAGCGAAAAAGGCCTCCAGAAATGGAGGCCTTTTCTTTGGTAAACCCCCTTGGTCAGCCGTGTTTGCCGGGATTCCACCCCGTCGTCCCGATCGCCCGCTGGGCGACTTCTTTCGGGTAAGTTTCCAGTTCGGTGGCCATCGTGTCGTTCCATCGATTCAGATATCCAAACAAGGCAATTGAAGCCACGATTTCGACAATCTGGCCTTCGTCAAAATGTTTTGCCAATTCGTCAAAGTCCTCTTTGCTTGCCTCATTGGGCAATGTTCCTGCCTTTAAGGCCAAGGAAATTGCAGCACGTTCGGCCGCGCTGAACAAGGAGCTGCGCTCAAACTGCCATAAGGCCGCAATTTTTTCGTCAGATGCCTTGTATATGGACGAAAGGTTCGCCATGTGGGACTGGCAGTACCGACAGCCCGCTGCGTAGCTCGAGGCTAGGGAAATGAGCATTTTCAGTTCTTCGCTGACAGTGCCCTCATACAAAATGGCTTTGTTCAAATCAGCAAATTTCTTCGCAATATTGGGTCGCCGTGCCATGGTCTTGACACTGTTGGGGATGAACTTTCGGATTCGTTGATAGTCATCCAACCGTTGTTGAAGCTCGGGATCGCTGATTTCATCAAGATTTAGTGGGCGCAAATGGGCCATGTGTTCTCCTCGGATAAATGCTGATAGGTCGGGAACTATTGGTAGTGCGTGGCACACGGGTCTGATCCGCAAGGAAGTAGCTTTATCCCTGCCGGGCTAGACCGTGAACTCTAGCTAGGCAGCCTCTACCATTTTTACCATCTCTGTAATTGGCAGGGTTGCGATATCGTTATATTTGGCTGCGCCCGTATTGCTGCCATCGGTAAGAGATGCCACGGTGGAAAAACTCGAGGCCACGAAGGTATCGCGACCGTCTCGGTCGTGACGTCGAACACCATAGCTCAACTTGGCTCGATCTTCGCCGGTAAGTTTGCCCACAAGGCTCTTGGTGACCCATATGCAGCCATGTCGAGCGAAATCCGAGATGCGTGCCGCCTGATTGATGGTGTCGCCCAACACAACCAGTTCAAAGCTTGTGCTCGCCTGAAACGTTCCCAGCCATTCCTGACCTTCGGTGATGCCGGTATTGAGATACAGCTCGTTATGCCAGTTTTTTCGAATCTGCCATGCCTTGCTGATTTTTTGCATTTCGCGCCGCACTTCTTGTGCGCAGTAAAGGGCGTTTGACAGGTAATTGCTGTCAGGCTCGGGAAAGAAGTAATACACCATGCCATCGCCGACATGCTTTGCATAGGTGCCGTGGAAGCGACGAAATATGGGCCCCATTGCGGCCCATATTTCATTGATAAGTTCGAAATACTCTTCCGGCGGCAGTTCGGAACAAATTCGAACCGAACTTTGCAGGTCCGCGACCAGCACTGCCAGATGTGTCAGTACCGGCAAGCGGCGTTTGAGAAGACTGCGGATCATTTCGTCACGCCGTGCCATGAATTCAATGAGGGAGAGGGTGTCTGAACCTTCAGGCACGGCGGCGACAAAAATTCCTTCGCGGAAAAAAGATGCGTAGGTTGTGTGTTCCTGCAACTGCCCATTTTTTGACTCATCGGGAAGCGAGATGGGCGCATGGCGCATTTGCCTTGGGGCTTCTTCTGCTGCCTCGCTGTAGTACTGTTGCAGTTGCGTTGCCGTGGATGCCTTGAGGCCTTGGCACAAAATCTGGAACTGATTGGCGGGCAGCCTGGTCTTTGCCAGCCCCACATGAAAACGCATGAGATCCTCTGAGGCATTTTGCTCGTCCAGAAGTCGAAACACTCGGCGCTCGTCACATGTCGCGGGCAGGGTCTCAATTCCTCCGAAGACCGTTTTCTGGGCGGCGGCGTTGAACCAGATCAGTTCAAAGTTGTAGTTCAGCATGTAAGCAGGGTGTGCGATTTCATCCACCGTCAAACGGAGTTCTCCAGCCGGCAGGGCAGGGGAGGTTCCGGTAGACGGGTGTTCGGTCACCGGTACGGATTTCAAACGCGTCGGCACATTCGGGTTGCCGTCCCTGTCGTCGTCAGGCAACGAAGACGCGAACCGTGAAATGATCTCAGCCATACTCAATCCTTCCCCTTTTAACCTTCTTATCTGTCTAATTTGGTCTTCCGCATCGTCGGGAAAATACCCCAACTGCCGAGGACCTTCATCGTCGCTCCCGGGGTTCTTCACCAGCGGACGGTGCAGCAGCCCAGACTTAATGTAATTGTTGAGCGTAGCCCTGGAAATCCCTGTTTTATTGATAAGTTCTTTACTTGATATCATGTATTAACAGCTCTGTTTAGGGTCCGCTACTTATTGTCTAATTGATTATTGGACTGTCTATGTTAAATTGTCAATAGTAAAATGGACAGTCCAATTCATTCTGTTGGAAAAACGCGTCAAGTGGTGGTTTTATTATGTGGCGGCCCATCGTGGGTGGGCTGATTCGAACCCCTGACCGGGCTAACCGCCCTTCATCATCGACGGGAAATACGTGGTGGGTCGTGCATTCACCAATCTGCATTTGAATGCAAAAAAGCCAAGAGTCCAGTGTTGGACTCTTGGCTTTAGGGACTACGAAGCATTAAATGGTGGAGGCGGCGGGAATTGAACCCGCGTCCATAAGCGCGCCACATACAGTTCTACATACTTAGTCGCGTCATTTGATTTAACCCGCAACACGCCGACGAACAGGCTGGTTGCAGGCGATTCGCTAGATTTTCGAACTGTGCATCGCGACTCCGCACAGCCTTATCTTCTGTATATGATTCCGATGTAGCTTGCGCTACCTGGTCCAGAAGCAAACCAGTTCGGAAGCCAGCCGCTGTTAAGCGGCTAGAGCGTAACGCTCGTCGTTGGCAGTTAGTGCTTTCCAGATGTATTTACGAGGGACCTGGATCCTCGGTATGCCCTGCATGCTTTGTCACCCATGTCGAAGCCATGTCGCCCCCTTTGGGTTGTGCAAAACAGATCGTGCCGGATCTGCTATTTGCAAGAGCGATTCTAGCGGTTTGCGGCGGCAATGCCGAGAATATCTTTGGGTGATTCTGCTATTGCATCTGCTCCCCAGTGTGCAGGAGGCTTTCCTTCTCCGAGATACCCCCAGGCTGCAATAATGGTCGTCATGCCGGCGGCTCGACCGGAGACAACATCTCGTTCATCGTCGCCAACATAAATACAATTTTCGGCGGCGACTCCGATCACTGCGCTGGCGAGTTGCATCGGGTGGACATGAGGTTTGGCCCGTTGTGCGGAATCTCCGCAAATGATGCACGCTGATCGCTGGCGAAGACCGAGTTGCTGCATGAGCGGAATCGCAAAGCGCTGCGACTTGTTGGTAACGATGCCCCACTTGATACTCTTGTTTTCGAGTTCGTCGAGATGCTGTTTGATCCCTGAAAAAAGGCGGGTGTCGACGCACAGTCCCTCCTGGTAGATCGTCAGGAAACGCTGCTGCAATTCTGTGTACTGGCTATCTGCCGGCGTCACACCAAGGCCGGCACCAATCATTCCACGCGCTCCGGAAGAAACGTGCGGCCGCAGTTTATCCATTGGTAGTGGTTCCCGTCCTTGTTCAATCAATAGCCGATTGAGGGCACCTCCAAGGTCGGGGGCGGTGTCAGCCAGCGTTCCATCCAGATCAAAGAGAATTGCTTCAGGCATTGCGCGTTGCTCTGACAAGATAATTTACGCCGGTATCTGTGGATATCGATGATTCACGACTAAAGGGGTTGTAGCGAATGCCGGCTATTTCCAGGACTTCCAGCCCGGCATTGCGGCACAGTCGCGATAGTTCTGCCGGTTTCAAGAATCGTGTGTAGTCGTGAGTTCCGCGCGGCAAAAGATTGAGTACGTATTCGGCCCCGACCACTGCAAGCAAATAGGCTTTCGGGTTTCTGTTGATGGTTGACAGGAAGACTTGTCCACCCGGTTTTACCAGTCGTGCACAGGCGGCAACGGTACTTGCCGGGTCAGGCACATGTTCCAGCATTTCGAGGCAGGTTAGGACATCGAATGTCGATGGAGACTCTTCCGCCATGGCTTCTGCCGAAATCAAGCGGTAGTTAATGGAGTGTCCGCTTTCATAGAGGTGTAAACGAGCAACACTAAGAGCCTTTTCCGAGAGGTCGATTCCCGTCACATGGGCGCCCAATGCGGCCATGCCTTCGCTTAGTAAGCCGCCACCACAGCCTACATCGATAGTTTGTTTGTCCTTGATTTCGGCGTGATCGTTGATCCATGCCAGGCGGGCAGGGTTGATGTCGTGCAATGGTCTGAATTCAGAGTTCGGGTCCCACCAGCGATGGGCGACTTCTCCAAATTTATCTAGTTCACTCTGATCAGCGTTGGAGTTTGCATTCATTTTGGCTGTCCAAGTCATTCACGGTTGTTTTGTCCGGCACGCCGGAACAATATCCAAGGATACCGCCTCCATTCAGCAGGACAGGAAAATGCAATAAAAAAAGCCCTGCTTCGCAGGGCTTTTTCTGAGTTGCGCGAAACTATTACATTCTGGTACCGATGACTTCGATTTCGACGCGACGATCAGGTTGCAGGCAGTCAATAGTTTTTTTGCTCTTTCCACCCTTGCACTGATCAGCCTTGGTAATCGGCTGCTTTTCGCCCTTGCCTTCGGTATAGATGCGGTTCGGTTCAACGCCCTTGCTAACCAGATAGGCCTTGACCGCTTCAGCGCGCTTTTCGGAAAGCTTCTGGTTGTAGCTGTCGCTACCAAATCGGTCAGCATGGCCAACGGCAATGATCACCTCAAGCTTGATATTCTTGATATCACCAGCAAGCTTGTCGAGTTTGGACATGCCTTCGCTACGAAGATTTGCCTTGTTGAAATCAAACAGGGCGTCAGCGGCCAGAGTTACCTTCTGAGCGGCCGGCTTGGGCATTGGTTTGGCCGCCATTGGCTTCTCCATTGGCTTTTCCATTGGCTTAGCCACTTCTTTCTTTACCAGATCCGGATCGCATTCCTCAATGGCCATGGCCGGCGTCCAGTAACCGGTACGCCAGCAGAGTCCGGTACCGCTTTTGACGACATTCGCACGTCCGTCGATTGCGTAACCAACGGAGCCCTTCAGATCTATTCCAGGTGTCTGAGCGAAAGCAGAGACGGACAATCCGAGTAACGTGGCTAGTAGTAGAGAAAGTTTGGCGTTTTTGATCATGTTCCCCCCTTGTTGGGTATTAAGTAAGACGGAATTCGGCAGTTCGTTGCTTTTCCGAACGCGAAAAGGCTTCAGGACTTCAGTCGATTATGCCACAAACCTGTAATGTCTAGCAATTCTGAAACATTGATTTTCAAAGGAACTCCGTCGCACATCACTAGGTTTCCGGCAATCCAGGTATGGCTGACTTGTTCTCGTCCTGCGACATACACAAGATGTGAAGCGGGATCAAAACAAGGCTGTGTCAGCCATTCATCAAGGCGTACGGCACAAAGATCAGCAGCCTTGCCTGGACGCAGGGAACCGATGCGTTCTTCAAGCCCTAGGGCTCGTGCTCCGCCCAGTGTCGCAGCTTGGAGAATGGCATGCGCGTCAAGTACTTCAGCATTTTCACTCTGGCCTTTTCCCAGCAAGGCGGCATGACGCATCTCATGAAACAGATCGAGACGGTTGTTTGATGCAGCGCCATCCGTACCCAGACCAAAATTTACTCCATGGGCTTGTATGGCTGCCATTCGTGGAATACCGCTTCCAAGCTTCAGGTTGGATGTTGGGCAATGCGCCAGGTGGCACCCTTCGTGCGCCAGAAGATCTATTTCCCTGTCATCGAGATGCACGGCGTGAACTGCGATCAGTTGAGGACTAAGCAAGCCTAGGCGATGCAGTCGTTCAATCGGGCGTACACCGTGCTGTTTGAGGCTTTCTTCTATTTCATGGCGGGTCTCGTGCAGATGCACATGAATCGGAATTTCCAGTTGAGCGGAAAGGGTGGCGATCTGATCGAAGGTTTTGTCAGCCACGGTATAAGGTGCATGCGGCGCAAGGCAGAAACTGACCAGAGGGTCGGCACCCAAGGCATCACGAGCGGCGAGTCCTTTTGTCAAATAGTCGCCGGCATCGGCAGCGTAAGCTGTTGGGAATTCGATGACCACGATACCTAGTGACGCACGCATTCCAACGTGTCTTGCCGCTGCCGCAGCTGCGTCAGGAAAGAAATACATGTCGTTGAAGGTGGTGATGCCCCCGCGCAACATTTCGGCACAGGCCAAAATGGTTCCGGCTCGAACAAACTCAGGTCCGGCAAATTTCGCTTCTGCCGGCCAGATGCGTTCTGACAACCAACGCATCAATGGCAAGTCGTCGGCATAGCCGCGCAGCAGACTCATGGCGGCGTGAGTGTGCAAGTTGATCAGCCCAGGGAGCAATACCTGCCCGGGCAGGTCCAGAGTGCGCCTCGGACGAAACTGCTTCAAAGCCAGTTCATCGGGCAGCAGAGCGAGAATATTTCCCTTGTCTATTGCAAGGGAGTGCCCGTTGAGGACCACTCGTTCGGGCTCGATTGGGATGATCCACTCGGGGCGAATCAATAGGTCGATGTCTTCGGCGTCTGATTCAGAGGCAAGGGGACGATTCATGTTCTGATTCAACCAGATTTGGTGGCTTGGGACAAGCTGTCGAGCCGGGTTCGCGTGCTAAAATCGCCTGCTTTTACGCCATCACCCGCCATCATACGGCTGGGGCAAGCCTACATGACCTCGTTCGCCAAAGAAACCCTGCCAATCAGCCTTGAAGAGGAGATGCGTCACTCCTATCTCGACTACGCAATGAGCGTAATCGTAGGGCGGGCGTTGCCGGATGTGAGAGACGGTCTGAAGCCTGTGCATCGGCGCGTACTTTTTGCCATGCACGAGCTTTCCAATGACTGGAACAAGGCCTACAAAAAGTCAGCCCGGATCGTCGGCGATGTTATCGGTAAGTACCATCCTCACGGCGATACCGCGGTTTACGACACTATTGTGCGAATGGCGCAGGACTTTTCTTTGCGCTACATGCTTGTCGATGGTCAAGGCAACTTCGGCTCGGTCGACGGCGACAACGCAGCCGCTATGCGGTACACCGAAGTACGCATGGCGCGTATCGGTCATGAACTTCTGGTCGATATCGACAAGGAAACGGTTGATTTTGGCCCCAATTACGATGGGTCCGAACAGGAACCGCTGATTCTTCCCGCACGAATTCCCAATCTTCTGATCAACGGATCTTCGGGTATCGCGGTCGGCATGGCCACAAACATTCCGCCGCACAACCTCAATGAAGTGGTGGACGCCTGCCTGCTGCTACTTGGCAAGCCCGATACCACGATCGATGAACTGATCGAGGTGATTCCTGCCCCTGATTTTCCGACCGCCGGCCTGATTTATGGCGTGTCCGGTGTGCGCGACGGTTATCACACTGGCCGTGGCCGAGTCATCATGCGCGCACGAACCCATATTGAGGATCTGCCGCGCAGCGGACGGGAAGCTATTGTTGTAGACGAGCTGCCCTATCAGGTCAATAAAAAGACCCTGCAGGAAAAGATTGCGGAACTGGTCAACGAGAAAAAAATTGACGGAATTGCCCATATTCAGGATGAATCAGACAAGTCCGGCATGCGTCTGGTGATTGAGCTGAAAAAAGGCCAGGTTGCCGAGGTTGTGCTGAATCACCTCTACAAGCAGACCCAGTTGCAGGATACCTTTGGCATGAATATGGTGGCGCTGGTTGATGGGCGTCCCCGGTTGCTGAATTTGAAAGACATGTTGCAGTGCTTCCTCGCCCATCGCAGGGAAGTCATTACGCGCCGTACAGTGTTCGAACTGCGCAAGGCGCGCGAGCGCGGTCACATTCTCGAAGGGCTCGCTGTCGCTCTGTCAAATGTTGACGAGATCATCGCCCTGATCAAGGCCGCCCAGACGCCGGCAGAGGCCAAACGTGGCTTGATGGCGCGTACCTGGCGATCGACGATGGTTGAAGGCATGCTGGCGCGCGCTTCGGCCGAGTCTTCCCGCCCGGACGGTCTCGGTGCTGAGTTCGGCCTGTCGGAGCAGGGCTATCTGCTGTCCGATGCGCAGGCGCAGGCCATCCTCGAGCTTAGGTTGCAGCGCTTGACCGGTCTCGAGCAGGACAAGATCGTTGCCGAATATCGTGAAGTAATGGAACAGATTGCCGACCTGCTGGATATCCTGGCGCGTCCGGAGCGCATCACCACCATCATCGGTGAAGAACTGACAGCGGTAAAAGTACAGTTCGGTGACGCGAGACGCTCCGAGATCGTGTTCAGCACTGCCGACATTAATCTGGAAGATTTGATCGTCCGTGAAGATATGGTGGTCACCCTGTCGCATACCGGCTACGTTAAGCGCCAACCCCTGGCCGACTATCGGGCTCAGCGTCGCGGCGGACGCGGCAAACAGGCTGCCGCCATCAAGGAAGACGATTTTGTCGATCGCCTGTTTGTCGCCAATACTCACGACTACATTCTGTGTTTTTCGAGCCGCGGCAGGGTGTATTGGCTCAAGGTCTATGAGGCCCCGGAAGGGACACGGAACTCGCGCGGCAAACCAATCGTCAATCTGTTCCCGCTTGAGGATGGTGAGAAGATCACGGCGATCCTGCCCGTCAAGGAATTCGATGAGGAGCACTTCATCTTCATGGCTACTGCCAAAGGTACCGTGAAGAAGACGCCATTGACCAGTTTCGCCAATCCGCGCAAGGCGGGAATCATTGCGGTTGGTCTGGATGAAGGCGATCATTTGATCGGGGTGGCGATCACCAACGGTTTGTGTGACGTAATGCTGTTCTCGGATTCGGGCAAGGCAGTGCGCTTTGCCGAGGACGATGTGCGGCCGATGGGCCGCGAAGCGCGGGGCGTGCGCGGCATGATGCTGGAAGCCGACCAGCAGTTGATTTCGATGCTGGTGGCCAATAGTGAAAATTATTCGGTTCTGACTGCAACCGAAAATGGTTTCGGCAAACGTACTCCGATTGCCGAATACACGCGCCATGGTCGTGGCACCAAGGGCATGATCGCGATCCAGACTTCCGAACGCAATGGCAAAGTGGTCGCCGCCGTGCTTGCCGAATTGGGCGAAACCAGCGAGGAGATCATGCTGATTTCGACGGGTGGCGTACTGATTCGAACTCGGGTGACGGATATTCGTGTCATGAGTCGTTCTACCCAGGGAGTCACACTCATCAATCTGGATGACGGCACCTATCTTGCCGGCGTCGAAAAAGTTATTGAAACCGAAGAAACCGAAGATCCCGAAGAACCTGATTTGGAGGCATAAGACAGACCATGGCACGTTTATTCAATTTCAGCGCTGGCCCTGCGGCTTTGCCTGAGGCGGTACTCAAGCAAGCAGCTGATGAACTGCTCGATTGGCATGGAAGTGGCCAGTCGGTGATGGAAATGAGCCATCGTGGTAAAGAGTACATGGGTATTCACGCACAGGCCGAAGCCGACCTGCGTGAATTGTTGAGCATTCCGAACAACTACAAGGTCCTGTTTTTACAGGGTGGTGCCACCTTGCAGTTTGAAATGATTCCGATGAACCTGCTCGCCGGAAAAGCCAGCGCGGACTATGTACATACCGGTGAATGGGCTAAAAAGGCCATCAAGGCGGCCAAGGCGTTTGGTTCGGTCAATATCGTCGCCAGCAGCGAGGATGGCAAGTTTGGCTACGCCCCAGCACAGAAGGACTGGAAGCTGGATAAGGATGCCGCCTATGTGCACTACACCGCCAACGAAACTATCGGCGGAGTGGAGTTTCAATGGACGCCCGATACCGGAAGTGTGCCGCTGGTCTGCGACATGTCCTCCAACATTCTTTCCAGGCCGGTGGACGTGAGCAAGTACGGTCTGATTTATGCCGGTGCACAAAAGAACATCGGGCCGGCCGGGCTGACTATCGTGATCGTTCGCGAGGATTTGATCGGCAAGGGAGTTCCCACACCGCAAACCATGCTGGACTACAAGACCCACGCTGAGAGCGACTCGATGTACAACACGCCACCCACGTACGGGATTTATATTGCTGGTCTGGTTTTTCAATGGCTCAAACAGCAAGGTGGCCTGGCGGCGATTGAAAAGCAGAATATTGCCAAGGCAAAGATGCTGTATGACTACCTCGACAGCTCAAATTTCTACGCCAACCCCGTTCGCCCTGAGGACCGCTCACGCATGAACGTGCCATTTACCTTGAAGGACGCGGCATTGGATGAAGAGTTTCTCAAGGGTGCCAAGGCGAAAGGCATGGTGCAACTCAAGGGACATCGCTCGGTGGGTGGCATGCGTGCTTCAATCTATAACGCAATGCCGGTTGCTGGTGTCGCTGCACTGGTCGAATACATGAAGGAGTTCGAGGCGAAAAATGCATAGTTCTCTCAATATACTGATTCTCAATCAGATATCCAGCAATGGATTGAAGCGCCTGCCAAGTGAGCGCTACACGGTTGGCAAGGACGTCGCCAATCCGGACGCCATCATGGTGCGCTCGGCCGACATGCATGCAATGGACATCGCGCAGTCGGTGCGGGCTATCGGTCGTGCCGGGGCCGGCACCAACAATATACCCGTCAAGGCCATGTCAGCGAGGGGAGTACCAGTATTCAACGCGCCGGGCGCCAATGCCAATGCCGTCAAGGAGCTGGTGGTCGCAGGCATGCTGCTTTCCGCACGTAATATTGGTGGTGCGATGAAGTTTGTTTCCGCACTCGATCCGAAGGATCCAGCGATGGAGAAAAAAGTTGAAGACGGCAAGAAGACATTTGCCGGATTTGAGCTTGCCGGCCACACGCTGGGTGTGATCGGTCTGGGCAAGATCGGATGTCTGGTGGCCGACGTGGCGATCAAGTTGGGCATGAATGTGCTCGGCTATGATCCAGAAATTACCATCGATGCGGCCTGGAGCCTGCCTTCGCAAGTAAAAAAGGCCAACAGTGTCGGTGAAGTACTGAAGAGTGCCCACTTTATTTCAATGCATGTTCCGCTGGTGGATGCAACGCGCAAGATGATCAATGCGGAAATGCTGGCGCATGTCAAACATGGCGCCGTGTTACTGAATTTTTCCCGTGAAGGTGTGGTGGACGAAGCGGCAGTGTTGGAGGCGCTTGATGCCAAGAAACTTGCTGCCTACGTTTGTGATTTCCCGAGCGCACATGTCAACAATCACCCGCAGGTGATTGCCCTGCCGCATCTGGGTGCCTCCACGGGTGAGGCCGAAGAGAACTGCGCAGTGATGGTGGCTGACCAGTTGCGAGAGTATCTGGAACACGGCAATGTGCAGAACGCGGTGAAC